>NC_007645.1:6675000-6975000 GCF_000012985.1 Hahella chejuensis KCTC 2396 | reverse complement strand
TGAAGAAGCTGCCGGGTGACACGCCGGGGATCAAGGAGCACAAGCTGCTGGCGCGGCTCAATCATCCCAATATCTGCAAGATTCTTGCGGTATCGAAGGTGGATAAAGGTTACGTTATCGTGACCGAGTATCTTCCTGGCGGCTCTATGGCGGAACAAATGCTGGCGCCGCTGCCGGCGGTGAAAGTGGTGGAGTGGGCGGAGCAAATTGCGGAGGGGCTGGCGTTCGCCCACCGCAATCGGATTGTGCATGGCAATTTGCGTCCCAGTAACCTGTTGTTGGACGAAGATGGCTCCATCAAGCTAACGGACTTTGGCTTGCGCGCTCACTATACCGATTCTGACGAGCCGAACTGGTACGAAAATGCGGACGCCCAGGGCATTCTGGGCGACATGTTCGCGTTGGGAGCTATCTGCTATCACGCGTTGACCGGTCAGCCGCCGGTGGTTCGCGGACAGCGTCTGGTGCGCAGCAAGCGATTTACCGAGCTTCCTAACCGGCTGCAGGAGCTGATTAATCGTCTGCTGGAGACGCGTCCAGACAAACGCTACCCCTCCCTGGAAGTGGCCATGGCGGATATTCGCGGGGTGTTGAAAAACCTGCGCGCGCAAACGGCGGCCAAGCAGACGGAGGCGATCAAAAAGCATGTGTCTCAGGTCGCCAAGAAAGAACGCCGCTATCGTCCGCCGATTCGCTGGGGACGAGTGGTTTTCTTTATGCTGGTGATTGGCGTTGCGGCGGAGGAGTACTTCTGGGGATACGGATATCGTTACCTCAAGCCTTACCTTGACCCTTATCTGCAGCAGGTGCAGGAGTCCGACGCCTGGATCGAGTGGTCGGAAAAAGCCAAGGAAGTGGGGCGCAAAACCAATCAGATTGATTGGTGAGCCTCAATTGATTCCGTATTGTTGTGAGTTCTCGAAACGAAAGTAGCCGCTGGCTTCTTCGGCGGCGATGATATCCGCTTCATTGCCGAAGTACTTACGCTGTAACGCCTGAATGCTCGCGGCGTTCTGTGCGTCACCCCCCGTTAACGCCTGCCGTTGCGCCATGTAGGCGTCGCCGTTCGCCCGTCGCTCGTCGCGGGTTTTATCCAGGTCCTCCCAACGGGTCAGCGCCGCCTCATCCATTCCCAGTTCTTTGCGTAAGTGGCGTAGTTGCGCATAGCGCTGCGCCGGGGGCATATCCCGCAACTGCTCCTGCACAGAGGGCAGGCTCAGAAAACGGTCGGTCAGTTCCTGCTTTTTATTAGCGATGAGACGCTCGGCCTTATCAGGGAAACTGGCCAGTATTTGTTGCTTATATTGCGTAATTTTCTCTTCCACCGGAGCGGATGATAGTTCCAGGTTCGCCAGACGATCTTGAAACTGCTCCGCCTGCCACTGGTCTTTCCATATCTCGTAGGCCTGCTCGCCAAACAGCGCTTCCCGCTTTTGCCAGAGGCGAGTACGCTTTTCTGCGTCGCTCAGTGACATCAGGGCGTAACGTTCGCTGTTCATCCACTCTGTATAGGTCTCCAGGGCGGCGAAGGTCTGCATCAACCTATCCTGCAGTTCAGGAAAGGCGGCGCTAACTAGAATAGCCAGTTGTTCACGCCAGTTTTCCGGATAGCGGCTTTGCACGAAACGCATCAGCTTTTCCAGAACCTGGACCTGAACTTTGGGATGTTGGATATACGTCCCGAAAGTGCGTTGTAAATAGCCGATCAGCTCCTCTTCTTCCAGGTTGCGTTGAGTGAGAGCGTCTTGGGATGGCTTTGTGGCCTGAACGGAAGGTGTGGATTGCGGAAGCGTTGCAGTCATGGCTGGCGATGGCGCAGCCGGCGCTTGTAGCGTCGCGGCGTCGCTGGAATGCCGCTCATGCCAAAACACGGCGGCCATCAGAGTTAAAGCGAATCCGCCAGTTATCAAGACGGCGCTTCGACGTGAAGTAGCGTTTGTTATTTTTGTCATGCCTGGGATTGTTATTGGTTACTCGGAACGAATGCAAGCCTGAAGGCGCCGCAACAACTGCGGGTTAAGTTTTAATGGGAAATATTGTCGGCGCCATCACACATTCGGGGGATGGTACAACTGAACTACGCTTCATATTATGGTTTACTCATTATGTCGCTGAGCGGAGTTCCTCCACGTAACCTGTATCGGCGCCGGCGTAAAACAAAAATAAAAACCGAATTACGATCAAAAGAGTCGTATTACCTCGTTACAACAAAAACAAAATGAGGACTGAAAACATGAAACCAATGCTCAAGGCCGTTCCGGCGGCGCTTGTCTGCGCTTCGTTGGTCTGCGCGCCGGCCGCCCAGGCCTGGGACGCAGATAAAACCAAGCACCCCATCGTCTTCGCTCACGGCATGGCCGGGTTCAATAATATCCTGGGACTGGATTACTGGGGCGACGATTTCGGCACTTATGTGCTTGATCCCTGCGATAAATTTCTGGAAATCGCCTGCAACGGCGACATCAACGACAACCAACAAAGCTACGTTTCCGCCGTACAGCCTTTTCATAGCTCCGAAGTCCGCGGTAAGCAACTGGCTGATAATATCGAAAGCTATATGGCCACCAGCGGTAACCGCTATGTCAATCTGGTGTCTCACTCACAGGGAGGCGTAGACAGCCGCAAAGCGGCGCGCGTGCTCTACGAACGTAAAGGCTATCGGGTGGTGAAAACCCACGTCAGCGTTTCCTCTCCGCACCGGGGCTCTCCCGTCGCTAAATTCGTACTCGATAATTTCCGCGACTCCATTGTGGAAGTGCTGGCCAACTTCTACGGTAATGTCGTTTACGCTGCGGGTAACGACGCAGTGGCGGCGGCCAAACAACTGGTTTATAGCGACTATGAAGCAGATGGCGCCACTACTGGGATGCAGGCGTTCAATCAGAACTATCCCGCCAGCGGCGCCTATATCGAGCATGCGGCGTCAGTGATGACGGCGCAAAGCGGACTGAATGTGAACCCGGCGTTATGGTTGGTGTCGGAAGGGCTGTTTAACATCGATGGCAACGGCTACTGTCTGGACGACTGTAATAACGACGGCGCTGCAGGGCAGGGCGACGGTAACGCAAATCAACGTGACGACGATGGTCTGGTCGGGATCAATTCCCAGCAACAAGGGGAGCGGCTGCAATATTACGAGCGTTGGGGATCATTGGACTCCATCTATGCACAGCCCGCGTATGGTTATGTCAGCGACTTGAATCGTCCCACTGAGGCGCAGTCCACATCGCTTGCCTATGTGCTGAATCAGGACCACATCGATGTGATCGGCGTGGGGCCGGATACTTTTGATGAAATGGAGTTCTACGCGGCGATCACGGACTACATCGCCGATCGCGGGCATTAAGCTCATAAAGGAAGGAGCGGCGGGACGCTGCGGCGATGGGGGAGTAGGAAACTCCTCCCATCGCCGGCAGGGACGGCTTAAGCGCAAGCCAGCTCAGGCGTTGAGGTCTGAGTGGGTTGATTGAGCGCTTTTAACCCCTTCACATCCAACAGCTTCTGAAGTTGTCGCAACAGGGTTTCCGGTGGGCGCGAGCCGGAAACGGTCAGTTGCGCCTCATAGCCGTCCGGCAACCGCTGCAGACGCAGGTCTTCCACCTGAAATCCGCGTACGCGCACCACTCGCATGACGCGCTCCAGCGCACCAGGCTGACTGGATATTTTGCATTCGAAAATCGTCTGCGGATGTGGTTTGGCGTTCATGCGGCTTTTCCTTTTTGCTGATTGGCGGTAGTGGTCGCTGGACTGTTCTCCAGCATGGCGGTGTTCGCTTCGCCGGGCTTTACGATCGGCCAAACGTTGGTGTCTGCTTCGATATGCACGTGCAGCAACATGGGTCCGGGATAGGCGAGCAGGGTTTCGATGCTGCGGCGCATCTGACAACGCTTGCTGATGGTCAGGGCGGGGATGCCAAACGCTTTGGCGATGGCGCTGAAGTCCGGGTTGTCTGAGAGGTCCACCTCGCTGTAACGCCCGGCGTAAAACAGTTCCTGTTGCTGACGCACCATGCCCAGGCGCTGATTGTCCAGAATGATGAGTTTGATCGGCAGGCTGTAACGCTGGATCGTAGCCAGCTCCTGCATGTTCATCATGAAAGAGCCGTCTCCGGATACATTGATGACCGGCGCGCCGGGCTTCGCGAATTGCGCCCCCATCGCCGCAGGCAGACCGTAACCCATGGTCCCGAGTCCGCCGCTGGACAGATGCTGGCGTGGGTGATTGAAGTCAAAATACTGCGCCACCCACATCTGATGTTGTCCTACGTCGCAGCTTATGATGGCTTCCGGAGGCGTCACTTTGTCCATGGTGGCGATAAAATCCGGACCTTGAATTGGCGCAGGGTCGTCCTCGTTTGAGGCGGCGGCGAATCCGTTGAGAGTCATGCCCGCCACACATTGATCGCGCCACTCCGCGATCTCCAGAGGCTGACGCAGCGCGCGCAGAATTTCCCGCATATCGCCCAGCAGCACGCAGTCGGCGCGTTTTATTTTGCCGATCTCGCTGTGGTCGCAGTCAATGTGAATAATGCGCGCATTGGGCGCGAAGGCTCCCGGCTTGCCCGTAGCGCGGTCGTCAAAGCGGGCGCCGATAACGATGAGCAGGTCGCATTGCTCCACCGCCTCGTTGGCGGCCCTGGAGCCGTGCATGCCCAGCATTCCCAGATTGAGCGGATTGCGTTTGCCGGGATTGCCGATGCCTTTCAATGTCACCACTTGTGGAATGCCTGTGGCGTCCGCGAAGTGACGATAGCTGGTTACCGCTTTGGCGAGCATGACGCCGCCGCCGCTGTAAATCAGCGGACGTTTGGCGGCCTTGATCATTTTACGGGCCTGCCCTAACGGATTTTCCCATTGTTGGGCGTCGAATACGTTGCTTTCAGGAGCGAGGGACTCCGGCGTCAGGTCAGTGGACAGTTCCTCCAGCAGAACGTCTTTGGGGATATCCAGCCAGACAGGGCCCGGCCGTCCGGACATGGCCAGCGCAATGGCTTCGTCCATGATGCGCGGCAGATCGTTGGCGTTTTCCACCAGATAGGAGTGTTTAACGACTCCCAGTGTCATTCCCAGGATATCGCTTTCCTGAAACGCATCTGTGCCGATCAGGGCGCGCGGCACCTGCCCGGTGATCACCAGCATGGGAATGGAGTCCATATAAGCGTTGGCGACGCCAGTGATCAGGTTGGTGGCGCCGGGACCGGAAGTGGCGAGACACACGCCGAGTCGGCCTGAGGAGCGGGCGTAGCCGTCGGCGGCGAGGGCGGCGGCTTGTTCGTGGCGACAGAGGACATGTTTGACATCGGCGTCGAGGAGTGCGTCATACAGAGGCATGATACAGCCCCCTGGATATCCGAAAATGGTGTCAACGGAGTGCTTTGTCAGCTTCTCGATAATGCATTGTGCGCCGTTCATATCCTCTGTTCCCGTCAGTGGCCGCTTGCTGCGGGGGCCATAAAAAAACCCCCGGTTCTTGCGAAGCGGGGGTTTTTCGAAGTCTTACTTTGCTAGTTCCGACTCGTAAACGCCAACCCCCGCGAAGGTACGACGACCACCGCGACGACAATTAGGTTGACGATTAGAATCAGGGCTTGCTTCATGAGTTTGCTAAATTCGTACTTTAAATTCGACTGTTGTCAGAAATCTTGAATGCTTTTTGACCTGGAGATCAGGTCTGAAAAATATAGACGCTGCCATTTCAGAAGGCAACCCCCTTTTTACAAGTTATTTTTTATCCCTCCATTTGAACCCTTTACGAACCCACTCAGTGACTGGGTATGCCGTCCGAGATAGGGTAGAGGGTTCGACAGCAAATTGATTATTACCATGCCAATATCATTGTCATGTTAATGATTTAGGTAGGTTCGCCAAACATTTGGAGTTTATTGATATAGATTGTTTTTGTGTCGAGTCAGTTAGCTAGAATGACTCTAAAACTATTGTGGCATGTAACTAAGGAGTGGAAATGCAGAATACAGAACGCAGGTTTTCGGAGGTAAAATGGCATAGTGTCTCCATCGACTCTACGCTTGAGCAATTACAAACCTCGACTACTGGTTTAACTCAAGCCGATGCCTCATTACGTCTTGCAGCATATGGCCCCAACCGCCTGCCACAAATCGCCCGCCGCAATTCCCTTATACGATTCCTTCAGCACTTTCACAATATCCTTATCTATGTACTGATTGGTTCTGCAGTAGTAACAGCGGTTCTCAGCCATTGGGTGGATTCAGGAGTTATTTTAGCTGTGGTGATCGCCAATGCAATTATTGGCTATATCCAGGAAGGCAAAGCCGAGCAGGCCATGGACGCTATACGTCACATGTTAGCTCCCCGCGCTAACGTGATACGCGATGGTGAACGTATCACTATTGATGGTGAGCAATTGGCGCCCGGAGATATTGTGTTGCTTGAAGCTGGCGACAAAGTGCCTGCTGATCTCAAGCTGCTAACTGCACATAGTCTTTTGGTGCAGGAAGCAATTCTGACTGGGGAGTCTGTACCGGTTGAGAAATTCACCCAAGCTGTAGACGAAGGCGCACCGTTGGGTGACCGCTCTTGTATGGCCTACTCTGGCACATTGGTCGCCTGCGGTCAGGGCAAAGGTGTGGTTGTGGCCACTGGGGCTGGTACGGAAATCGGGCAGATCAGTGGACTGTTATCAGAAGTGGAAACTTTAACTACGCCATTAGTGGAGCAAATGGGGGTATTTGCCAAGTGGTTGACAATGATGATTTTGTTCATCGCTGCTGTATTGCTCGTTTTTGGCTACTTTGTTTCGCACTATGATTTTACCGAGATGTTCATGGCTGTCGTGGGGCTATCTGTGGCGGCGATTCCCGAAGGACTGCCAGCAGTCTTAACCATTACCCTGGCAATTGGCGTACAAGCTATGGCGCGGCGTAATGCCATTGTACGACGCTTGCCTGCCATTGAGACTCTGGGGTCTGTGTCGGTGATCTGCACTGACAAGACCGGTACGCTGACCAGGAATGAAATGATGGTGGCTTCTGTCATCACGAATCAACACTTCTTTACTTTGGAAGGTAGCGGTTATGCCCCAAGTGGAGCTTTAAAGCTAGATGAGGCCTACGTGTCTCCTTCAGAGCATACTATTCTGGAAGAGCTAGCCCGTGCGGCGGCGCTCTGTAACGATGCCGCGTTACGAGAGCATAGCGGTGTATGGGTTGTGGAAGGAGACCCCATGGAGGGAGCGCTGCTAGCCTTTAGCGAAAAAGTTGATGTCGATAGCCGGCGAGAGCAAATCAACTGGACGCGCACTGACTCTATTCCATTTGATGCAAGACATCGCTTTATGGCAACGCTGAATCATGACCACGATGGACATGCTTGCATATTCGTTAAAGGTGCGCCGGAGCAGGTCCTGGCCATGTGTACTGACCAGATGGGCGCGAATGGGGCTGTGGAGGAGCTGGATATAGCTTATTGGACTAAACATGCAGAAAGGATTGCGGCCCTTGGTCAACGAGTATTGGCATTTGCGGATAAAACGGTAGCGTTGCAACACACGGTTTTAGAGCACTCGGATGTAAAGGGGTCCCTAACCATGCTTGGAATGGTGGGAATGATTGACCCTCCACGCGCCGAGGCAATTACTGCGATTACTGAATGTCGAGGGGCTGGCATTCGGGTAAAAATGATAACTGGAGATCACTCCCAAACCGCAGCGGCTATCGGTGAGCAAATCGGTCTGGAAAATACGGCTACTGTACTGACTGGGACTGAAATTGACGCCTTAGATGATCTAGCATTGCGTCAAGCGGTATTAGGCTGCGACATCTTTGCCCGTACTAGCCCAGAACATAAGCTACGACTGGTAATGGCTCTACAATCACATGGTATGACCGTCGCCATGACTGGAGATGGTGTCAACGATGCGCCTGCACTGAAACGTGCGGATGCAGGTATCGCAATGGGACGAAAAGGCAGTGAAGCAGCAAAAGAAGCTGCGGAGTTGGTGTTGGCCGATGACAACTTTGCCTCTATCGTAGCCGCTGTGCGGGAAGGGCGCACTGTGTATGACAACTTCAAGAAAGTTATCAGCTGGACGCTGCCAACCAACGCAGGTGAAGCAATGACAATAGTCGTAGCTTTGCTTTTGGGGATGACTCTGCCTGTTACGCCGATACAGATACTTTGGATTAATCTTATTACGGCTATTACATTGGGTGTTGCATTAGCCTTTGAGCCAACCGAAAAAAACACCATGCGCCGACCTCCTCGTGCTCGTCACGAGCCGCTGTTGACTGGAGAGTTAGTCTGGCATGTTGTACTGGTATCAATTTTGTTCCTTTGCGGTGTATTTGGCATTTACCATTATGCTATTGATAGAGGTTATTCCGTAGAGTTGGCCCGTACGATTGCACTAAATACGTTAGTCGTAATGGAAATTTTCCATTTGTTTTTTATCCGCAACATCTACAGCACATCACTAACTTGGCAGGCTGTGCGCGGTACAAAAGTAATGTGGGTGGTCATTGTCGTTATTACGGTAGCGCAATTCGCGATTACTTACCTGCCGCCACTGCAAGCCGTCTTTGCTACCGAAGCTGTCCCTCTTTTGGATGGTTTGCTGATTGTCGGGGTGGGGACGGCGCTATTCGCGATTATTGAACTTGAGAAACAGATGCGACTTACCTATCGGCGTATGAGGGAAGTGTGATGTCTGGATTAAGTATTATCCACTCGTCCCCTTTCTATGAACTCACTGCGCTGGTTGTAATTGCTGCTGTTATCGGTTTTGTCGGTGTTCTACTACGCCAGCCCATGATTGTCAGTTTCATTGCTGTGGGAGTGTTGGCGGGGCCGTCGGCACTGAACATCGTACAATCCCACGAGCACATACAGTTGCTAGCGGAACTGGGAATTGCTGTGCTGTTGTTCTTGGTTGGCTTAAAGCTTGATCTAAAATTGATTCGAACGCTCGGGCCGGTAGCCCTTGCCACGGGACTTGGACAGGTCGCGTTTACTTCAGCCATCGGGTTTGTGCTTGGGAAAGTCTTAGGTTTGGATACCGTAACGTCCCTTTACGTCGCAGTGGCGTTGACTTTCTCCAGCACTATTATCATTGTCAAATTGCTCTCAGATAAAAGAGAAGTCGATTCTTTGCATGGACGCATTGCTGTGGGCTTCTTGATTGTCCAGGATCTAGTAGTAGTCCTTGCAATGATGGTGTTATCTGCTTTTGGTATTGGGGCGCAGACAAGAGCAGGAGAGACTGCATTAATACATATAGGCAGTGTACTGATATACGGCCTGATGATGCTGTGTTTGGTTCTGCTGTTTATTCGTTACTTGGCTATCCCGCTTGTGAGCCGAGTCGCACGCTCACAAGAACTGCTGGTTACTTTTGCCATAGGCTGGGCCGCACTTTTGGCGGCCATCGGAAATCACTTGGGCTTCAGTAAAGAACTGGGTGGACTACTTGCGGGCATATCACTTGCCTCAACCCCGTTTAGAGAAGCAATCGTCGCACGACTAGCCTCCTTACGCGACTTTTTACTGCTGTTCTTCTTTATTGCTCTTGGTATGCAGCTTGACCTCGGCCTGCTTGGCTCACAAGTTATTCCTGCTTTGGTTTTCTCCGTTTTTGTATTGATTGGCAATCCTTTGATTGTTATGGCGATTATGGGGTATATGGGATATAGGAAGCGCACTGGCTTTTTAGCCGGGCTGACTGTTGCGCAAATTAGCGAGTTTTCACTCATAATTGTGGCGATGGGCCTGAGTTTAGGCCATATCCCAGCGAAGGCGTTAGGCTTGGTCACGCTGGTAGGACTTATCACCATCGCTATGTCAGTTTATATGATTACATACTCTCATAGCTTATATAGCCAATTGGAGCCTTGGTTGGGTTTCTTTGAGCGTAGCAAACCATACCGGGAAGAGGCGCTGGAAAGGCAACCTTCCTCGATACAGCCCTATAACGTTATTCTTTTTGGACTGGGTCGTTACGGTAAAGCGATTGCTCATTATCTGCAAAAGGAAGGATTTAGTCTTCTGGCCGTTGATTTCAATCCTGATGAGGTACGGCGGTGGCGGAGCCAAGGGCATATGGCTATGTATGGCGACGCTTGTGACCCTGCATTTGTCAGTGATCTTCCACTCCAAGGTGTTGAATGGGTTGTCTCCGCCATGCCACAACATGACATTGGAGTGACCCATGAAGACCCACGTTTATCGTTGATTGAGGGGTTAAAGCAGCAACAATATACCGGTGGCATAGCCATATCCACCCAGCACTTGCATGATCAGCAGAAATTAAAAGACAGAGGAGCGACATTGATCTTGCTCCCATTTCACGATGCTGCCGAACAGGCTGTTGAACGAATGAAAGCGGTATCACATACATCCAATACTAAAAAGAATAGGCTATGAGGTAGGTATATGAAACAGTTTAAAAAAATTTTGTGTGTAGTTGACCCTGAGAAAACTGCCGATACAGCTATAATCCAATCTATAAGAATAGCCAATGATCAACAGGCGGAAATTACATTTATATCAGTGATTCGGGATGCCACTTTACTAAGTAAGACCTTTCTAGAAAAAATAGGATACGCCAAGGATATTACCGAGTTAGTGGAAAACAGACGATCTGCTGTAGAAGCCCAAATTTCAACTATTGCTCCTTCGATGAAAGCAGACATATTGGTCGAGTCAGGTATAGGATTCATTCAAATCATAAAATGCGTTCTCAAGAATGGGCATGACTTAGTCGTGAAGTGCGCTGAAGATATGGACTGGATAGACCGTATGTTGGGAAGTGAGGATATGCATCTACTGCGTAAGTGCCCTTGCCCAGTTTTAATGCTGAAGCCTGAGCAAAAGGACAGCTTCCGAAGTATTTTGGCGACAGTTGATGTAAATTATGATTTCGACGAGTCAGATAATGGAAATGTTCAGGCGCAGCTTAACGATCAAGTGCTGGAATATAGTGCGACAGTATGCCTGCCAGAACTGTCGGAATTGTATATAGGTAGTGCTTGGGAGGCTTATGCTGAAGATTTCTATCGTCATGGTGCTTTCTCGCACATACCAAAGGAAGAAGTTGATCAGTATGTTGAGCGAACACGCCAGGAGTGCTCATATAGATTAACAAAAATCGCAGAAAAACTTGATGAGATTCTGGGGGCTGCGGCTGGGCAGTATATTCAGCCTAGAACCTGTTTGTTAAAAGGAAAACCGTCTATAGAAATCCCAATGATGATAGAGAAATGCGCTGTTGACCTGATTGTCATGGGGACTGTTGGTCGAGTGGGGGTGGCTGGTTTAATCATCGGAAATACTGCTGAATCCATATTGGAGCAAGCAAAATGTTCTGTATTAGCTATTAAACCTATAGGTTTTAAATCGCCGGTTGAATAAAGGGTGGTCGATATTGATATATGGAAATAAAAATACATAACTTCATCCATTGATCTTGCCAAGCTAAACATAAATTATAATGATGTAGGATGGCGCTGTATGCCAATATGGTATTTGGTCTTAAGGAGTCATTAATATAAATTATGGAATATCAGTATAAGAAATTGCTTGTAGGTGATAACGAATTTTATTTTCAAATGCTGGATTGCTTTGGGAAGGCATTTGAAGACTTGGAAACCTACAACGGGCAGCGGCCAGATTACGATTATATAAGTGAGTTACTGGGGCGGGACACCTTCATTGCTTTGGTTGCGTTAAATGGAGGGAGGGTAGTCGGGGCCATAGCAGCCTATGTTCTGGAGAAGTTTGAACAAGCACGTAGTGAGGTATATATATATGACTTGGCGGTTGACGAAAAGCATAGAAGACAAGGTGTTGCAACGAAATTGATAGAGCATCTCAAGCCTATAGCAAGAGATAAAAAGGCTAGTGTGATATATGTCCAAGCCGACTATGGAGATGATCCAGCAATTGCGTTATATACGAAATTAGGTATTAGGGAAGATGTGATGCATTTTGATATTTCTGTGTCTGAAGATGAAATGTAACTGCACTATGCGGTGTAGTGGTCTACTCAATTTATTGCATGGAGGATGTTTGGAGCGATTAAATGTCTCGGGATGCAAGTGATGGCTTGATTAGCTGTTGACAAGGAACACTGCCTTTAAATAAAGAATCATAAACTGTGTTGCAACTGCGCATTGGGCTACAGCTCAGTTTTGAGGCCCTTCGCAGTGAGCTGGCGTATACACTCCTTATGCTGACGCGCCTTACTCCACAAACCCGGCCCCATTCAGCCATATTGGCGATGGGTCGTCCATATCCAGCACTATCGCTTTGTATTGGGTTTCGCCATTCTCATAATGAAGCGTCAGCAGGTATCCCTCAATTTCATAACGGCCTTTTTGATCCGGCGACACATGTGTGAAGGCTGTGGAGGAATTGGCTGTTTCCGCACTGGCGTATGCCTGCGCACCGCTGACAAACCTGCCGTCGGAGAAGAATTGATAATTTTTTATCAAGGACGTCATGCTGTCGCCAGTGCTGAAGCTTCCGAGATGATGAAACGTGTTGTTTAGGCGAAATCCTTTCTCGATAGGTGGATATTTCTGGTTGAAATGCAGCTTCTTCCAATTCTCCCCTCTCAGCAACTCATAATCGCCCCAGCTTTTACGCCACTGAGTCCAACGGCTGGGGTGCTCGGCTTTGTGTGCTGTCAGACCACCAGGGAAAACCAGGGCACCCATGTCTTTGCAGGCTTCGCCGTTTTCAAACAGCAGCACCGGATGAGTTTGATGCGATACCATTCCCATACTATGGGAAACCCCATAGTCAAACATGACAAGCTCTATTTGGGCAAGGTCCTTCTTTATCACGTCAGAATCAAGCGGCGGAGACTGTTTTTGTACTTTTTCCGTCTTCTCTTTCGCTGCGCTTGTCAGCGTCGTCGCACTGAGCAATTTATCAACCATATCCTTGTGAACAACCGCTGGCTGATACTCAGTGCTTGTTATCAATTGTTTCAGCAGAGCGCAACTCCCGGCGCCTGCGGCTCTGGCTTTTTGTTCCGTCGCTTTGTCCACTTTAGAGGTATTGGCCTGCAGTTCCTTATTCTTCGCCAGCAACGCAGCGACTACGGTTTCAAGATCCTCAATGCGGTTACGCTCGCGCCACCTCTGATATTCTATGGCATGCTCCTCGGGACACGCCTTGGCCAGTTCCGCTGCAAACTTCATGTTCACGTATAGCTTGGGAAATTGATCGAAATCTGAGGATTTAGCAAAAGCGGAATATGCGGCGAAGGAACAAAGAAAAACCCAGGGCGGGAGTCGCGTCATACTGTCAACCTATCAATTTATCAACCTGCTGACGCAGATTATTGGAATTCCCAATACCACATGAGCTACAGCGCTATTTTCTGCTCTCTTAAGGAAAGATATGAGTTAAGCCGTTATGAAATAACGTTATTAAAACTGGAGGTTACAATAATTTTTAAACAAACCCAAACTCACTCTTAGTTAAAGCTGGTTTAGCTATTTTTATAATCGTCAGGACTTTTCTAACACTAACCATGTTATTAACGTGGCAATAATACTGGCAAAATCCAGTCCCTCCACAGTCACAGAGTAGTATTGAGAGAAATGTGTGCTGGAGGGAAGGGCGCAAACACCAAAACAATGAGTTTGCTCAAGGTCCTTTTATGAATGGACGGCGCAAAGGGGGTAGACACCCCCTTATCGTTTCCGGCTTCTAGAGTTCAGTTTCTACGGGATGAAGCCTACCTCCCCGTAAGGTAAGCCCGGCCAGCCCCATCGCAAGAAGGAGCAAAACTCCTGGTTCTGGTACGGGGGGAGGAGGAGGCGGTGGTTCAATTCGCAAGCTGGTGGTGACATGGAAATTAGATAATGAGGTGTGGCGCTCCGCGAAGAAAATATCCAGATCATAGACCACATCTTCCAGTAGCCCCATCGCCAGCAGGTCGGCTCCGCTGAAGCTACTGCCGACCGGGCCATGGACTCCGCCGAGATCCATCATCAATTTGCCGTCCACATACACCCAAAGATCATCGTCGCCTGTGAAACTGAATGAGTCCGTTGACTTGAATGTGGTCGTGCCTTTCAAGTGCATCGCGAAATGATAATTATGGCTGAGACCTTCATTACCGGCCAATTCGCCATCAATAGGAAAGAAGCTTGAATCGCTATAAGAAAATAGGCCTCCGCCGATATCCGCCAACTCCAGGCTGACGGCTTTGGAGCCATGGGAATCCGTCCACCAGTGGTCGAAGCTGGCTGCGCTGGCGACGCCGCCATAACCGCCTGCGCCGATATAGTCGGGTAAGCCGTCCGCGCCTAAAGTAGACGACACCATTCCGGTTGCGAGCCCTGAGATGGAGTCTTCAAAATCTGCGTCGGCAATCACGTGATCGTAGATGGTTCCTGTGAGCATATAGGCTTGAGCCGCTCCGCTCAGGCCTAGCGCAACAGCGCATAGAACTAACTTTGAGGGAAATCTTCTGGTCATAACTTTTCTCCCGCGAACCGTCAGCGTAAAAGATGCGTTATGTGTTTTGTGTAGGCGATAAAACGAGCAGCATAAACTGAGCCTTTCATCACGCTTTGCTTGTAAATTCGGTTATTTATTTAGTTGATGGAAGGGGGGCTCAATAGAATTATGTAAACTAATCCGACGTTTTTAAATATAGGGCGATAAACAACAAAGGCACTGCGCCAAGACCCATTCACCCACTGCGACACCTAATGTCCGCCAATGGGGGCGTGTGTAATTTATACTACTGATAGCACTGGCGCTGCTGTTTAGAAACGCTACACTGTTCGTGAAAGACTCACTAAAGATCATTGCTATCTGCACTTGGAGAAGGTCATGAAGTCGGAACAATCCTCAATAATTGATGATATATACCGCTTGACCCTTGCCATGGAATCGCAGCCTCCCCGTAGTTATAGGGATCAAAGGGTGCGAGAAGAGCAACAGGAGCTGTTACGAGAGCTTTGGCGTGAGCTTGATATGGTTATTAAGCGTGAATGGCCGAACGACCCGCACTAGTTACCTTCAGCCTGTTCCCTCTCCAGATTGAGCAGGGGAGGCGTCCTTGCCCCCCACAGCCTGAGCAGATCTCAAAGGATTTTCAGCCGATTAAGCCTAACCTTTGTTTCGTTAACGAGAATGACGAAAGAAAGGGGGGCTGCAAAAACAACCCCCCCCTAAGATGCCATTTCGTTAACGCGTACTTATTCAGTACATATCAAAGTTTAGAGCATATTTTGGATTTTGTTATGAGAGGGGGAAAACTGGGGGATGGAAGAGATGAGGCTTCCTTGCCTCCTCAGTTTTATTCAGCACTCCGTTAGTCCATGAGCTAAAAAATAAAGTTCCCCGCAGTGGTATCGGTAAATTTCCAGGTACGCTTTCGAAGCGGATGCGGGTTATTTATTTTGGATAATGTTGGATAGAATCTCTTTCATATCAATGAAATAAATGGTTTTCCTGATGGTTTTGGATGCCTGCGAACTCAGTACAGCTCACCTGTTTGGGGGATTGTAACACTGGTCATATTTTATTCTCCTAACGACGTTCAGAGAATGCCGCAGAAAACGTCCTGATTAAGCGGGTCGGTCCCTTATTCCAGGAATGACGGGCTATTACGAAAAGGCGCTCTCATCTTTTTCGTTACAACCTTTCTGTAACACGCAGTAGTTAGAGTTTCCTTAAACAAACACGATAAAAAATAAGGAGATGACTGTTCATGGGAAATAAAAATCTGATTTTGGCCGGCGTTATCCTTGCTTCTCTTGGAGCGCAACCTGCACTGGCTTTCAAACAGGAAACCCACAAGCGCTTCGTTATCGACGCCGTCGAGTTCATGCGGACGCATCCTGACATCACCAACTACGCTAAATTGGAGGCGGTGGCCGCTGCGGCGGGAATCAGCGTGAACCAGATGGCGGATATGATTGGTCAGGGCGCCTATGACGTGGATGACTTCGAGGACACCTTTCTATGCGGCGCGGTGACTGGCGATTGTGTGCTGGCGCCGGTATGGGGCATGGGCTCCAGCATCGTCAATTACACGTCATACTGGCACTTCCAGAACCACACCCGCGGCGCGGACGCGCATGGCAACGACATTGGGGGATATGACTATTCCAAGCTGAGCGTGAAAGGAGACGTCGACAATATGGCGGCGTCCTGGCTCAAGGGGGATCACCTGGATGACGGCGCAGGCGGTCAGACCGGGTGGTTCGGCGCGGAGGACTCCGAATACGAGAGCTATCAGGTCACCGAGGCCAACTATCGCCAGGGCGGTTACTCCACCTACAGCATGTACAAGGATTTTGAGAATATCCCCTTCCAGCCCATCGATAATCTGGGGCAATACTGGTACAGCGCATTCTGGGCGCAGCCTACGATTCAGACGCTGGGATTCACCCTGCACACCACCGACTTATTGCAGCCGCACCATACCTGGACCACCTCTGCATTGAACCATACCGGCTGGGAAGCCTGGGTGCGGGATTACTACGACTCGGAGAATCTGAACGATGACGCGCTGGTGGCGCAGGCGCTGGCGGGCTTCCCCAGTTTAAGCGCCAGTTCGCCGGAAATACGTCCTCTGCTGACCAAAGGCGGTGAGATTTCCTATTCCATGGGCGGTGTAGTGTTGTCCTCCACTGATCACGCTGACCGGCTGGCTGTGGCGAAAATCGTGGTGCCTCACGCTATCGCCATGACGGTGCACATTCTCAATCACGCCATGAACCGTTTCTGATCATGCGCGGGACATTACAGGTCCTGGCGCTGGCGCTTTGCCTGCTATGCGCAGGCGGGGCCTCGGCTGCGGTTTATCTGCGGGTCGACGACACCAGTCTTACCCGGCAAGCGTTCGACGCATTGCATCAGCAAGCGAGCCAACTACGCAAACTGGACCGCAAAGCCTTTGCCGATGAATTAATCGATGCGTTGCTGGTGTACCGCTGGGCGCAGGAAAAACTGCCTGAGGAGCAATGGCGCGGCGCAGAAATCGGCTATTCCTACGGGTGGCATATTCGCCGCCAGTTGGATAAAACCTTGGCGAAGTTGTATCCCAAGTGGCCGGCGGGGGAGTTGATGCAAGAGCACTCCAAACCCGGGGTAGAGGCGCGGGAAGCGCTGGCGACGATCGCCGCCAAGTCGATTCTGGGCTATCAACTGACGCCGGCGCAACGGGAAAAGGCGGCGTCTCTGGTATTGGCGCGCATGGCTTTTCCAGACCAGGAAGACGTGACGCTGACATTGCTGGAAGTGTATGAGGGGCAGTCCATACAGGGTAAAAAAGCGCTGATGGAAGGCGACGTCAAAGCGTTAGGCATGGAGGTGCTGTCCTGGAAGCAACATCAGCTGCGTTTGTGGTGGTTAAGTCACGAAGGCGGCGTTGAGGTGGATGCAATCGATGATCTGCAACGGACTATCAAAGCGCATTACTTTTATCCCAAGATTTTAAACGCGTTGGGCGTAGTCAAACGCAATCATGGCGATAATCCCGGACTCATCAGGTTCAGGGAGCAGGTCAGCGCGGTGCAGATCAACAGCTACTATCAACGGCATCAGGAAGACTTTCGCTTCCTGGCGAAGGTCAAGCCGCGGGGCGCAATATATGGAGATGAAGCCGCAGCGCGACTCGCTCGTCAACAGTTAATGCAAGGCGCCTCCTGGGCGGATTTAAAAACGCCTTCCCGTCCCGTTTCCTGGCCGTTAGACGGGGAGGGATGGCTACGCAAGGAGGCCGTCAAACCAACGGATTGGCTGGCGTCGCTGGCTTTCGCCACCCCGCCGGGAGAAGTCAGCGAAGTCATCCGATCTCCTACAGGCGATTGGGTGATCCTGCAAGTGAGCCAACGGGAGTATGGCTATTATCCGCCTGACAGCGAGACGGTGCGCTATCTTGCTACTGATGTGATTGCTATTCAGCTGGCGGTGACGGCCTATAGTGAGCTGATCAACCAGCTGCGTCGTCAGGCCAACCTGCAAAGCCAGGTATGAGCCGGATGTTACGGCGGCGAGGCTGGGGTGCGATGGTCGCCTTGGCAGCGCTCGTCGTAGCGGGATATGTCTTTTTCGCTTCCCCAGGCGCGCTGAAAACGGCTTCTCCGCCTATTTCAGGCGGCGCAATGACGCCGCCTGTGAGGCAACCCATGACTAAGCCCGCCGTGATCCCGGTAAAGCGCATTCCGGCTGAGAAAGACGTCATCGCCATGGTTGAGGAAGAGCAACAGGAAGTCTACCCAGAGTTACCCACAGACATTGAGGCCCTGGCTTCGTTTTCCGTCTCCATTGACAACGGGGATCGACGCGCCCCCCCCATCGGCAGACGAGCGCTGGAACAAACCCCGGACGCTGAAACCCTGGCGGACCATGAAGCCTATGCCCGCAGGGAAGCACAGCAGCATCAGCGAGTGCTCAACGCCTTTCGCGCCGCCGCCCAGGACAAGGCGGCTGAATTGGAGCGTTTGATCGCTGAAGGTCGCGCCCGCGGGGTGGCTCCGCAACTGTTACAAGAGGCGGAAGCCAAGCGTGACGCGCTTTGGGAGGCTATCCATATGATTAATCAGGAATAATTTTTCATAACGATTGCTCTGCGCCGTGACGCCGGAATTTATTGGTTACAGTCCAGTAAAGAAACTATTAAAAACATTATTGACAATCATTCTCATTAGCATTAACTTTCTTCACAGACTGCTAATAAATGAGAGAGATTTTCATGTACGTATGTCTTTGCAACGGAATTACCGACCACTCCATCCGCGAAGAAGTCGCGAAAGGCGCTCAGCATCTGCGTGATGTCGTGCGTTCGTTGGGATTGGCGAAAGACTGCGCTCGCTGTGTGGAAGCCGCTCGTGAAGTGTTTGACGAGGCTAAATCACAATTCGATCTCTCCATGGCGGAGCAACTGGCCTACGCTGCTGATATTCCTACCCTGACCGCCGCCTGAAAATTCGATTGTACTTTCCTTCCCGTTACAACTAACCTTAAGGGTTGAGTTGGTAACCCCTTGTTTTTATGGGGTTATTGTAATTGAGAATCATTCTGACGGGAGCGCTGTGATGAAGGGCGATAAGAAGGTTATCGAACACCTTAACCAGATTTTGGCTAATGAACTGATTGCGATTAATCAGTATTTTCTGCATGCGCGCATGTATAAAAACTGGGGCCTGACGGCTCTGGGCAAGAAAGAATATGAAGAATCCATTGATGAAATGAAGCATGCCGATCAATTGATCGAGCGGATTTTGTTTCTGGACGGCATTCCCAACCTGCAAAAGCTGGGCAAGCTGATGATCGGCGAGACCCCGAAAGAAATGCTGGAATGCGACCTCAAGCTGGAGTTGAAAGCCATTCCTGACTTGCGTGAAGCCATTGCATACTGCGAGCAGGTGCGCGATTACATCAGCCGCGAGGTTCTGGAAAATATTCTGGAATCGGAAGAAGAGCACGTCGACTGGCTGGAGACTCAGCTGGATCTGATGGAGCGTGTGGGCATGGAAAACTATCTGCAGAAGCAGATGTCCGACGCCGATTCCTGACAGACCTTCTTTTGCATCGCTCCGGCGCCGGCCGCCCTTGGGTGGCCGGCTGCCTCAAACGTCCCTGTTTCTCTCCCCTTTTCAATCCGTTATAGATTAGCCCGTAGATAATCCGCCACAAAAGCGAATTCGTTCTGCATGGACTCCTGAGATTTTGCGGCGACAAACTCCGCCAGTTTCTTGCCTACCAACGGCACGCGGCACTCGAAGTTCAGCGTGACTTCATGGACACTGCCTTCACCTTCCGAGTACAACCGCATTTCGCCGTGGATGGAGACAGGGACGCCCTGGATATCCACCTTTACCTGCGCGCGGTACTCGCCCGCATTCTCACGCCAGTGTTCTTCCTGCGTCACCCGGTTCCATTCGGAGATGAACTTTTTCAACATCGCCGGCGCCTCTGCGGGCACCTCGCGAACTATTTCCAAGTCCAGTCCAGAGTCTGTCTGTTCGCATTGTCGGATATCTATGTTGCGGGAACCGAGAAAGCGTTGCTTCTCTTCAATGTGGCGGGGAGCGCCTATAGCGCTGAAAACGGTGGCTGCTGTGTAAGGGAAATGCTGCTGCCCTTTTACGATCATCCCTAGCTCCTGTTGTGATTATGATTATGAGAGTCGGTCTTGTCTTTTTTGTTAATCGCGTCAGCCGCGCAGCCGGGCGCGGCAAGGCCCGGAAACCATAGCAGCATGGCGGAAAAGCTGGCAATAACCGGTGGCGCTGAATGTAGCCTGGGTCTCAAATTGGACATTTGTCCGCGGATTGACGGAATTTAAGTGTAATAGCAGTCAATTTGGGTATAATTGCGCGATTTTTAATCGGCCAGACGCTGCCGTTTCTGCGTTACTGGCGACATCTTCCGACTTGAGAGCGTACTGGTAGTTTTTGTAGCGGTTGCGGTAAATGTCCTATCTGTTTGGTTTCCTGTTATTTCTTATATGTATCCAGGTTTTTACTCGCGGGGCTGTCATTTGGCGGATTTTGCAATTTAGGGGAAAACTGGAGGTATCCAGCGACGTCGTTGATGAAGGGGAGGTGGATCAATCCTATCGACGCGTTCTGACGCCTGATATCGACGAGCTGTCTGAATATGGCTTCGCGAAATTCTGTTGGATGCGCTACAGCGAAGGATTCAGCAGAGACGAGGAAGGCGTATACGCCTGTGTGATGTATCACCCCGACGAGCGGACCTACGCTTTCTTGACCCTTCAATCTGACCTGGGTGTTGGCCGCGAGACGCTAGCGACTTTTATCACTTACCTTGACGACGGCGATGTCCTTGAAACTATGAACGGCGGCAGGCATTGCATTCTGGCCGACGTCACAGGGTATCGCATTGAAGATCCTTATGTCGCCGAGCTGTCGCAACATTGGCGAGCTCACCAGCACCATCTTGCCCAGAGCAGCGCTGAGCGGGTGGAAAAGACGCCACAGTGTGTCGTAGAGTCGGGCGTCGCTTTTTATAAGGCCTACATACAGGAGCTGCTGGCGCAGAAAGTCATCAAGTTCGCTTCCCCGGATAAACAAAGCATCAGATATACGCTGGCAGGAGCCCTGCGTAGCCAAAAAATGGCGCGGACAGGGGGGAAGCGGCTACAAAAAATCATTCAGGATGCGCCCAGGCACGCGCCTTCACTGGATTATCAGATTGCCTCTCATGTGCGAATGGATGCAGGGCTGGCAGGACAGGAGCGGACAGGCTGGATAGGCAAAGCGCTGCTGCTACTGGTTTCTTTAGGCGCTTTTATGCTGAGCTTCGGCTTTAGAATGGACGCCCCTGTATTACTGATCCTGGTGGCTGTCCTTTTTCTGCATGAGTTTGGGCATTTGCTCGCGATGAAAGTCTGCGGATTCCGCGATTTGCAGATTTTATTTATCCCATTTCTGGGGGCTGCCGCGCGTGGCGATAAGGACCAGGCTCCGGCTTGGCAGAAAGTGATTGTTGACTTGATGGGACCGGCCCCCGGTCTGATTCTTGGTATTGCGCTCTGTTTCTATTTACCGCTCGACGCCCCTGATTGGATGACCAGGGCGGTGTTTATGCTGATCGTTCTGAACTACTTCAATTTGGCGCCGGTTCAGCCTCTGGATGGAGGGCAGCTATGGAATCTTCTGTTCTTCCGGCGTTGGCCGATGGCGCAGTTTATCTTCTTTTGTCTCAGTATTCTGGCGTTTGCTGCGTTCTCCTGGTGGTCGCAAGAGATAGTACTTGGACTAGTGGCGCTGTTCTGGATGTATCTGTTGCCGAATCAGTGGCGTCAGGCCAGATTGTTTTCCCATATCCGTCGTAAATATCCTCACTTGCCGCAACACGACCGCCCAGCGCGATTAGCGGCTGCTTATGAGAGTGTAAAAGAACTCAAGCTCCCCTGGAGCGGCGCAGTCGCCTATCAGGAAGTCCGCGCCCTGATGCAGCGCCTGACGGAAAAGCCGCCTTTCGCTTGGGAAATCCTGTTTGGCATAACCCTGTATCTGACGTTAGTAATCGGCGCGCCGGCAGCTCTGATGCAAACCCGCTATGGCGAGGCGTTGAAGGATACTGTGGCCCCGTGGCTGGCGGAGAAAGGCATGAATTGGGATGGGCAGATCGCCAACGCCAAAAGTCCCCGAGAACGTCTGAGTCTGTTGATCGCCGCAGGGGATTATTACTTCTATTCCGGCGATGAAGCCATGGCCGAGAAATACTATGACCTGGCGTTGAAAGAGACGGAAAGAAAGGGCATCAGTCCGGAAGAAAAAATAAAAGTTCTTTATCAATTGGCCCAGGCCTTGTTCATGAACACCAATGATAAAGAATCTGTTTCCATCGCTTACCTGCAGGAAGCGCTGCGGTTATACCAGAAAGAACGCATCCAGAATGGCGAACTGTTGCCGGATATTTATGAGCTACTGGTAGAGTGTTATTTATTCCAGTCCGACTATACGTCAGCCCTGAAGAACATTGACGGCGCCTTCGCCAACAGCGATATCCGTCGTAACGAGCAGCGTGTAGCGCAACTGTATATGTTGAAGGGCAATGCGCTCTCAGAACTGCATCGGGTGGTGGAGGCGGAGCGCGCCTATATTCAGGGCATTAAGGCGTCCAAGTCCGTGGATTTCAAGCGTACGGTGGAATTGCGGTTATTGGAGTTCTACCTGAATGAAGGCCTCAACGACGCCGCCATCAAGCGTCTGGAATCTCTCCTATACGGTCCCAAGGCCTTTACCGGGTATACCGACGGGATCAGCTACAACCTTAATCTGCGTCTGGCTTGGGCCTATTACAGCAAAGAACGCTATATCGACGCGGAGATTACGCTGCGGTCGTTGCTGGTGGACATGACCGACGCCGGTTTGGGCGATGTATCATTGCTGCCCGCGCTGGAGCTGCTGCATATCGTGCAAAGCGCCCATGACCCCTGGCAGGCCGCCGGCACTCGCATCTGGATAGAGCAAATTGCGGAAAACACGCTGGATCTGGCCCCGGACGCCTATATCGATTCGTTGCGGGAACAACTGCAATATATTCCAAAAAGCAGCCGTTACCGCCGCAAACTGGCGGAGGCGGGGCTAATCAGTTTTGGCGCTAATAACACTTCGGAAACCTGATCGCCATGAAAATGTATATTTTGATCAAAGACTCCATTCCTGCTGGATATGCGATGGTGGCTGCGGCCCATGCGTCGCTGGCCGCCTATTTGAAGTTTCAGGAGGCGGAGGAAGTAAGAGAGTGGTTATCAGGGCCTTTCTATAAAACCCTCTGCAAAGTGAACGAAAAGCAGTTCGAGAAAGCCAAATCTTTCACAGACCATGTGGTGATTACGGAGTCCGCTCTGGAGGGACAAGAAGTGGCGCTGGCGTTCAAGCCCAGGGAAGAGTGGCCAAAGGACTTTAAGTTTTATCCCCTGTACCGATAAGGGGCTGTATTGCGCGGGTGAGGCGGGAACCGCCGCAGCGCCGACAGGCGCCGCGGCGGCGTTCGATTATTCCTGGGTTTGCGGTTCTTCCGCCGCAGCAGGCTGCGCTACCGGGGCGGGCTCCGCCAGCTCCATCTGAATCAGTTTTTTCTCCATATCGACCGCGCTGATGGTCACTTTCACTGGTTGCTCCAGGCGGAATTGGCGATGTTCGCCAGTGTGCTGGAAGTAAGTGCCGTCGAAGCGGAACTTCTCCTGTAATGCGCCCAAATTCACCATGCCTTCAATGCCATTCTCGTCCAGACGCGCCTGGAATCCGGAGCCAGTGGTGTGCTGCACCACGCCATCGAAGGTCTTGCCGATCAGGGTTTGGGCATATTCGCACTTCAGCCAGGTCTCGGACTCGTTCACGGCGCTACGGCCGGCGCGCAATGATTCCTGCAGCTGTAGAATGGCTTTGGCGTTCAATGTATGCGGTTTCTGGTTTTTCAGTACGCTTTTGATCTGACGGTGAATGCTCAAGTCCACATACTTACGAATCGGAGACGTGAAGGTGGTGTAGTGAGGCAGCCCCATGCCGAAATGAGGGCAGGGCTGGTCAGACAACGCGCCACGCGCCAGCAGGCGGTTGGCGATCGCCTTCACAGGCACTTCCGGCGGATTGGCGTCCAGGAAGTCCATGAATTTCTTGAAGCCTTCCCACGTATGCAGGTCGCTGCAATCGTAATCGGATATTTGCTCGGAGACGATTTGCTTGATCTGATCCAGACGCTCAGGACGGAATCCACTGTGGGACGTATACAGAGAGCGCTCGGTGTTTTGCTTCAGGAAATCCGCCGCGCAACGGTTGGCGGCCACCATCGCTTCCTCCACGATGGAGTGAGCGACGCTGTTGATCTTGCGATGGATGTTTTTGACCTTGCCGTTCTCATCCAGTTCTAACTGATAGTCCGGGCGGTCTTCATTCACCAGTGCGTGTGCGCGGCGATGGCTGGCCAGGGCCGCTTTGACTTCATTCAAGGCCTGCAAAGTCGCGTCGTAGGCATGGGCGCTGGCGTCGCCAGAGGCTAAAGCGGTTGCGACTTCTTCGTAAGTCAGGTTGGCGGCGCAGCGAATGGCGGCTTCTTCAATGCTGTAAGAGGAAATAGCGCCATCTGCGTCGATCTGCATTGTGCAAACCAGGGCCAGACGATCTTCGCCGGACTTCAGTGAACAGAAGTGGTTGGCCAGTTTGGCCGGCAACATAGGCAATGTGCGGTCGGCGAAGTAGAAAGAGCTGCCCAGGCGTTGCGCGTATTTGTCGATATCGCCGCCTTCAGGTATCAGTGTGGACGGGTCGGCGATGGCGGCCAGCAATTCCCAGCCTCCTTCAGGCCTGGCGGTGGCGAACAGAGCGTCGTCCATATCCTGAGTGCTGGCGGCGTCGATCGTGACGAAAGGCGTTTCCCGCAGGTCTTTGCGCTTTTCCAGCTCCGCGGCGACCTGCTTCTGCAGTTCCGCTTCGTTGATGGAGGCGCGGTTATGCGCCTGCAGATTGTACTTGGCCAGCATGTAGTTCACTTCCAGACCGGATGCGCCGGGCTTGCCGATGATTTTCACCACTTCGGCCTGCGGCTTGCCTTCAGGGAAGGGATGCTGCAATACGCGGCACAGAACCAGGTCGTTGACGTGTGCTTGCTGGCGCTTCTTCGGCGGAATGAAAATCCAGCGGTTCATGCCCATCAGGTCGGGCTCAACGAAATGCCCTTGGCCGCGAGTGAAATAACGGCCGACGAAATACTTTAGTTCACTTCTCATGTGTTGCACGACTTTGGCGACATCGCGGCCTTTGTCGTCCTGGCTGACTTCCACCAGAATTCGGTCGCCCGGAAATACTTTCTGCATTTCGTCCGGGTTCAGGAAGCACTCTCTGCCGTCATCCAACACAGCAAATCCAAAACGCCCCGGACTGCCTTTCACCGTTCCTTCAAAACGGTTATTGGCGATACGCAGGTCTTGTTTGAACTGTTTCAATTGGGTTAAGGCATCGGAATTTAACATGGAAAAGTGGTCACTCGTGATGATTGCTGAAAGGGAAAGCTGATCGTTACCGCTGGTTGTCCGGGCTTACATCGAAGGAGGGCCATATTACCCCGAATGCCCGCGTGGTTCTAGCGGCGATAGCGCATAAATCATGCATTCAGCCGGGCGGAATAAGGCCTGGGGCCGTTTTTACAAGTAAATTTTGACGCGGCTCACGGGTTCTTGCCCCAAATTGGGGCGAATCTTTCCTTTTCCCTGAATGTCGTGGAAACGTGCTCTCTACGGCATTAAGACGCGTTAGTTTGTCATATATTTCGCGATAGTCAGACCGGATTCGAAACCCAATGACGCTGCGGCGGATGGGGCATTTCGGCTGACTGAAACATGGACGACCGTTTTACAAGGAAAACCTCAATACCAATAACAATAATGGAGATTCACACCATGACAGCATGCCTTCGTCGTGCGTTGCTGGGGCTGTTCCTGGGCGTCGCCGCACTGGCCGCGCAAGCGGCTGAGAAACGCAGCTATTGCGTTTTTGATCCTCTCGGGGCCGCCGGCCCTGTGTATAACCTGATGAAAGCCACCCGCATTCAGGCTCTGAACTGGGGCTATGATCTGGAATTGAACGCCTACACGGATGAAAAAATCGCGGCTGACGATTTCCGCGCTGGTCAGTGCGACGCCGTATTACTGACCGATGTGAGGGCGCGTGATTTCAATCGCTTTACCGGGACCCTGGTGGCGCTGGGCGCGATTCCGGGGTACGACGAGCTGAAGACGATTCTGCAGACGCTGGCGCAGCCGAAAGCCGCTAAACTGATGGCCAGCGGCGATTATGAAGTCGCCGGGCTGCTGCCCGCCGGCGCGGTGTATGTGCTGGTGCGGGATCGCCGCGTCAACAGTGTGCAGACGATACAGGGCAAGAAAATCGCCACTTTCGATTACGATCCTGCGGCGGTGACCATGGTGCGTCATGTGGGCGGCTCCGTGGTGGGCGCTACGCCCTCCAGCTTCGCCGGTAAGTTCAATAACGGCAGCGTTGATGTCGCCTACGCTCCCGCCATCGCCTATCAGCCTCTGGAGCTATACAAGGGCGTAGAACCAGATGGCGGCGTGTATTCATACAGTTTCGCGCAGATGACCTATCAGATGTTGGTGCGTAAAGATCGCTTTAATGCGGATTTCGCTCAGAAAGCGCGGGAACATTATCAGGGGCGCTTTGATGAGTTGATGGATATGGTGCGTAAGGCGGAAGCGGAAATACCGGCGAAGGTGTGGATACACCCCAATCAGGAGGAAACCGCCGGTTTTAGCAATATGCTCAAGGAAGTACGCATCGCCTTGAAGCAGGATGGCGCTTATGACCCCAAAGCCCTGCAATTAATGCTGAAAGTGCGTTGCCATAGCGACCCCGCCAACGCGGAATGCGTTGACGGGCGCGAGTGAGTTAAGCGCCGCACTCCTGCGCAATCAAGGCGGCGAAAGCCTGACGCAGACGTTGCAGAACCTCGCCGGGAGAAGTGCGGAGGGGGCGTCCGTCCACCTCCGCAACGGGCAGGAGCCCTGCGCCGCTGCCGGTCAGGAAGCATTCGTCCGCTGTATACAGATCGTAAGGGGTGAGCGTGCGCTCACTGACGGGTATGTTGTCCGCCTGAGCCAGATCCATAATCACCGAGCGAGTCACTCCCGCCAGCGCGCCATCGCTGGTGGGGGGCGTCAACAGATGTCCTTGGCGTACGATAAACAGGTTCTCTGCGGATGCTTCCGCCACCTGACCGCGTTCGTTCAGCAACAAGGCTTCGTCGGCGCCGGCGACATTGGCCTCCATGCGCGCCAGGATCGAGG
This sequence comes from Hahella chejuensis KCTC 2396, assembly GCF_000012985.1. Lineage (NCBI taxonomy): Bacteria > Pseudomonadati > Pseudomonadota > Gammaproteobacteria > Oceanospirillales > Hahellaceae > Hahella > Hahella chejuensis. Next base: position 6,947,715 of record NC_007645.1, on the reverse strand, counting down.
TGAGGTAATTCAGGCTTTTTACTCTGGGGTCCAGACCCGCGCCCACTGTGCGGCGTACGCTGGCGATAATCAGTTTGAGCCCTTTCTCCTGCGCCTCCCTGGAGGCCATGCTGAGCTGATCCGCCAGAATGAAAACATTCGGCGTCGCACAGTTGCGCGGATTCAACCCCAGATTGCCGGGGCCGCGGGTGACCACCAGACGCAGGTAACCGCTCTCGCCGTCATAACGGCTTATCAAGGCGTTGATTCCCTGGCGTAAGGCGTTGGCGTCATAAGGCAGGACAATCCCCAAAGCGGCGGCGGAGTCCGGCAGTCGCTGTAAATGTCGCTCTACGCGAAACGGGGTGCGCTGATAAAAACGCAACCCCTCAAAGACGCCATCCCCATACAACAGACCATGATCGTAGACGGAAATCGCCGCTTCCGCTGCGGGAACGATGGCTCCGTTCAGCCAGCAATACGGGGTGGGGGCGGCGGCGGTTTGCATAGTCTTTCTCCTGCTTCGTCAGGTTGATGGGGAAAAACATCAACAATAAACAGACGCAGGATTGCGATATAGGCCAAGAAAAATTTATATATATCGATACAGTTTTTAATTTTCGCTCACTGTACTGATATATCGATGAAGAACTGTGCTTGTTTACGTATGAATGAGGCGGCGACCGGTATGAGCAAAAAGCGATACGAAGAAGTGGCGGAAGCCGTGGCGGGGCGTATCCGTCAGGGAATGTACGCCGTGGGAGACCGTATACCAGGGACCCGCGATCTGGTGGAGCACTTCAGCGTCAGCGTGTCCACCATCATGGCGGCGCAACGGCTGCTGGAGCGGCAGGGCTGGGTGGAGGCGCGGCCGCGATCCGGTTATTACGTGCGTCGTCGTAACCAGGAAGGGGCAGCCGAAGGGGGCGCGGCCTTGCCCAAGGTGACGGGATTCGAGAGCGCACCGACCTTGGTGGACACCCAGCAGACCATCATGAGCCTGGTGCAGGCGACTCAGTCGCCGCGGGGGATGAATTTCGCCATGGCGGCGCCAGCGACGCAGTTCTTGCCGGCGGCGGCGATGGAAAAGGCGTTCCGGGCGGCGTTGCGCGAGTCTGGTGAGGAGATTGAGGCGTACAGCTTTCCTCCTGGCGCGCTGCGTTTGCGCGAGGCCATCGTGCAGCGCATGAAGGACGCCTGGTGCGACCTGGAGCCGGACGATATTCTCATTACCAACGGATGTCACGAAGCGCTGACTCTGGCGTTGAGGGCGGTGACGCAGCCGGGAGATGTAGTGGCGGTGGAGTCGCCCACTTACTTTGGGTTGCTGCAAGTCATTGATGCGCTGGGACTAAAGGCGCTGGAAATTCCCGCTGATCCTAAAAGCGGGCTCAGCCTGGAGGCGCTGCAACTGGCGTTGGAGCAGTGGCCGGTCAAAGCCTGTGTGGCCATGCCCAATTTTAGCAACCCCCTGGGATGCCTGATGCCGGATGAGCGCAAGGAGCAGCTGGTGCGCTTGCTTGAAGTCCGAGGCGTTCCTCTGATCGAGAATGATATTTACGGCGAGTTGGGCTTTTCCGGTCTGCGGCCGCGAGCGGCGAAGAGCTATGACCGCGCCGGCGGCGTGCTGTATTGTTCGTCGTTTTCCAAATCAATCGCCCCCGGTTTGCGGGTGGGATGGATGGCGCCGGGGCGCTGGCTGCCCCAGGTCGGCTACCTGAAATTCGCCAGCACCCTGGCCTGCCCAAGCTTGCCGCAGATGGCGGTGGCGCATTATCTGGCGCAGGCGGATTTCGACCGCCATCTGCGACGCATGCGCCATGAGTTCGCGGTGCATGTGGAGCGTATGACGACGGCGGTGCTGCGGCATTTTCCCCCGGGCGTGCGGGTATCGCAGCCGGCGGGCGGTTTTGTGCTGTGGGTGGAGTTGGCGGAAGGTCGCGACACCGTTGCGTTGTATCGCAAAGCGCTGGCCGCCGGGGTGAGCATTGCGCCGGGAACCCTGTTCAGCGGCGACGGCGACAAGTACAGGCATTGCCTGCGCCTCAATTGCGCGGCCCCTTGGACGGCGGAGGCGGAAGACGCGATCCGCCAGCTGGGGGGTTGGTTGCGCGCAGGCTAAGCGGGATTACCAGCCAAAGCTGAAAGTGGGGTCAATGAGAAACATGACGCCGCTATAGCAGGCGAGCATCAGGAAGCTGCTGATAAAGCCATGAAAGGCGGTCCTGTAGCCTGCTTCTTCGTCTTTCCTGATAAGAAAGCGATAGCCGGCGAAACAGCTCAGGCCAATCACAAATAACGCCACCAAGGCGAAGCCGCCGTTAACCACCTGCATATTGATAATGAAATTCTCCCGCGCGGTTGCGGCCTCCGGCGCTTCATCCGGGTACAGAATGAAGGAGCCCGGCAGCAACGGGTGGGCGGTGGCTTCAATGGTGTAATGATAGAAGGGCCAGAAGCGTCCGCAGCGGGCGAGCAGAGGGTCGCCTTCACGGGCGCTGACTACGGCGTTGGCGGCGAATAGCGGGCCGCCGCAAAGATCGAATTCTTTTTTCACCTCTTCCCGGCTGCGCAGTTCGACACTGCGCTCAATGCTCACCGGCGACCAACCGGTCAGATTGAAGACGGTATATTCCAGCAGGCTCAAACCGTAGGCTAATCCCGCGTATATAAACACAAGGAACAACAGGCGTTTCAGAATGAGTCCATGGCGGGACAGAGGCGCGTCGGTCATACAGTCTTATTCTTGTCGGTGATTACGGGAGCGTAAAACTGACACAATCTTGCAGACAGGTCCAGCGCCCCTCAGCGGCTTTCTGGACTTAAAATGACCAATTCACGATAATGTGGGCCGCAATGGTTCCAGTTGCTCAAAGTTCGATCATTTTCGATGTGAGCAGGATTAAATGGGAATCCGGCGGGCCCAATCATACCAGGGCCTGATCAACCGGAGCTGTCCCCGCAACTGTGAGCGAAGAGCCTGCCCCGGATAGCGTCGCCCCTCCTAACCGCGACGCCGTCAAAGCCACTGACTGGAGACTGTCTCCATGCTCGGGAAGGTGGGGTTAGGCTGCGAAACGCAAGCCAGGAGACCTGCCATTGTTCGCTCTCACTCAGAGCCTGTTATATCCGACCGTAAACGGGGAATTTACGCCGGATTCGCACCTCGCATCGATTCAAGGCGGCATCTGCATGTTGGTTAAGGCTTTTCGGGCCCTGGGATTGCTATCAGCGCTTACTTTCACTCTTTCCGTCAACGCGGGCGATGTTCGCGCGGCTGAGCCCACAGTCATGTCGGTCAACCAGTGCGTTGACCAGATGATGGGGTATCTCGCCCCGGAAAATCTGGTGTCGGTCACCTGGCTCAGCCATCAGCCCTCTGAGCTGGCAATTGCGCCGACCCTGCGCGACATTCCCGCCAACTTTGGTTTTATCGAGCAGGTGCTCGAACTCAGGCCGGATATCGTAATGGCGGGCCAGTATGGCGCGTCCTCGCTGAAGCCGATGGTGGGAAAGTTCAATATGCGATGGGTTGAGATTCCGCTGCCGCAATCCCTTGACGACTTGCAGGCGAGCTGGCGAATGGTGGGGGAGGCCGTGCGTAAGCCTGAGCAGGCGGCGGACATTGTCAGAGGATTGCGCGATTACTTCGCGGATGTTCATGGAAAGATAGCGGATAAACAGGTAAAGGCGCTGGTCCTTAACGCCAATGGCTGGATCGCTGGCGAAGGGAATTTTCAGGACGCTTTTCTGGACGCCATCGGCGTGATCAACGTGGCGAGTGAGCAAGGCGTGCAAGGCTGGGGACAGGTAGATCTGGAAACGCTGGTGCGCTGGCGTCCGGATTTATTGGTGCTGGTCAGCAACAGCTATGACAGTGAGGCGCTGGCCACTAACTGGGTGGAGCATCCATTGCTGAAACGCCGTCCCTCCCGGTTTAAACCGCTGTATATCCCCGCCGACTGGTTGTCCTGTGGAACCCCCGCCATGACCCTCGCGGCTCAAAAGGTGGCGGATCATATCCTGGCGCATGAGCGTAAGGCCTCCGAAGGGGAGGTCGCGGATGACTTATAACCGGCTGCTATGGGTATTAAGTCTGACGCTGGCTTTCCTGTTCGCGCTATCGCTATGCACCGGCCGGGTGTCGGGAGTGAGCTGGCCGGGATGGGACCTGGAAACTCAGTTGATTCTATGGGAAGTGCGTCTGCCGCGGACGCTGTTGGCGCTGTTATGCGGAACCGTATTGGCGTTGTCCGGCGCCGTATTGCAGGGGCTGTTGCGCAATCCGCTGGCGGACGCCGGCGTACTGGGAGTGTCCTCCACGGCGGCGTTGAGTTCCGTGTGCGCCATCTATTTTGGATTTTCCGCCAGCGGTCTGTTTACCCCGGTGGCGGGCATTATCGGCGCCATGCTGGGACTGCTGGCGCTGGTGGCGATTGTGGGGTCGGAAGCGGGCATTGTGATGATCATTCTCGCCGGGGCCGCGATTAATTCGTTCAGTTCAGCGCTGACGGCGCTGGCTTTGAATATGGCGCCAAATCCTTTCGCGGTGCAGGACATTCTGTTCTGGCTGATGGGCTCATTTGAACATCGCACTTTGCAACACTTCTATCTGGCGGCGCCGCCTGCGTTATTGGGCATGGTCTTGCTGTTCAGCGTATCGCGCTCCCTGGATGCCTTATCGCTGGGAGAAAATACCGCCCGTTCCATGGGCGTGCGTCTGCAGAAAGTACAATGGGTGGCGGGGCTGGGCGTGGCATTGGCGGTGGGCGCCAGTGTGGCGGTGAGCGGCGTCATCGGGTTTGTGGGACTGGTGGTGCCGCACATGTTGCGGCCGTTCACCGAGTGGCGGCCGGGCCGGTTGCTGCTGCCCAGCGCACTGGCGGGCGGCAGTCTGATGCTGCTTACCGATATTGCAGTGCGCTGTCTGCCGCCGGGACCGGAGTTGCGAGTCGGCGTCATTACAGCGTTGTTGGGCGGGCCGTTTTTCCTGTGGCTGTTGCGTCACCTGCGTAAAGCGGAGGCCCTGGTATGAGCGACGCGCTGAGTCTGGAACTAAGCGGATTGCAGGTGGGGTATCCCGGGGCTCCGGTCTTATCCGATGTCAGTTTTCGTCTGCCATCCGGACAACTGACGGCGATACTGGGCAGCAACGGCGCAGGCAAGTCCACCCTGTTGAAAACCATAGTCGGCCTGATCCCCAAACTATCCGGCGCTATGCGGCTGCAAGGTCAGGATCTGTGCGAGATGGCGCCGAAACAGCGGGCGCAGCATATTTCATATCTGGATCAGGACACCGATTGCCATTGGCCATTGACGGTGGAGACCCTGGTCAGTCTGGGACGGTTTCCGGCGCAGACGCAGCGCAGCAAACTAAGCGCCGACGACCAGGCGTTGATTCAGAACGCCATGCGGCAAGCGGATGTGACGCATCTGGCGCAGCGCACCGTCACCCGTTTGTCCGGCGGCGAGCGCGCCAGGGTGATGCTGGCGCGGGCGCTGGCGGTGGACGCTCCCGTATTGATGGCGGATGAGCCGGTGGCCGGCCTTGACCCGCAACACCAGATTCAGGTGATGAGCCATTTGCAGAACTGGGCCCGACAAGGGCGAATCGGCGTAGTCGTGTTGCACGACCTGACCTTGGCGTTGCGCTTTTGTGGGCGGGCGATGCTGGCGATGCCGGACGGAACCGTGGTGGCGGGCGGCGCCAATGAGGTATTGAGCGATGAACGTATTCAACAGGCGTTCGGCGTCTCAGTGGTGAGAGGACGTCATGAGGAGCAGCCGTATTTGCTGCCCTGGAGTTTGAAGTGAGCACTGACATCGTCAACGGCAAATATCCGCCATTGCTATGGATGGCGTTGGTCGCTTCTCTGGCGGCGCATCTGACGTTGATGTTGTATTTCAATTCGCCGCAGCCAGTTAGAGATCGACTCACATCGACTACGATGACAGTGGCCATACAGGCCCCGGCGGCGCCAGCGCCAGTTTCCGCGGCTCCCGCGCCAGCGCGACCCGCAGCGGCGCCAGTTTCCCTGCCCACTCCGCAGCCCCAACCTGTCGAGGTCCCAAAACCCGTTCCCCCGAAACCCAAAGCGGAGCCCCGGCAGGTTGCGACGCCAGTTGCCAGGCCCAAACCTTCCCCTGTCAGCAAGCCAACCGTAAGAGAGAAGACGGTTGAGCCAGAGCAAGTGGCGCACAAACCCGTTCCGCAAACCCCGGCGAAGAAGCCACAGGACGCCCCCAGAGTGAGCGAATCTGCTCCGTCGACCCCGACGCCAGCGCCCCCATCTGTGGAGCCCGCGCCAGTTATGGCTGCGGCTCCCGTTTCTGCGCCGCCGGAACCCAGATATCAGTTGGGTGACGCCAACACGCCCAAGCCTGAATACCCTGGCCTCGCTACCCGCCGCGGCTGGCAGGGAACAGTCCTGGTGGAGCTGTTGGTGGATGCCCTGGGCGTTCCCCTGAAAGTCTCCATCAAGCGCTCCAGCGGCTACAGCGTGCTCGATAAACAGGCGCTGAAAACCCTCTCCGGCTGGCGTCTGGCGGCGGTGAGCGGAGGGGGGGAGGAAACCATCGTGGTGCCGGTAGTGTTTCGCCTTAATTGACAAATTTCCCGTCCTGGCGCATAACTTCCTGCAGACTCCCATTGTGGCTATGTCCCTGAACCTGGGCTGCAAGGGAGCTTGTTAGGCCATGGCCTAGTTGACATGCATTGCCCGCTTCTCCCATGATGGCCGGCTATGAAAGCGTTTCCCCTTAAGCAAGGTGCCCGTCCTCCGAATGATTACAATAAAAGAAGTCTCCGACCGCGCGAAGGTCTCGATATCCACAGTCTCCCGTGTAATTAACAACACGGCTCCCGTTAAGGAAAGCACCCGTAAACGGGTATTCAAAGCCATGAAGGATCTGGGGTATCGTCCCAATTCATTCGCTCAGGGACTGGTCACCAACCGTTCCAACAATATCGGGCTGGTGGTGACGGATTTGCTTGGCGTATTTTTCGGCCCGCTGATTTCCAGTCTGGAGCGGGCATTGCGGGAATCCGGCTATAACCTCATCATTTCCGTAGAAAATTACTCTTCCGAGGAAATTAAGGAAACCATCGACATGTTGGCCGGCCGCCGTTGTGACGCCATCATCCTGTTTCCCTACTGCCTGACGGATGAGGAACTGATCGCCCTGAAAGAGAAATCGCCGCCCTTGGTGCTGCTGAACCGCTATGTGCCTGAACTGGCTGGCGAGTGCGTCATCGTCGACAACGAGCAGGGCAGCCATCTGGCGGTGGATTATCTGGCGTCCATCGGCCACAGCCGCATCGCCTGTATCAGTGGACCGTTAGGAAACGAGGAAGGACGCGCGCGTCTGTCTGGCTACCGTCGTTCGATGGAAAACCTGGGACTGAGCTATGACAAGGACCTGGTTGTGGAAGGCGACTTCACCGTTGAAGGCGGCTACGTCGCTACCCAGCGCCTGTTGAAGCGCAGTCGCGACTTCACCGCCATATTCGCCTGCAACGACCAGATGGCCGCAGGCGCAATGAAGGCGTTGCGCGAAGCCAAACTGAGCGTACCTGAAGAGATTTCCCTGGTTGGTTTCGATGACGTGGAGTACGCCTCGTTGTTGTATCCGGCCCTGACCACCGTGCGTCAGCCGGTGAACGCTATGGGTAAACGCGCTGCGGCCCTGGCGATTCAGTCCATTCAGGGCGAACGCCGGGCGCAGCCGGCGCCTATGTTTGAGCCGGAACTGGTGTTGCGCGACTCCGTCGCCCCTCCCAAAACCTCCCCTGCGTCTTAAAACCTCCTTTCGGCGTTATTATGTTCTATTGACAATAACGCCCGAATTAGGGCAATTTATGAAATCGCTTTCATTGCGGCGTGAGCTGTTTTACGGTGAATTTACCGTTTAGCGCCGATAAAGCTGGCGAAGGCCCTGATTTTCGTTAATAAACGGTCGCTGTTAAGGCTCTGCCGCTGCAGACACATAGAAGGAAGCTATTTGTCTGTCTGATTAATATGACGTATCAGGGTATGCCGCCAATTTTTTAAATCTAAAATGAAAGCGCTTTCATAATGTTTCGGTCCACTATCGCTAAATATAAAAAGGTGACCACATGTACGTATCCAGACGCCTCAAACTGAAGGCGCTGTCGACCATGATGATTGTCGCGGCGCTGACGGCATGCAGCAGTGATTCCAATGATAACGACGGCAACGATGGACCGGGAACGCCTGACCCGGTAGCCGGCGTTGATTACATCAATACCTTCAGCGATTGGCCCGCTATTCAGAGCGCCATCGCCAAAGACCCGCAGATAGAAGCCAGGATCGTCGAGATCATGGCGACCATGTCTCTGGAAGAAAAAGTCGGACAGATGATTCAGCCGGAACTGCAGCATCTCACGCCGGAAGAAGTAAAGCAGTACCACATCGGCTCCGTGCTGAACGGCGGCGGCTCCTGGCCGGGAACCAAAAAACACGCGACGGTGCAGGAGTGGCTGGATATCGCCGACGCATTGTGGGAAGCCTCCATGGATGACAGCGACGGCGCCGCCGCTATCCCCATTATCTGGGGGACGGACGCGGTGCATGGCCACAGCAACGTAGTCGGCGCGACCTTATTCCCCCACAACATTGGCCTGGGCGCGGCCCGAGACTCAGATTTGATCCGTAGAATCGGCGCGGCGACGGCGAAAGAAGTGGCGGTGACCGGCATCGACTGGACCTTCGCGCCGACCCTCGCCGTCGTACGCGACGATCGCTGGGGGCGCACCTATGAAGGTTACTCCGAGGATGGCGAGATCATCTTTAACTATGGCGCAGCCATGGTGGAAGGTTTGCAAGGGAATTTCGATCAGTCACACGTCGTGGCCACGGCCAAGCATTTCATCGGCGATGGCGGCACTGAGAAAGGGAATGACCAGGGCGACAATCTGGCGGATCAGAATACGCTGATCAATCTGCACGGCCAGGGATACTACTCCGCCCTGCGCGCCGGCGCCCAGACCGTGATGGCGTCGTTCAACAGCTGGCAGGGCGAGAAGCTGCACGGCAGAAAAGACCTGCTGACGGATGTGCTGAAAGGCAAGATGGGCTTCGACGGCCTGATCGTGTCCGACTGGAACGGCATTGGTCAGGTGGATGGCTGCACCGAAAGCAACTGTCCGCAGGCGGTCAATGCGGGTATCGACTTGTTTATGGTGCCTTACAAGGCGGACTGGAAGGCGTTTTATCAAAACACGATTGATTCAGTTAACGCCGGCGCTATCGACATCGAGCGTATCAACGACGCCGTCGCGCGCATTCTGCGGGTCAAGCTGCGCGCCGGTTTGTTCGATAAGCCTAAGCCCTCCCAGCGCGCTCTGGCGGGGAAAGTGGAAGTACTGGGCTCCAGCGAGCACAGGGAGTTGGCGCGGGAAGCGGTGCGTAAGTCGCTGGTGCTGTTGAAGAATAAAGACGGCATCCTGCCTCTGAGCCGGGACGCCCGGATTCTGGTGGCGGGCAAATCCGCAGACAGCCTGTCCAACCAAAGCGGCGGCTGGACTATCTCCTGGCAGGGAACCGGTCTTGATGAAGCGGAGGACTTCCCCGGCGCGACCTCCATCCTGAAAGGCATCCAGGACGTTGCCGCAAATGTGACCTATGACGCTGACGGGGCTGACGCCAATCCGAACCTGCATGACGTGGCGATTGTGGTGATCGGGGAAACGCCCTATGCGGAAGGCGTGGGCGACCTGGAAGGCGCCAAGACGCTGGAGCATGCCCGTAACTATTCGCAGGATCTGGCGGTGCTGGAGAGTATTCGTAACGCTGGCGTGCCGGTGGTGACGGTATTCCTGTCTGGTCGTCCCTTATACGTCAACAAAGAATTGAATCGCTCCAACGCTTTTGTCGCCGCCTGGTTGCCCGGCAGTGAGGGCGAGGGCGTGGCGGACGTGCTGTTCGCCAAAGCCGAAGGTGGCGTCAACCATGACTTTGTTGGCAAGCTGTCCTTCTCCTGGCCCAATTCCGCCTGCCATACGCCGTTGAACAAAGGCGACGGCAGCGATGCGTTGTTCGCCTATGGATATGGTCTGAGCTATCAGGACTCCGATAGCCTGGGCGACGATCTGAGTGAAGAAAGCCAGGCCTTTGGGTGCGACCAGACAGATCCTGGCGACGGCGGAACCACCAACGTGAATCTTGATCTGTTCACCAGCGGTCAGAATCAGGGCGACTGGGTTATGCGCATTGGCGGCCCTTCCAACTGGGGCGGAACGCCTGTCAGTATGGACCCGGCGGTGACCACGGCGCTGGAAGGCAATGAAGTCAGCGTCTCCACTGAAGACGGCGCCATTCAGTTCAGCGCCAAGCGGGTGAAATGGACCGATGTGGGCCAAGTCTACATGCAGGCGACGGAAGACAGCGAAGGCAAGGACTTAACGCCCTATTACAACTCAAAAACCACAGTGAAGTTCCGGGTCAAAGTGAATGAGGCCCCAGCTGGCGACGTTAACCTGTCGCTGCATTGCGTCTACCCCTGTCTGGGGGAGGTGGCCGTTGGCGACTTTATGCGCGGTCTGCCGGTGGGCGAATGGACGGAAGTGAGCATTCCCTTCCAGTGTTTTGTGGATGACGGCCTCGACTTCAGCAACGTCAATACGCCGTTCCTGCTTTACTCCGGCGGTGCGATGGATCTGTCTTTGGAAAATATCCGTTGGGAGCCGAATACCGCTGCGGATACCCCGGACTGCAGCAGCTTCGCTCAGGAAAATGTCGCGCTGACGGAAACCACGGAGGTCTACACGGACGGCGTGACGGATACGGAACTGTTCGCTCAACCCGGCGTGTGGGCGGTCTCCTCCTGGGACCCCTATCAGGAAGACGCCAGCTTTGTGAGTCTCGACGCGGCCCTTGCTGACGGCGCGGGAACCGTGGTGGATGCGCAATACGGCGCTCCGGCGGCGGAACATGCAGCGAAAGGCGTAGTGCTGTTTAAGTCCGCTAAACCGCTTAACGTTTCCGCTCTGAGCAAGCTCACCTTCGATGTGAAAGTCATTGACTTCGCTGCGTCCACCGGACTGATGGCGAAGGTGAACTGCGGCGCGGACTGTGGAACCGGCGATATCGCCATTCTGGACAGCACCGCTGCGCTGAATGTCTGGCATCCGGTGGAGATCAACTTTGCGGATTATGACGGCCTCAACACGGCGGAGGTGACCTCGGTGCTGGAGATTCTGCCGGTGTGGGATTCAGAAATGCGCAATGTGCATTTCCAGGTGGATAACGTGCGGCTGGTGAAGTAAGACCCTACGCTGTCGTTTGTCTGATATGACTATCTGAGCAGGACGCGAAAGGGATGCGCGCACCATGAAAAAAGCCCGGTTTTCCGGGCTTTTCTTTATCAAGAGAGGCGCATCAGGCGGGGACTTCCGCCAAGCCGCCTTCGTCGGTGTCGTTGCGGATGCCTTTGCTGCGCCATTTGCCGGTGCGCCAGCGCCACAGGTTGATGGCCGCCCGCAGGGATTCATCCACGACAAAGCACATCCACACGCCCAGCATACCGTAGCCCAGATCGAGTCCGATCCAGAATACAAAGGGGATCACCGCCCACATGAAAATCATGCTGCTGACAGCGGAGAAACGTGCGTCCCCGACGCCTTTCAACCCCATGCCGGCAATGATGTTCACTGCGCGCGCCGGCTCCATGATGATGCAGGCCGCCAGCATCCACTTGCCCAGTTCGATAATCTGCGGGTTGTCCGTGAACAGGGTCAGCAGACTGTCGTAGATCCATACAAACATCAGCATGTTGATGAAAGCGAAACCAGACGCGTAAGCCACTGACTTCCAGAAGATGCGATTCACCTCTTTGAAGTTCTCCGCGCCCATGAAATGCGCCATCAGAATCTGGCTGCCGGCCCCGAGGGCGAAAGCGAAGGTGATTTCCACCACCAGCACCCGCAATACATAGGTGTTGGCGCCCATGGCTTCCAGTCCGAGACTGATTACCGCCATCGACACCACAATCTGCTGCACGGTATAGCTGAAAGGCTCCATCGCCGACGGGACGCCAATCTTCAGAATCGGACGCATTACGCGGCGAATCGGGCCGGACATGCCTTTGAAGCGGAAACGGATCTTCATTGGGCCATGCACTACCCACATTACCAGCAGCGCGCCTACGGCGAAGGAAATCGACGTCGCCATGGCGATGCCTAACAGCCCCATCTTGGGCAGCCCGAACCATCCCAGGAAGAACGCCGCGTTCAAAACCACATTGAGCGCGTTGGTGACCAGCGCAGTGGCCATGTTCCAGTGGGTCATGCCCCGGGACGCCAGAATAGAGGCGTAGGAGAAACGCACAGCGATGCAGAAGAAGCTGAACGACACCGCCAGCAGATAAGTCTCTGAGTGCGCGTTCAACTCCGGCGTCATGCCCAGCCACAAACCGACGCGGTCGGCGTAGATGAAGCTGACGATAAACATCAGCAATCCGAGCAGACTGCTGATGCCGATATTCGCCATATAGGTCGGCAAGATATGCTGCGTTTGCTTCGCGCCCATATATTGCGAGGCGACGCTGGTGCCTGCGGTGGTGAACATCGGGATGATGAAGAACCCCAGCAACAAAACTGGCAGCAGCACGCCGACCGTCGCGGCGACTTCGTCTGAGATTTGGCTGAGGAAATAGGCGTCGGCGAGGAACACCAGTCCGCCGGTTATTTCTTCAATAAAGATTGGCCATGAAAGCACCCACAGGTTGTGGGACCTTAATTCGTGGTTCATTGATTGTGTACCCTGGCTGTAAGCCTACAACTGGACTTCGGCGCAGAAAGAGCGCAATCCCGGTGAAAGACGGGAGTATCCGAAGACCTATTTGTTTCTGTCAGAAAATATCAGTAAGGACGTCGCCGATGACGCGCGTTATACGCAATGCGCTCTAGCGCGATAAATATCAGCCGACCTGGAGCGTTCTTCGTCAGGCGACGAGTGGAATGTTTATAGTTTGCATGGACGCCAGGCCTCCATTGGGGTTGGAGTTGAAGAGAGCTGGTCAATATACACCCGCGATCAAGAAATGCCAATAGCGCTAAGCACTTACGAGGGGGCTTAAATACTGGTAACAAATGGTCACGATTTATCCCGCCCGCTAAGACTTCCGTCAGATCTGCTGTGCTTTACTTAATTACTGCGCCAGTACGAATTTTGGTCAACACAGACCCGGATTCGTTATCCAGGAGGGGGGATTCCGCTGTCGGCGCCAGCGGATAAGAACGAAACATCCACAGGCCTGAAGCGATTATTCACAGCTGAGGCCGCAGGCTACGGCTATCGTGAGGAGTAAAAGCATGTCCAAGTTTGATAAGTTCAAAAACAATCTGACGCCTCTTATGCTGGCGATTGCTTTAAGCGCATGCGGAGGAGGCGGCGGCGGAGATGACGACGACGATGACAGCGGCCCATCCAGCGTTACGCTGAGCGGCGCCGCGTCCAAAGGAATTATCATTGGTGGGGTCGTACGCGCTTATCCGGTGATCAATGGCGCGGTGGATACTTCCAACGTATTGGGGCAAACCACCACGGGATCAGATGGAACTTACAACCTGACATTAAGCTCCGGCTACAGCGGACCCGTCGTCGTGCGCGTAACGCCAACCGCCGGCACGCTGATGCGTTGCGATCTCAGTGGAGGCTGCGGAAGCGGCGTGGCCTTTGGACAGGATTACGCCCTGACGGACAGTACTTTTGCGCTTAATGCGGTGGTTCCGACTGGCGCATCCGACATTTCCGTCAATATCACTGTGTTAACCGATGTCGCCACCCAGGTGGCGCTGAAAGATATCACCATGGGCGGCGCTACGAGCGCGTCGGAAATTCAGGCGGCGGTGACGGCGGCTAACTCGAAAGTGGCGAATCGCTTTGGCGTGGCGGGGGATCTGACCAAAATTGCGGTAGTGGACATCACCAATCCGACGGCGGTGGCCGCCGCCGGCCAGGGTGGGGTCAAATACAACACTCTCAGCGCGGCTATTGTGCAGGCGGTGCAGGGCGACTCCCCTGGGTTGAGCATTGAACAAGCGGTGGCGGCCTTTGCGGAAGATTTCGCCGATGGCGGCATTGCGGATACGGCGGATTCTGATGGCGCGGGCACAACTCTAGAAGAAATTCTGGAAAGCACGCTGGATATATTAAACGCAGCAGTCGCGGCGGACGAGTCCGGCGATTTGGATCTGGATGGTTTGATCACCATTATTACGGCGGAAGAAAGTGACGCCCAGAACAACGGCTCCACTGATGAATCCGAAGGCGAGCCCAGCGATACCGCCAACGCGACGGAACTGGCCCAGGCCAAGGCCATGGTGCAGGATATCCGCAATTTGGGAACCGGCATGCTGTTGAGCGCTGAAGATCGGGTTACGTTGGATGCGTTTGCGGATCAGATAGCGGCGGCGACCTTTGCTTCAGATGAGAATCTGGCTGAGGTGCTGGACGTCATGGCGATTGCGTTGGAGCAAATCGCGGCGTCTTACATGGCCTTTGCAGAAGACGGCTCCACCGACGGCTCTCCGATTGTGACCGTCAATATCCTGAGCGATGGCGCTTCATTTACGGTAAACACCACGATTGAAGGCGTCGCCGTGTCATTGACAGCTACTGATGCTTCCGTCGTGAATGTCGGCGATGAGGTCGAAACTCCGATTTCAGGGGGAACCAATACGACCCAGGAAATCTCCGCTGATGTGGACTTCTCCATTATTGGTAGTGTCGCGTCCAGTTCCGTTTCGCTCACCATTAATAACGGCAGTAGTGTCGAAATCATGGCTTCATTCAATAGTAATGAAGATGAAACGACTACTGGCGACACCACTACTACTGAGCTGGAAGAAGATTTTGACGTTAACGACATGGAGTTGGGCTTGAATGTGACCTTGTCGGAAGTTGGCGTTGCCGACCCCGTTTCATTCACAGGCAGCATGGGCGTTCAGTTGTCGTCCTTCACTGCGGACATTTCTGAAACCGATACGGAAACCAGCTCCAGTTACGACGAGTCCTGGACGGAAGTCTTTACAGCGGGAACATTGAGCATGACCCTGGCGGGTGAGTTCAGCAACACCACAGGTGAAGCTTTCAGCGCCTCTCTTTCTGTTAATGCTGACGCCACTGGTTTGACTCTGACTTGCGAAGGGAATGAGACGAACGGCTCCTTCTCTGAAAATTGCACGGATGAAAGCGAGGATGGCTACGTAGATGTGAATATCGGGTTGGCGTTTATGGCGGAGATTAATGGCGTATCCGATGCTATATCCGTCACTTTGTCAGCGGAACGGACCGGACTGGAATCCGGACAGGTAGGAGTGAGTCTGTCCTATGACGGCACTACGCTGGAAGCGAGTTTGGATTCTGAGGCGGAAACGTTGACTGTCACCAACCAAGATGGCGTCACACTGTCCGTGGAGGAAGGCGAAGATGGCAAAGCCACCGGCGCCATCACCAACAATGGAACCCAATACGCCACGATTTCTGAAGTCAGCGGGGTGGTGTTAGTGCGCTTCAGCGATGGTGACTTTGAATCGTTTTAAACTAAGCTGAATACAGCGTGGAAACGTAAAGGGAGGCTTGTCCTCCCTTTTTAACGCATGGCGCTTGCAAAACGAATCACTAAAAACGGAATCTGGCTTTTGTCTGATTATGGAAAACAGGTAAGGCGTATTGCGCTGTTATGCGCGCTAAGCTGGGCGCTGGTCGGGGCGGAGGCTGTTGCGGCGGGCGATGACGGCTGGCGATTGTTCACAGAGGTGGAAAGCTTCTCTTACAGCAATGCGGCGCCGATTTATCAGATCGCCCATGATCTGAAAGGCGATCCGGTGGCGCGGGGCGATGTGGCGTACACGCATGATCATATCGAGATCGGCGCCGAGTATCGCAACGTCAGCCTGTCCTTTGTCGAGCGCTACGACTATTACCTTGAATTCAGTCCCGACGCAGCGGAATTGATATACCTCTACAACAACGATCTGCCCCATGAAAGCGACGCCCACTACGACCTTTACCTGGCGGCGAACCAGCTGCGCGCTAAAGGCGTTAAGCTGGGCTATCGGTTTACCTTGACGGAGGCTTTCAACGTCAAATTGGCCCTTTCATACTTTCGTGCGAATGAACTGACCGACGGTTATTTGCGCGGCTATCTGGATACCCCGGACGCTTCACCCACAGGAGAGCTGGAGCTGGATTACGCCTATACGGAAGATCATCTGCTGGACCGAGCGCCGGAAAACGTCAGCGGCGACGGTTTTTCTACGGACATTTATCTTTATTGGCGGCCGCACCCGCAATGGGAGTTGAGCCTGGCGTTGGAGGATGCGTTTAATCGAATCTATTGGGACCGCGCCACTGCGACAGTGGCCCGCGCCAGCTCCGACACCATTGGGTATGACGAAGACGGCGCTTTGGACGTGTCGCCGGCGCTGAGCGGCAATGAAGGCTATCGCGATCACGTGCAAGAGTTGCCGTTGCGGGCGTTTTTGTGGAGCGAATATCGTCTGAATGATGGCATGAGTCTGGGCGCCGGTTGGCGGCGTTACGATGAATCCGATCTGGGGCTCGTGGGGGCCGCCTACCGTTTCAATGAGAGGTTGAAACTGGAGGGGCGCTATTATTTCAACGCTGAGGCCCTCAATCTCAATCTGCAGGTTTATGACCTGTATCTCGGCGTGACCATGGATCGACTGCAGTGGAAGCAGGCGAAAACCTTAGGGTTGAGTCTGTGGTGGCGTTATCGTTTCGGCGGCGTCTGAATAGGGTTTAATGAGACCCTCGGGTTTTGATCAGGAGCGGGTCATGCTTTCCAGACTGGTCAGCCGCGCCTACCGGCTCAGGCTGTGCGGCGTGTTGCTGTTGTTATTGTATCTACTCAATCTCGCGCTGCCCGAGGAGACGACTCAGTCGCCGCCGGGGTGGCTGATTACGCTGTATATTTTCGGCTGCTCGTTGCTGATGGTGTTCGCTATGGACCTGTTTCGCTGGTTTCAGGGCGATCGCGATTGACTCAGGGCTTGGGTAGCGGTTGTAAGAGTCTGACCCCAGTGTCGGTAAACGCCGGGATGGGTTTCCCCCTGACCAGATCCAATGCCCGCTGCACCGCCAGATAGCCCATGTACTCTGGATTTTGCACTACCAGATTGCTGATCTCTCCCGCATACATGGCCGCTTCCAGTTCTTCGGTCTGATCGAATCCGATGAAACCAAACTGCTTTGACATGCCCGACTGTCGAATCGCCACCAATGCGCCGATAGTCGTGGATTCATTGGGAGTGAACAGGCCGTCGATGGTCGGCGTCTCCTTCAGCAGACGCAACATTTCGCTGCGCGCGGCGCCGCGATCATCTCCCGCATAGGGGGCGGCGATAATGCGGATCTTGTCGTGCTTCCTCAGTACATCCAGAAACCCTTGTTCCCGCTGGTCTGTCGAGGCGTTGCCCGCCCGCAGGCGCAGCAGCGCGATGTTGCGTTCCTTGCTCAGGTCGAGGGTGGCGAGCAGGGCGCGGGCGGCCAGTTGACCGGCGGCGTAGTTGTCCGTGGCCACCAGCCCCTGATGGGCGTCGCCGGCGAGATCGGAGTCCACCACCAACACGGGAATATTTCTGGCGCGGTATTGAGCTACGCTGGGCGTCAGATCCTCAGCGGAATTCGGGGCCAGGATCAGGGCGTCCGGCGGCGCCTGGCTAAGGTGATAAGACAGAATCTGTATTTGCCCCGCAATATCGCCGTCATCCTTGGTGCTGCGATGCAGCAGGGTGACGCCAGCTTCGTCGGCGGCTTTCTGCGCGCCCAGATAAACCTGTCGCCAATAGGCGTTGCTATCGCCTTTGAGCACAAGCAGAAGTTTGGGTTGGTGGATATCAGCCTGGGACAACGGACTGGCGATAAGCCACACTAACGCCAGTAGCGCGGCGCAGACACTGAGGCGGCGGACGGCTCCGGGCGAATGGAGTACGGAAGGCATATATCGGGTCGGTTTGTTGGACTTATTTACTTTAAGTTTAGACGGGCTTTGGCATTAGCCAATGAAAAAGGGCGGCAGCGCCGCCCTTAACGCCCGCCCAATAGAATTATTTCCGATTCATTTGCTCGGTAAAGACGTATTCCCGGGACTGGGTTTCAATCAGATCCTGCACCAGAGCCAGGACCACGGCGATGGCTTTCTCCACGCCGGAGTTGTGTTGGGACAGCTGTTGTTTGATTTCTTCGTCCGCGTCGTGATAACCCAGGGCCGGGCGCCGCACCGGGTGCTCGCCGAGAAACAGAGCGTGGCGCAGGCGATACAGCTCTTTGAAGCAGTCCGCAGATTCAGGGGGGCGGCCCAGGACCAGACTGACCCGCTCGCGCAGATGCAACATGTCCTCGTCGCTGCGGGCGCCCATCAGCATTTCCAGTTGATTGGCCACCAGCATAGCGGTGCGGGCGCCGTAACGATAACGCTGCTGGGCGATCTTCAGCATATCCACCAGTACTTTGTTGGCGGTGGAAATCGCTGTATTGCGGTGGCTGGTTCCCAACATTTCGAACCAGTCCCAGACCTTCTCAAAACTCAACTGGCCGATGCGAGGCCAGCCGTGATCCAGGGCGCTTTGATTAGCGTCGTAGAACGCCTTGGAGTCAAAGTCCTGCGCTTCGAAGCGGTGCGCCTGCTGGCCAAGAAACTGGGTCGCCAACAGCTGGCAAGATCCCGGCAAAGCGATGTTCATGCCCAGCATCAGTTGTTGAATGAACACACTGGCGGCGTGGTAAATGGAATAGGGGGCGGTTAAGTCGTTGCGGGCGACCACCTTCAGGCTCAGCGTCGCGCCCAGGCTGACGCTGCTGTCTTCCGCATGCTTACGGCGATAGTGGTTGAAACTGCCGGAGCTGTCTTTGGCTTGTTGCAGCGCGCGAACCATGTCCGACGCATCCAGAGAAATATCGTACTCGCCGAGCTTGCCGCGATAAGGATCTTCCACTTTAAAGGGGCGATCCTTGAAGAAACCGTCAATCTGACGCCATAAGTCGATGCACAACGTCGTCTCTTGTTCGCCGCCGCTGGGAACCGCGTTTTTGACTTCCAGTTGAATCGTTTCTGTGCTTTGCATTAAAGGGGCTCCACTGTCGTGCTGTGCGCTGCGGGACGCGTCATTCTGACGTCGCCGGCGAGTTATAAATTCAGTGTTTCAATATCTCTACGGGTTCTGGCTGCAATATCCCGTAGCTCCGCTAATGGTAACAGCTTTTCCTTGGCGCCTTTATGTTGCAGGACAGATTCCGAATTAGTCATGGCGTAGTGGAGAGCTGTGGCGGTATTCTCGCCGAGAATAATGGTTGCGGTAAAGGTCGCGGCGAAGGCGTCGCCGGCGCCGGTGGTCTCTACCACCTGCAGGTCGGGCAGAGGGCGCGCATAGTACAAATGCTCGCGATCATAGACATAAGCTCCTTCTGCGCCATCGGTGATGGCGAATATGGCCGGCGGCAGCTTCGCCAGCTCCGGAATCAGGTCGGGAACCGATGGCGACTTGAAAAAGTTGAGCCCGAGGAACTTACAGGCTTCTTCTTTATTCATGACCAGAATCTCTACCCGATCGATCAACTTCGCCAGCTTGGCGTAACCCAGCTCCGCCTGATAATTGCTGGGATTGAAGGCGAGTTTGAAGCCGTTGCCGGAGATCAGATCGCAGACGGTCTGGAAACTCTGCTCCAGCATACTCGACAGATAGACCCAACGGGTCTGAAAGGGTTGGATATCCGCCGCCTCAAGATGATCGTTAGCTCCTTTGTAGGCGAGAATCGAGCGGTCATCCTTGATGCTGTTGAGGATGACGGAAAAGCCGGTCTGTCCGCCCCGGGCGCCAATAAAACTGACGTGTTCTTCATGCAGTTTGTTGAGTACGAAATCGCCGTTGGCGTCATCGCCGATTTTACCCAGGAAGCCGGTATTCAGCCCCAGCCTGGAGAACGCCACTGCGGTATTGGTGCCGCCGCCGCCAGTGGTGGTTCGGAGTTCTTTGATTAAAAGTTTACTACCTAACGGGAAGGCGATGAGCTCGGAATGACTGGTGCGCGTATCAATGCGAATCAGCTCGGAATCCGTGTCAGCGAAGTGATCTACGGTGGCGCTGCCGATGGTGACAACATCAAATGTCATAGGCAATATCCTTAGTTATTGTTAGCGGAGTTTCGGAATATTACTAGGATAGCTCTAGCTAACGCTATCTTGCTGACCCAAGTCAAGTGCGCGGACGACATCGTTTTCCTGCCTTGGATCAAACTCCCTGTGATACCAAAGAGTATAGTATTTTCGCATGTGGATTAACCTCGGAGGAGCGGAGCGATGCACGAATTTGAACTGGCGTGTGGGATCGATGGGCTGAACGATTTTCTCGACGCATTGGGCGGACAACTGGATGCGCCGCTGGCGCAGGATAAAATTGCGCTGGCGTTAGAGGCCCTGGCGCAACTGGGCGACGGGGAAGAGGAAGACATTGAGTTTGATCTGCGCTACCAGGACGCGGTAACGCCGGTGATTATCAAAGCGGCGGTGACGCATAACGTTGGCCCCCGACTGGTGTTCGCCACCCCTTCTGAGTCCCTCTTTGAGGCGGCGCGCCGGTTGGCGTAACGACCTTCGTCAGCCTCCGGCGTCGCTCCTCACGCTGAGGAACGACGCAGGAATATCAATGGCGGAACAGGCTGGGCGTCAGGCGGTCAGTCCGCCATCCAGCGCCACCGCCTGCCCTGTCATAAAGCTGGACTCATCTGAACACAGCCAGGCGATCATACGTCCTATTTCCTCCGGTTCGCCCAATCGCTGCATTGGATTGGCGCGCACCACTTTTAGCGCCTTTTTCTCATCCATCGCCTGTAGCGCGCGCTGCACCATGGGGGTGTTGATGAAGCTGGGGCAGACCGCATTAATGCGAATGCCGGAACTGGCGTATTCGACTGCGGCGGACTTGCTCAACCCCACCACGCCGAATTTGCTGGCGGAGTAAGGCGCCAGAGATGGCGCACTGCGTAAACCGGCGATGGAGGCGAGGTTGATGATGCGTCCGTCGCGGCGCGGCAGCATGCATTTGATCTGTTCGCGCATGCACAGGAACACGCCTTTCAGGTTAATGTCGATCACCTGATCCCAGGTGGCCTCGTCAATGTCCGCCATCCTGGCGTTGACATGCTCCACTCCTGCGCTGTTTACGGCGCAGTCGAGCCTGCCGCAGACTTCCATCACGAAGGCGTGCAAATTGGCGACTTGTTCCGCCTGGGTCACATCGGCGGGACAGAAATGCGCCCGGCCGCCCTGATCGCGAATCAGTGTAGCGACGGCGTCGCCCTGTTCCGCATTAATGTCGGACAGAACCACTTCCGCCCCCAACTGCGCCAGCAAGAGAGCGGTTTCCTTACCAATGCCGGAAGCGGCGCCGGTGATCAGAATCACCTTGTCCTGCAGATCGTAAGCCATATCCGCACTCCTTAATTGTCTGTGACCTTGAGCACCAACTTGCCGAAATTATCGCCGCTGAACAGCATCATCAGCGTGTTGGGGAAGTTCTCAATGCCTTCCACCACATGCTCTTTGGCTTTCAGTTTGCCGGCGGCCATCCAGCCAGCCATTTCCATCGCCGCCTTGCCGTAGTGTTTGCTGTTGTCGAACACCACAATGCCTTCCATGCGGGCGCGGTTGACCAGCAAGGACAGATAGTTGGAAGGGCCTTTCACCGGCTTGGTGTTGTTGTATTGGGAAATGGCGCCGCAAATGACAATACGCGCATGCAGATTGATGCGGGCGAGCACGGCGTCCAGGATATCGCCGCCGACATTATCGAAGAAAACGTCGACGCCGTTGGGACATTCCCGCTTCAGGCCGGCCATGACGTCTTCGTTTTTGTAATCCACCACGCCGTCAAAACCGAGTTCTTCGATCAGATAGCGACACTTCTCAGCACCGCCGGCGATGCCCACCACGCGACAGCCTTTGATCTTCGCTATCTGACCGACGACGCCGCCCACCGCGCCTGCGGCGCCGGACACTACTACGGTCTCGCCTTCCTGCGGCTTGCCGGTGTCCAATAGGCCGAAATAGGCGGTCATGCCGGGCATGCCGAGCACGCCCAGATAGCGCGGCGCCGGGGCGATGCGGGTATCGACTTTATGCAGCTCTTTGCCGTTGCAAATGGCGTATTGCTGGACGCCCAGTGTTCCCACCACCATGTCTCCCGGACTGAAGCCGTCGTGGTTGGAGGCGATAACTTCGCCGACGGCGCCGGCGCGCATAACGTCGCCGATCTGCACCGGCGCGATGTAGGACTTGCCCTCGTTAAGCCAGCCGCGCATGGCGGGATCAAGCGACACGTATTGAATTTTCACCAGTACTTCATCAGCGCCCGGCTGCGCGACAGGTTTCTCGCAGAATTCCCAGGTATCGTCGCCGGGTTCGCCCACTGGTCGCTTGGCCAGACGATATTGCTTATTAAGCAGTTCGCTCATGGATGTATTACCTTTATTGTTGATTGCGTCTACTGTGTTTCAGACAGCCATTTGGATTTTGCAGCGTCGCACATGGCGTTGAGGATTAATACTGGCGTATATGACATAAAATAGGTTGTTTCAGTCACAAGGGATATCACTGATGATGACGAAAATTTCTGTACTGATCAGACTTTCCGTTCGCCTCGCCTTGCTGTGTTTCGCTTTGGCGGGCGCCTGCCGCGCCGCGGACGACTTAAATATGATGACGGAGGATTACGCCCCGCTGAACTTTGCTGAGAACGGTCGCCTGCAAGGCGTGTCTGTGGATCTGATGGAAGAGATGCTGCAAATTGCCGGCTACTCTCAAACCCGCGCCGACATGTTGTTGATGCCCTGGGCGCGGGCTTACACCCACGTCCAGCAAAGCCGCAATGCGGTGCTGTTCGCCATGACACGCACGGAACACCGCGACGGTCTGTTCAAATGGGTGGGGCCGATTATCCCTTCTCATATCGTGATCACCGCCCGCCGCGACAAATCCCTGCGCGTTGCTTCTCTGCAGGACTTGAAGACGCTGCGCATCGCCACCGTACGCGACGATATTGGCGAGCAGTTGTTACTCAATAACGGCGTACCCGACAGCGCGTTGCGGCGCACTTCCAGCCCTCAGGTGGCCTTGGCGATGCTGAGCCTTGGGCAGGTGGACGCCTGGGCGTACGGCAGGCTTGGCGCAGCCTGGTACATCAAGCAGATGAAACTGAAACCGGCTGATTACGAAGAGATCTTTACCCTGAAAGATTCAGATCAGTATTTCGCTTTCAGCCTGCAAACCCCGGATGAAGTGGTGCAGCGTTTTCAGCAGGCGCTGGATAAGTTGAAAAGCGACGGCCGTCATCAGGCTATTGTGAACCAATATGTGGAAGGTGCGTTGTAAGTCGGCCCGATGCGTTCGCCGCACCGGGCCCATCCGCATTTAACGCTTCAACACCAGAGCGGAGAGACGCGCCGCCCGCACATGGAAATCCGGCGCGGTATAAAGAAAGACGCCTGGGCCGGGATGGGTGAGACGCCAGACGAACAGAGACAGCGCGGTGACGCCAAGCGTCGCCACAGTGGGATACAGCGCGTACCAGCCAGTGACCGCCGCACTGTTGTCGAAGACGCCGGCTTTGATCAACGCCGGCGCCAGCCAGACCCCCGCCATTTCAATAAATATCCGGTGCAGCACGTAAATCTGCAGGGTGTTTTTGCCCATCCAGCGCAGCATTTTGAAATCCGCAATCGACTGTGTGAACGCAAAGCCCATGACGCAGACGCCCACCAGCAGCAGACTGGTGAACAGGAAGTGCTCCCAATGCAGCAATTTCAAGCTCAACGACGCCAACCCGAACACCGCCAGCAGACCAATACTGCGCAGACTGATGCGGCTGAGCAGGGAAAACAGATGGCGGCCGTAGAAGCAACCCAGTCCGTAAAACACGCCATTG
This sequence comes from Hahella chejuensis KCTC 2396, assembly GCF_000012985.1. Classification (NCBI taxonomy): domain Bacteria; kingdom Pseudomonadati; phylum Pseudomonadota; class Gammaproteobacteria; order Oceanospirillales; family Hahellaceae; genus Hahella; species Hahella chejuensis. The sequence continues at coordinate 6,923,771 of NC_007645.1, read as the reverse complement.
GCGATAATGCTTTTGGTGGGCCAGTCATGGACAAAGGTTTGTCCGATAAAATGCCCCGTTAACAATACCAGGATCGCCAGCGGCCAACGGCTGGACAACAGTTTGCAGATAATGAAATACCAGGGCAGGGCGTAGAGATACCAGAGGCTGCTGGAGCCGGTCAGGGTCAGGGCGATGAACTCCGCCGGATTGGAGGAATACAGTGCGTTGGTGACTTCCGTCAGTTGTTTTTCCGAGCCGCCAATCCAGTTCACCAGGGTGACGCCCAGCCATTGCAGTGCGCCCCAAAGCACAAAAAGGTAGGCCAGATTGTAGATGCGCTTCTGCGCCACATCGCTCCAACGATACTGAGTGACGGCGCGGTGCACGAGAAAGCCGGAGATCATGAAAAACAGGGGCATGCGCAATGGCGCCAAGTAGATGCTCACCAGATGGTGAAAATGTTCAAACATGGCGGCGCTGGAGTTTAACTCAACTCCGGGCAAAGCATAGGAAGTAATAATGACGTGGTGGAGCACCACCAACAAAATACAGACGCCCTTCGCCGTATCAATCCAGTCGATGTTGGTTTTAGTTTGGTTCTCCATGGGGTAACCCTTATTTATAAATGGCGGTAAAAAAGAGAGGCCCTGGAAGATAACAAAAAATTTTTATACATCATATAAGCCATATATGGCATGTCTCAAAAGGTGAGTAAGTGCCCGCTTTTTGATGTGTTAACAAGATAGAGTGTTGTGTTTTGGGCGTTAAAAATAGCGCTGAAATGGCGTGGAAAAATGGGGCGGCGCCCAGTAATGCAGTGCATGAAAGATGCCGCGTTAAAGCGGCGACAAGCATTGCCTAATACTGTTTTGGAGGGATGAAAAGAGATCAGGCGAGGGTCCGATCCCTCAATATATCCATAACCTCCCGCAAAGCCGGTTCGACTTGGGTAGGCGCGCTTTGATGGGGCGTCACCCACACTTTGGGGTGGCTCCATAGCGGATGGTCGGCGGGCAAGGGCTCCTGTTGGAATACATCCATCATGGCGCCGCGTAAATGGCCGCTGTCCAGGTGTTCCAGAAGGGCGTTTTCGTCCGTGACCGCGCCGCGGGAAACGCAAATCAGGGCTGCGCCCGGAGGCAGTTGGGAGAGACGGTCCTGGTTCAGGAAGCCTTCCGTCGCCGCGTTATGAGGCAGCATGTTGATAAGAATGTCGCATTGCCCTAGAAACTCATTCAATCTGTCTTCGCCGGCGTAAGCGGCCACCCCGGACAGGGTTTTAGGACTGCGCGACCAACCTGACGTCGGGTAACCCAGGTTATGCAGACGTTGCGCGACCGCGCCGCCCAGACTGCCCAGTCCCAGTACGCCGACGCGGGTCTCCCGATTGGCGCGATAAGGGCTGTGCGTCAGCCAGTTGTTTTCCTGCTGAGCCTGACGAAACTGATCGAAATTGCGCTGAAAATGCAGCACGGCGTAAGTGGCGTATTCGGACATCGCCTGCCTCATACCGGCGTCCCGCATGCGTTCCACTGGCGTATTCGGCGGCAGGCGCAATTGTCGAATCAGGCCGTCAATGCCTGCCCCCAGACCGATCACCAGCTTCAGGTTACGCGCCTGCGTCCAGTCCGTCAGGGTGGGGCGCCAGATAAGCAGAACATCGATCTCTTCGATAGCGACGTCTTCCGGCGCCTGCAGCTGGAATTCCGGGCTGATGGTTTGCGCGACTCGCCGCCATTCCTGCAGGTCGAACGCGCCGCTGTGAAATACGATGTTCATGAGGGTCTCTGTTGTCGTTTGGAAACGGAATCAGGTTCTGAAAATATCAGCGTCGCTGTTGAAGTATTTGAACTCCAGGACGTTGCCGGAAGGATCGCTGACGAAAAACGTGCCTTGCTCTCCCGGTTCGCCCACGAAGCGGATTTTCGGCGCCAGCAGGAAGGTGTCGCAGCGCTCGGTGATGCGATCGCGCACTTTTTCCCATTCGCTTTTATCCAGAATAACGCCGAAGTGAGGGACGCGAATGCTATCGCCGTCAACGGCGTTGCGACCGGCGTCTTCCTGGGGGCTTTCCACCAAATGGGCGGTGATCTGGTGGCCGAAGAAGTCAAAATCGATCCAGCGCTCCGAGGTGCGACCGATGGCGCAGCCGAAGCGGTCCACGTAAAAAGCGCGGGCGGCGTCCAGATTCGTCACGGGAAAGGCCAGATGAAACGGCCGCATACATACCTCCTGAAATAAGTGATAATTGAGCTGTGTGCAATTATCACTGTGAAATTAACGATTAAAAAGCGATATTAATTCAATTTGGTTGAGATTTTCTCACTATGCGGATGCTGCCCCCCTTAAACGCGGTGCGCACGTTTGAATGCGCCGCCCGTCATCTCAGTTTCACTAAAGCCGCGGAAGAACTCTGCGTGACCCCCGGAGCGGTAAGTCGCGCCATCGCTGGATTAGAAGAGCGGTTGCAGACGCCGTTGTTCAGTCAGCATAAGCGTCGTCTGCAACTCACCGCCGCCGGCCGCGCCTATCTGTTTCATGTCACACAAGCGCTGGACCGCCTGTCACTGGGTACGGATGAGTTGCTGCAACATCGGGGCGAGGGCGGCCTGTTGACGATCGGCGCGTTGCCGACGTTGGGCTCCCGCTGGCTGATTCCCAAGCTGCAGGACTTTCAACTGCGTTATCCCAATATTTCCGTCGAGGTGAAGACGACGCCCTCTGACTTCTCCAAGGCGTTCACCGAGTTGGACCTGAATGAGCATGGTCTGGATGTGGCGTTGTATATCGGGCAGGGCGACTGGTCCGGCGTGCGACGGCATAAACTGTTCCCGGAGCGGTTGCTGCCGGTTGCGGCGCCATCGCTGAGGGAGGAGCTGGAGGCGCTGGCGCGGGGCGAGGCTGATCCTGGTCGTCTGTTGTTGCATTCCACCCGGCCTCATGTGTGGGCGCACTGGTTCAACGCGCAAGGGTTTGATTTCACCACACCGACCTGGCGCGCCCGCTTTGAACATTACTACATGGTGATTGAGGCGGCGGTTCATGGACTGGGCGTCGCCCTGTTGCCGGAAGTCCTGGTGGCGCAGGAACTCCGCTCCGGCGCGCTGCTGGCGTTGAGTCAACGTGGGTTGCCGCAACCGGAAAACTACTATTTGTTGCATCACCCGGCGCGCAGTGAGGAAAATAAAATCCGTGCGTTCCGGGACTGGCTGATGCGGACGGAAGGCGCAAGGGGAAATCCGCTATAAAGGGCATGCAAGCCGGAAAGTAAAAGGGGGGATGATGGCGCGCGCGATAAAAGCATTTAATGCGCTATTGGGTATATTGTTTATTCTGCCAACGACGGCGTTTTATGTAATGGGGGTCTCTCTTGTCATTGAAAACTCGATATCGGATGCACGATTACCTCCACTTGGTTCGGTAGTGCTTCTAGCAGTGGCCTTTGTCGCGCTTCTGTCATTAATTTGGCTATGGGTGCGGCATTCAGACTATGTTCTGAAAGATATCCAGATAGGGGTATGGTTGGGGTTGATTGCAGGGAATGGGTTATTTATTCATGTTGTCAGTGACCCGGGCCCGCTTGGCGTCTACGCCATGACTAACAGGCTGATGGTGGGTGACTTTAAAGCATTGTTGTGGTTTTGGCTTGTCGGCGGTGGGCCAGCCCTGTTCTCCTGGTATTTGCTGTATAGGGTATATAGACAAAGCTCACGTTCGCCGTCACGGGAGAATGCGGCTGACCCCTCTCAATGAGCGGGAATCAGGCGACGGCTTTCCAGCTCGCCCTCATACTCCAGTACTTCCCGGAAGCCATGGCGGGTATAGATTTCCTGCAGGGTTCCGTCTTTTTTCACGGCTTTCAAGCCGGCGTTGAAGGCCGCCAGTTGATCTTTATAGTCGGGCGCTTTTTTTGAGAACGCCACATACAGGAATTTGACTTCCAGGGGAGGCTCCAGAAAGCGAAGGTCGCGCAGGTATTGCGGGTAGTTTTTTTCCAGCAGGTAGCGGGCGACGAATTTGTCGATGAAGATCAGATGCACCCGATTGTAGTAGAGGCGCTGCAAGTTAGTGAGGTCGTCGACGACGTCTTCTTTGTACAGGAAGGACGCGCTGTCAAAGGTGTCAGTGTTGATATAACCCCGCACCACGCCGAATTTATACTGAGACAGCTCCTGCAACGCCTCAAGCTGATTTCTTCGAGGATCTACGGTGAACTGGATATCGCTGTCGTTGCGGATATAGAAACCTACCGGGCCGCCGAGGAAGGGATCGGAGTAAACGAAATTCTCCAGGCGGGAGGAGGAGTAATACTCCGGAAACAAGGCGTCCATTTCTCCACGCTGGGTCATGTCCAGCGCCCGCGCCCAGGGCAGAAACTTGACGTGGGGCGTATAACCGCCGCGTTTGAAAGCTTCCGTCACCAGTTCGTAGACGAATCCAAAATTACGCATCTCTTCGCCTACATAAGGCTCCCAGTTGAGTGTGGCCAATATGGTCGTCGGTCGTTGCGCCGCCATAATGGACGAAGATGGAAGCAGCAGGAGCGATAGCGCCAGCACTGCGAGCGTGCGACGCGCTGATCCTGATGGCGGTAAGGGCCGTATCCAGTGAAAACGCCGTATCATTGGATATCCATTATGATGTTTTGATTTACGGGTGCGTTCTATAGCTTAGGTGAGTCCGCCGTATTTGGCCAAAACAGGCGCTTTCTGTCGTCTGCGTCAGCGCCAGAGGAGCGGACGGCGAGCAGCGGCTGTCCGGTCAGGCTATGCTTGTTTGAGAGGTAGTAAACGATGAATGTAGTATTGCGACCGGCCACGGCGGCTGACGCCGATACCGTGACTGATATCATGTTAGCGTCGCGAAAGAAGTTTCTGGCTTATGCTCCTATGGCCCACTCGGAACGGGAAGTCCGCGGTTGGGTGCGATATCTGTTGCTTCCCCGCGAGTCGGTGACGCTCGCCGTAGCGGACGATCGCATCGCTGGATTTCTTTCGTTGGACAAAGGCGACCGCCTGACCTGGCTCACTCAGCTTTATCTCGCCCCTGACTATGTCGGATGCGGCATTGGCTCACAGCTGCTGACCCATGCGCTGACGCTGGCCTCGAAGCCGGTCAGGCTGCATTGTTTTCAGCAGAATCAGGACGCCCGGCGCTTTTACGAACGCCATGGCTTCGTCGCCGTGCGGTTTAGCGACGGGTCCGGCAATGAAGAGCGTTGCCCTGACGTGCTCTACGAATTGACGTAGATAGGGCGTTAGCCTTGTTCCTGCATTAGCTTGAACTGACTGTACAGCAGTACGCCGCCCCAGATCACCGCTGCGACCATAATCGCACTGCCCAGCAGATGCGCGCCCTGAGCGATGCCGTGATCGAAGCGCAGCAGTCCGGTTTCCGTCAGCAGATATTCCCAGTCATGAAAGCCGTAAGGGGACGAGTGGCCGAAGTTGCCGCCCAGCAGCGGCAGTTGGCCGGCCCGCGCGTCGTTGATGTAAGGCGCCAGATCCAGGAAGTTTTCGCCAAACCACCAGGCGCAAACGGCGGCGCCGAAGGTGTTGTGATGTTTGAACAGCAGCACCCCGAAGCAGATGGCGGGCATGATCAACTGACCCAGACTGCCTCCTAGGGACGCGATGAATTGTCCGAAGGGGCGGAAAATGACATGTCCGGCTTCGTGAAAAGGCAGGTTAATCAAGTGGAGAAAGGATTCTCCCGCCGCATTGGAAGCGATGGAGGAGGTCATCAGCCACACCCCCCAGATCGCCAGCCCCGCCAGCAGCAGCGCGCGTCCGCCCAGAGAAATCGGGTCGGGGGAAGCGTCGCCGGGATACAGCAAAATGTCCCGCCAGGACACTGTCTCCTCAATGTCTTCTACGTCCTGCTCAAGCTCCTGTCCGGGAGGCGGCTTCTCATTGGCCTGCGATGGCGGGTGATATTTAAAGTACTTTGCGAAAACAATGCCGCAGCTTTCGCAGTCGACGTTGCTATCCCGTTGTTCAAAACCGCATTTGGGACATTTCATATACTGGCGTGATCTTTTCGTAAGTAGGTTTTGTGATTCTAGGTCAGCAGAGATCCGAAGCAAGCGTCAGGGCGTAATCATGACAGCCCGTTCGCAACACATTGGCGAAGGTGAATTATCGTCCAAGACAAGTAGAGTGCATCATGCCCGCCCATGTTCATACGCTGAGGCTGTTGCTCGGCGATCAGCTCAACGCCGCCCACAGTTGGTTCCGGGAAACAGATCCGGGCGTACTTTACGTGATCGCGGAGCTGCCTCAGGAAGTCGATTATGTCGTGCATCATGTGCAGAAAGTCTGCGCATTCTTCGCCGCCATGAAATCGTTCGCCGACGCGATACGGAAAGCCGGTCATGAAGTGTTACATCTGACCCTGGATGACACGCAGGAGTTCGCCGACCTGCCGACGCTATTAAATCATCTGTGCGGGCGCCATCAAGTGCGCCGCTTCGAATACCAACGTCCAGACGAATACCGCCTGTTGCAGCAGATGGAACAGCTTAAGTTAGGGGAGAGAATTGACATCGCGCAGGTCGATACGGAGCATTTTCTGCTGCCTTTTGCGGAGATATCCGACCACTTTGTGCGCGGCGAGCACCTCACCATGGAGAACTTCTATCGGCGTATGCGCAAGCGCTTCGACATTCTGATGCAGGATGGGGCGCCGCTGGGGGGAAAGTGGAATTTTGACAGCGAAAATCGCAACAAAATCAAAGCGGAGCAGTTGGCGGAAATTCCCGACCCCCTGTGTTTCGACAACGATGTCAGCGTTATTCTCGAACGTTTGCGGCGATATGCGGTGAAGACCTTCGGCGTCGCCCATGAGCGCTTGCTGTGGCCGGTGACGCGACGCCAGGCGCTGCAATTGCTGCAACACTTCTGCGAACGATGTCTGCCCCAGTTCGGCCGCTTTCAGGATGCTATGACCGACGCCGTGGAGGCGCAATGGAGCTTGTATCACTCCCGGTTATCATTCGCTTTGAATACCAAAATGCTGTATCCCATGCAGGTGATCCGCGCGGCGCTGGAGCGTTATGAACAGGCTGAGGGCGACATCAGCCTGCCTCAAATCGAGGGCTTCGTGCGGCAGATTCTGGGTTGGCGTGAATACGTGCGTGGCGTGTATTGGGCGAATATGCCGGAGTATATGCAAAGCAACGCGCTCGACGCAGGACGACGCCTTCCCCATTATTTCTGGGACGGCGACACCCATATGCGCTGCGTCAGCAAGGTGGTGGGGCAGTCGCTGCAATACGCTTACGCCCATCATATTCAACGTCTAATGGTGACAGGCAATTTCTGTCTGCTGACCGGGATCGATCCAGACCAAGTGGATCAGTGGTATCTGGGTGTCTATGTGGACGCCATCGAATGGGTGGAAGCCCCCAACACCCGAGGCATGAGTCAGTTCGCCGACGGCGGACTGATCGCCACCAAACCCTATGTCAGCGGCGGCGCCTATATTCAGCGCATGAGCGATTACTGCAAGGGCTGCCGCTACGACGTGAAAGCCAGGACCGGCGCCAACGCCTGTCCCTTCAACAGCCTGTACTGGCGCTTTATAGAGCGGCATCGCGAGCTGCTCCAGAATAACCCCCGGCTCGCCATGATTTACCGGTCCTGGGAGCGTTTCTCGCAGGAACAGCGACGTGAGATCCTGGCGCAGGCGGAGGATTATCTGGAGCGGATCGAAGCCCTGTGATCAGGCGGTGGGCCGGCTGCGGCGGAATGGTTTCTTAACCGCCACCACTACCAGGGTCAGTATCAGCAGCAGGTTGAACGCGCCGAACACGGCTTCTCGCAGCATAGCGTCGTCGAAGATCTGGTTGGCGTTGCTGACGGTCTCCAGCGATAGCAGAATAGCCGGATACACCATCAACTGCGCATTCAGCGCGATCAAAACGAACCCGGCGACTTTGATCCACAGCCAGGTCGCTTTGGGTTTTCCGGATAACAGAATGCCGCTGAGGCCAGCGAGCCACATCGCCGGCAGAGTCAGCCAGGCCGTGCCGGCGGCCACCCATTCCCGGTTCAGCGTCAGAGCGCGTAAATCGTCTTCAGGCAGGATCGCCCCGAAGAAGATATACGCGGCGATGCTGCCAAAGAACACGGCGATCGCCAGTAGATGAATGGTTTTTAGTAAAGTTCTCACAAACATACTCCTTTTTTGTTAGTGCGCTAACTATATGCTTAAAAAAACGCCCTACGACATGTTTTTCAAAACGCGCCGCAAGTAGTCTTTGAATTGGGAAGCTTCTTCGGGGGTGAACGTATGCAACGCCCGCGCATTGATGTCCTGGGCCAGAATCGGCAACTCGCCCATTAACTCAACGCCCTTGGCGCTGATATGTATTCGATAAGCGCGTTGATCGCTTGTATCAGGGACTTTCAGAATCAGCCCCTTTACGTCCAGCCGGCGGATGATGCCGGACATGGTGGGGCGATCGAAAAACAGCGATTTTCCCAGCTCGCTGATTTTCTGCCCGTCGTTTTGTCGCAATCGGGCCAGCACTGACCACTGCCCTGGTGTCAGATCATAGGGACGCAACGCCGTCTCCAGAGCGAATTTCATCTCCCCGGCGGCTTTGTTGAGCAGAAAACCCAGGCTGTCATCTAATTTCATGGCGCAGTATGTTAGTGCGCTAACAATGTCTCTGCAAGTAGAAGTTTAAGTTGAGCCTTCCAGAGATCTCAGGCCGCCTCCGTTGGGCGCTGATTATTGTTGAGCCAGCGCGTCACTTCTTCCCGGTCATCTACTTGCCAGGGATGGAAGTCGCGGCGTAAATAGCGCAGAAACTGGGGCAATGATTGGCGTAGCACGCCGGGTTTGCCCCACAGGAAATTAAATCCATGCAGCCAGGTTTTCAGGTCCCAGAATTTACCTTCTGTTTTCAGCATCGAGCAGGTGTTGAGGAAAGTGAAACGGAAGAACTGGAAGGTGACGATCCAGAACGCCACGAAGCGCATCCGATAAAGGCCGACCTGACTTTGATACACATCGAAGGCCACGGATTTATGCTCGATTTCCTCCACCGCATGCCAGCGCCATAACGCCTGCATGGTTGGGCTGGCGCCGGCCATCCAGTCCGGGTTCTTCAGCACGCCGTGAGCCAGGACGGCAGTGTAGTGCTCGGCGGCGCAGGTTCCCGCCAGACGGCGACTGCGTTTGAATCCGCCGACAAACTCCATGTGCTTGTGAAAGCGGGCGTTCATTTTGTCCAGGTTGTAACCGCGTTGCGCCAGAGCGTCGTTGTAGCGGGCGTGCTCCCGGCTATGCATGCCTTCCTGCCCGATAAACCCCCGAATATGCTGCTGTAGCTGAGGATCTTTCACTTGCTTGCGGTAGTCGCGCACGGCCTTGATGAACAGGTGCTCGCCCTCGGGAAATTGCAGGGAGAGCGCATTGAAGAACGCGGTTTTAAATGCGTCTCCGCCATGCCACAGCGTGCTTAATTCGGCATCCACATCGAAGCTCAGATTGCGTGGTTCGACGTTGATTTCCGGCGGCGTGCGGCTGTCGCTCGCGCCGGTGATGGAGTGGCGTGGGGCGGTTGTGTTTTCCATTGTCATGACGGCGTCTCCCGTTGACCCAAGTGATCTGATTACAATCTATAACCGGGAGCGGCGCGCAAACAGGTTGCGGCCCATCGATTAGCGGGTCATTCTTTGTCACAACGACAGACTCGGCGCGGGACGCCGCCAACAACAATAAACCAGAGCGGATAAAGCTGTCATGAGAGGTCATTACGTTGCAGTGCTGATCGACTTGTTAGTGGAGCGGGGCGTTGATCGCGCGGAATTTTTAAAGGATTGCCAGTTACAGGAAGACGAACTCAATGCGGACACCCTGATTGACCAACGGCGCCTGGAGCAGGTGACCCGTTTGGCGGCGGAGCGGGTGCAGGAGACCGGCATTGGTTTGCTGGTGGGGCGACGCCTGAACGTTAACACCCATGGCGCCCTGGGGTACGCCGCCATGGCCAGCGCCAGCTACGAACAGGCGCTGCAGTTGCTGGTGAAGTACTACAGGGTGCAGGCGCCCAAGGCGTATTTTGAATTGCGGACGCGCGACGGCTATTACGAACTGGCTTGCGAATCCAGTTTCACCCTGCCGGAGCGGCCTTGGGTGACCACGGAGTTTCTGATCAGCAGCATCTACACGTCGACGGAGTTTCTGCTGAGCGGGCGTATGCAGGGCGTGGAAATTCACCTCAGTTATGCGGAGCCGCCCCACCTGGAATTGTATCGTGAGATATTTCAGGCCCCGGTGCGGTTCCGACAGACGTTCACCGGCATTCTCATTCCTTTCAGCGTGGCGCGGCAGCCGCTGCCCTCGGCGGACCCCATGGCGGCGAGCCTGTTCACCAAGCGCTGCGAATCCATCCAGCATGACGAGCGGGACGAACAATTGCCCCGGCGGGTGAAAGAAATGTTGTACGCCGGCGCCGGCGAGTTTCCCAGTCAAACCGAACTTGCTTCACGACTGCACATGAGCGTGAGCACCCTGCACCGTAAACTGGCGGAGCAGGGCGCCGCCTACAAAGCGCTGCTGGCGGAAGTGAAGAAAGAGCTGGCGTTGCAGCACTTGCGGGACAGTCGTCTGACCGTGGATGAAATCGCGCAGTTACTGGGCTTCAGCGACGCTTCCAATTTCCGCCGCGCCTTCGTCGGCTGGACGGGCGAGACGCCCAGTGAATTTCGCAAGCGAAGCTTGTAGGCGCTTGTTATTACTGGCATGTTATTGGCGTACAAGAACGGCATTGTCCATTCACCAATAAGGAATGTTGTTATGCTAAGCGAAACAAAAAAAATAACCGACGCTCGACTTTTTGGCTTCAAGTCTCTCGTATCCATCCTCTCGAAACCCTTCCTGCTCACCCTGACCCTGACAGTCGCGGCGCCGACCCACGCCGAATTCATTCTGGAGGGAGACCGCAGCGTCCCTACGGAGGCGCATCACGGCATGGTGGCCACCAGTCATACTCTGGCGACGGAAGAAGCATTGAAAGTGCTGAAAAACGGCGGCAACGCCATTGACGCCGCGGTAACCGCCGCCTTCGCCCTGGCGGTGACGCAACCCCGTTCCGGCAATATTGGCGGCGGCGGCTTCATGCTGATCTCCTCGGAGAGCCGCAATGAAGTGATCGCCATCGATTACCGGGAAAAAGCGCCGGCGGCCGCCTCCCGGGATATGTACCTGAACAAGGACGGCGAGGCGGACAGCAATCTGAGCCGCTTCTCACACAAAGCCGCAGGCGTGCCCGGCACAGTGGCGGGATTGGCCATGGCGCTGGAGAAATACGGCACGATCTCGTTACAGGAGGCTTTGGCACCGGCGATCCGACTGGCGGATGAGGGCTTTATCGTTACGCCCCGTTTCAGTCATGGGGTGAAAGACAGTGCGGAAAGGCTGCGTAAATGGGATTCTTCCCGCAAAATTTTCTTCAAACAGGACGGTTCTTTTTATGAACCCGGCGACCGCTTTATTCAAAAAGATCTGGCGGCGACCCTGAAACGCATTTCCGAGCAAGGCGTTAAAGGCTTTTACGAAGGCGAAACCGCCAAGCTGATTGTGGAAGAAATGAAGCGCGGCGGCGGACTGATTACGCTGGAAGACCTGAAGAGCTATCAGCCAGTCGTGCGTGAGCCTGTGCACGGTACTTATCGCGGCTTTGACATTTATTCCATGAGTCCGCCCAGTTCCGGCGGTATTCATGTGATTCAGATTCTGAACATACTGGAAGGTTATCCAATCGGCTACCTCGGACATAACTCCGCACAAACGATTCATCTGATGTCGGAAGCTATGAAGCGGGCTTATGCGGACCGCTCCAAGTACCTGGGCGATCCCGATTTTGTGGAAGTGCCGCAAAAAGGGCTGATGTCCAAAGACTACGCGGCGAAGCAGCGCAAAGACATCCCCATGAACCGCGCTACGCCCAGCGCCACGCTGGCGCCGGACAACCCCCTGCCTTATGAAAGCAATGAGACCACGCACTTCTCCGTCGCCGACAACAAGGGCAATGCGGTGTCCACCACCTACACCATTAACTTCAGCTACGGATCGCACATTGTGGTCGACGGCGCGGGCTTCCTGCTCAACAACGAAATGGATGACTTCAGCGCCAAGCCGGGCGTGCCCAACGCTTATGGTTTGCTGGGCGGCGAGGCTAACAAGATCGAAGGCAATAAGCGCATGCTCAGCTCCATGTCGCCGACCATCGTGAAAAACAAAGGCAAGAACTTCCTGATTACCGGCAGCCCTGGCGGCTCGCGCATTATCACCACCACCTTGCAGGTGATCATGAATGTCATCGATCATCGCTTGAATATTCAGGCGGCGGTGAATGCGCCCCGTATACACCATCAATGGTCGCCGGATGAGATTCGCGTGGAAGAAGGGCTCAGCCCCGACACCGTCAAGCTGCTGGAGGGAATGGGGCACGCGGTGAACCAAAAGGCGGCCATGGGCGCCAGCCAGAGCATTCTCATTGATGAACACGGCGTGTTTTTCGGCGCCGCCGACCCTCGTCGCAGCACGTCATCCGCCATGGGTTTTTGACCCTTCGGGCTTTTAAACTATCCTTACATCCTAGTACTATGCGCCGCTTTTTCTTAACGGAGAAGCGGACGCTTCTCCTATCTCAGTTTTGACCACCACGTCGTAGAACGAACTCAGGATGGTCGTATAATAGAGTAGTATCAATCACTTAGCGGCTGTAAGGCTGACAGGAATAGTCGTGTCTGAATTAAAATTCGATGTTGTTTTATTGGGGCAGTGCCAACAGGGCATGAACCCAGATGATGTAATAAACAAACTGGCCGCCTTGTTCAGGACGGATGTGGACAAGGTGGAAAAAATGATGGTGAAAAGCCGTCATGTGATCAAGAAAGGCGTCGACGGCGCTACCGCCAAGAAATATAAAACGGCGATAGAGCAAGCCGGCGGCGTGTGTGAACTGGTCAAGAGCGCGGCGGCGCCGGTGCAAAAAGAGCCGCCCATGCGCGCAGCGCCTGCGTCTAAATCTGCAGCGCCCAGGCCCGTCGCTCCCAAACCCGCTGCGGCGCAAGCAGCTACCAATGCCGCCGTAAATAACGCCTACCGTGCGCCTGCGGCGCCGGTAGTAAGAGATCAAATCGTATACTGCCGCCAGTGCGGCGCGCATATTTCCGCGACCTTGACGGAGTGTCCTCATTGTCACGCCAAACAAACCCCTACCAGCTCAAAAAGCAAAGTGACGGCGGGGCTGCTGGCGTTTTTCCTGGGCGGGCTGGGCGTACACCGGTTCTATCTGGGCCAATGGTGGGGCATTTTCTATATGTTGTTCTGGTTTACCTGGATTCCCAGCCTGGTGTCGTTGATTGAGGCGATTGTTTTTTTTGCGTCGTCGGAAGACAGATGGCAGGAAAAATACGGTCAGGTTCGCGGCGGCGGCGCGGCTATGGTTGCCGCTGCGGTTGTCGGGTTATTTGTAATGGTGGCCTTTATCGGCATCTTGGCGGCGGTAGCGATTCCCGCCTACCAGGACTATGTGACGCGGTCTCAAGTCCAGACCTCTATGCCGTTTGTTAAGGAAAACCAGGACAAAGTCAGCGCTTTTATCCAGCGTACGGGCTTCTATCCCAACCAGAACCTGGATGCGGGGTTGCCTGAGGAACTGCGCGATAAAGTCGCCAGTATTCAGCTGCAACAAAACGCCCGCATGGTCGTGACATATGACATCAAAAGCCTGCGCGAAAATAACACCATTGACTGGATTCCCGCAGAAAGGAATGGACAGATTGAATGGACCTGTATGGAAGGTTCTATGCCGGATCAATACCGCCCGACTATATGTCGGGGCGGAAGCCACACCAGCAGCGGAGACCGGCGCGTCTCCGCCGCGTCGGAGGCATTGGACAAGGTGTTGCGCAGCGCTGACGGACGTTTGTCCCTCAGCGTGCCCGGACGCTGGAAGAAAATGGATGACCTGAATGAAGAAGCGTCTCTGGGGGGCGGCAATTTGTTCGATGACGCCTATGCGCTGATTCTGGAAGAGTCCCGCGTTGATTTTGAAGACGGCTACACATTGACGGACTATTCCGACCTCATTGTGTCCCTGATGCAGGAATCTCTGGAAAATCCCCGCACGCTGGGAGAATGGCGTCCGGTTGAAATCAATGGTCTGCCTGCGCGCCAGGTGGCGCTGACCGGCGCCACCGGCGGCGTCAAAGTGACCTATCTGATCACCACAGTGATGGGCGACGCCCACTTTTACCAGGTGCTGGGCTGGACGCTGGCGTCCCGCTACGACAGTAAAAGCGAGGTGCTGCAAGCCGTGGCGGCCAGCTTCAAGGAGCGCAAGAATAGCGGCCCGGTGGCCAACTGACGCAGTCGGACTTCTCGACTCAAGCGCGCAATATTGCCGCGCATAAAGCTCGCGCCGTCTGAGCGTAATCCGGGTCGCCAAAACACTGGGCGCGAATGATAGCGCCATCGATCAACAGACCGATTTGTCGCGCCAGCGCCGCATCCTCCACTCCCGCTTGCTTTAGCCATTGGGCGACTTTCCCATCCATGTCCTGCTTATGTCGCCGCGCCAACTCCCGTTCCGGCTCCTGCGCGTCATAGATTTCCGCCGTCACATTCAAAAATGCGCAGCCGCGAAACGCAGGATCGTCGAACCATTCCCGTAAAGCGTCAAAGATGCCTAGCACTCGCTCTTTACCCGGCGTGTTGAGCGCTTCCACTTTATCGGTAAACCATTGCAGCCAGCGAGTGTGACGCTCCTGCAAGGCGTCCATCACCACATCCTGCTTGCTGGGGAAATGCTTGTAGAAGGTGCGTTTGGCCACCTCGGATTCCTGAATCACCTGATCCACCTGAGTGGCGCGAAGCCCTTGCTTATAAAACAGGCGGTAGGCGCTTTCGATAATTTTTTCACGTGCTGAAACTTTCATAATCAATCACTTAAGCATCATGTAGACGAAGTTGTCTACTTTTCGATTGTAAAGGTAGACTGGATTGTCTACTCTGTTCGGCGTAAGTAGACAATATAGTCTACTTTTTAATGAAAACAGAGAGGCAATTTATGTTTATTGAAAGAGACGGCAAGCAGATTCCAGTTCCTCCTTTTACCGAAGCGTCCGCCCGCGCCAAGGTCAAAATGGCGGAAGACGCCTGGAACACCTGTAATCCAGAGGTGGTTGCATTGGGATATACGGAGGATTCGGAGTGGCGTAATCGCGCTGAATTTTTCCAGGGACGTGAGCGCATACGTGAGTTCTTGACCCGTAAGTGGGAGCGTGAAACCCGTTACAAACTGATGAAGGAATTATGGTGTTATCAGGACAACCGCATTTCCGTGCGCTTTGAATATGAGTGGTATGACGCGGAGGCGGGGCAGTGGATGCGCACCCATGGTAATGAGCATTGGGAGTTCAACGAAGAGGGACTGATGGCGCGGCGCGATATGAGCGCCAATGATTACGCCGTCAGTCCCTCAGAGCTGCGTTACGCAGTGGCCGGCTGAGAGTTACTTCTTCAACAGACCGATCTGACGCAGACGCTCAACCAGATAGTCGTGAGACAGAATGGGTTCGTCGCGCACCGGATTTTCCTCGGTAACGCACTGCGGCAGAGCGGTCAGCCATACGTCCGGGTTGGGATGCACGAAGAACGGAATCGAATAACGGCTGTGTCTGGACGCCTCGCCTTTGGGATTCACCACGCGGTGGGTGGTGGAAGGCAGTACGTGATTGGTCATGCGTTGCAGCATGTCGCCGACGTTACAGATGATGGTCCCTTCGATCATGGAGATCGGCGTCCATTCGCCTTTTTTGCTCAACACTTCCAGACCTTCCTGCTCGGAACCGACCAGCAGGGTGATCAGATTGATGTCTTCGTGAGCGGCGGCGCGCACGTTGGGCAGGGAATCATCATTGATCGGCGGATAGTGCAGGGGACGCAGAATGCTGTTGCCGAAATTGATTTTCTCACGGAAGAAGCTCTCGTCCTCGCCCAGGAATAACGCGAAGGCGGACAACATACGGTTGGACAGGTTATCCAGAGCCTGGTACATCTCCAGCATGGCGGACTTGAAGTCCGGCAGTTCTTCCGGCCACACATTGGGAATCAGTTGCTCGTAAGGGGGTTCGCCTTGTACTTCCCGGCCTACATGCCAGAACTCTTTCAGATCCACCACGGCGGCGTCTTTGGCGATTTCAGTGCCGAACGGGGTGTAGCCGCGTGCGCCGTAGTTATCCAGGAAGTATTTCTTCTTCACTTCTTCCGGCAATGCGAAGAATTTCTCCGCGGCGCGCAGGGCGTTGAAGATAGTTTCTTTAGGTACGCCGTGTCCGGTAATTCCCGCAAAGCCCCATTCTTTGTATGCAGCCCCTAGATCGGCCAAAAACGCCTGCCGGTCTGAGTCAAACCGGGAAATATCGAGAACTGGTATCATAAAAAACCCTTCTGTTTAACTGTTATTGTTAGCGGGAGTGTAATAGAAAACTCGACCATTTGGTTAAGAAATTTAAAACTGCCGCTTAAAACTTGCGATGCGTCAAACCCGGCGCGCAGGAATGCGGCGGCGGTGAAAACGCCCGTACTTTTCGGCCGGGCCGTCGGGTCGACGGACAATTCGGGGGCGCAATTTTAAGCGCCTGCCTGTCGATTTACTAACACTTCCTGAGCAATAGTCCTTAAGATGACGGCGGTCGTTAAGATTCTATCGTCAGGGAGGATTCGACTTGCGCAGTGCGCCGCCCCTCCTTGCTGAATCCGGCGCCGGAAGTTTTGTCCATCGTCTCTGTTCCAGAAGGAAATAAGCGCCATGCTGAAACCATTCGTGCGCCGCCTTATGCTGGCGGTATTCATGTTGTCCCTGGCTGCCTGCAGCCCTACCGAATACTCCGGCCGGGCGCAAGGGGACGCTTCATTGCGGGCGGAATCCGCGCAGCGGGAATCCAATCCTTACCTGGCCTATGAGCATTCCGTTCGCGCGCGTCTGCAGGAAGATAAGATCGCCGCCGCGCACCAGCAAATCATGGACGCCTGCGCGGCGGACCGGGAAAACCAGTGTACCTTGCTCGACGCCGAGCTGAACCGGGAATACGCACGCGCCAGTCTGCGCTTACGGATCAAACCCGCCGGCGTGAAGCCGATTCTGGAGTTATTGGCGCAAGCGGGCGAAGTGACGCAGGTGAATACCCATGTGGAAGATCTGGCGGCGGCCATCGTCGATGCGGAAAAGCAGGTTGAAATGCTGACCAGCTATCGCGATCGTCTGCTGGAGCTGGAAAAGCGCTCCGCCGACAACATTGATTCTTTGATCAAGATCGCCTCACAACTGGCGCAAACCCAGGCGGAACTGGAACGGGCCACGGGCGACAACGCCTACCTGCTGCAGCGGGTGAATATGGATATCCTCAACATCTCCTTCGACGCAGAGCACAATGAGTCGTTCTGGAAACCCATCAGCCGCTCGTTGTCCTCGTTTTCGGAAGACCTGTCGGAAGCCATCTCCGAGGTCATCACCGCCGTCGCCTATCTGCTGCCGTGGCTGGTGATGCTAACCCTTCTGTTCTTCCCTCTGCGGTTTATCTGGCGCAAGTTGCGTAAGCTTTAAGCGGGCGGAGAAACAGCGTCCTTTGCAATTTTGGCGCTCTTTATTGCAAGAGCGCCTACTCCAAATCCTCTGTCGGAATACGCCGGTATTTACTCCATTCGGGTGATCGTTTGGGAACGATTCCCATCCTAGACTCGGGCGATAACCTGAAACAACGAGTAAAGGAAGCGGACCATGATGCCTGATACATTTCGAATCGCGCCTTTGGCGGCGCGGGTGATTCTTCTTTCTGGATTAGCCCTGGGGGCGCAGGTCGCGTTCGCCAGTTGCGCGGACTCGACGGCGACAACAGCCAGCGCTGCGGCGGATGCGGTCTGTCAGCCGGCGCTTGAGCAGCAGGCCCAGGCGGCGCGGCCTTTCCCGCAGGCGCTGGAGTTCGCCGGCAAAATCAAACCTGACCATGTCTCTCAGACGCAGATGAATGCGAAGGTCGCCCAGTTTTATGATTACTGGAAGAGCGCTTATGTGAAGCCGTCCAACGGCAATACCCCCGGCGGCGGCTATTACGTCAACATGAAGGGTACTGGCGGCGACGGCAACGAGATCACCACCTCGGAGGCTCATGGCTACGGCATGATGCTGTTTGCTCTCATGGCTGGACATGACAGCGAGGCGAAGCAGTATTTCGACGGCATGTACAACATGTACGACAAGCATCGCTCCACGCTCAACAACCATTTGATGTCATGGGTCATCGACGCCAGCGAAAATACAAGCAAGGATTCCGATTCCGCCACCGACGGCGATATGGATATCGCCTATGCGCTGTTGCTGGCGCATTATCAATGGGGCTCCGACGGCGCTATTAATTACCTGCAGCAGGCGAAGCGCATCATCAATAACGGTTTGAAAGGGGATGACGTTCACCGTTCCTCCAAGCGCACCATGCTGGGGGATTGGGATGACAATCAGTGGACCACCCGTTCGTCGGACTGGATGACGGATCACATGCACGCCTATCAGCAGGCCACCGGCGACGCCTTCTGGGGGGAAGCGGCGGATACCGCCTATGGGATCATCGACAAGATGATCAAGAACTACGCCAGCGCCACCGGGCTGATGTCGGACTTCGTTATCGACAGCGATCCCCGGCCGGCGCCGCCCAACTTCCTGGAAGCGGACACGGACGACGATTTCTCCTGGAACGCCTGTCGCTACCCCTTGCGCATCGCCATTGACGCAGCGCACTTTGGCGACAGCCGCGCCAGCGCCGCCATGAACAAACTAATGCAATGGGCGATCAACGCCACTGGCGGTAACCCGGGGAGCGTCATGGCCGGTTACAAGCTCAATGGCGAGCCTTTAGTGGGATATTCCGCTATGGCCTTCACTGCGCCGATGGTGGCGGCGGCTTCCGTTACCGGGCATCAGAGCTTCCTCAATCAGGGCTGGGATCTGATCAGCGGCAATCGCTCCGATTACTACTCCGACTCCATCAACCTGTTGTCCATGCTGTTTATCTCCGGCAACTGGTGGTCGCCAGTGGAAGGCGGCGGTGATGACGGTGATGACGGTGGTGATGGAGGCGATGACGGGGATGATGGCGACAACGGCGGAGATGACGGCAGCGACGATGGCGGCGATCAGGATAACCCGGCGCAAACCACGCTAAGTAAAACCGATGACTGGGGCGGCGGCTATTGCGCCAACGTGCGTGTTTTCAATTCCAGCGACAGCGATCTGGTCTGGTCCGTGTCCGTCCCCATCGAAGGTCAGGCCTACACGGTGTGGAGCGCGAACTGGAGCCAGCAGGGCGATGCGCTGAACGCGTCCGGCGTGCATTGGAACCGGGAGCTGGGACCACAGGAAAGCACGGAGTTCGGTTTCTGCGCCAATCGCTGAGCGAGCTCCCGGAGGCTATAACGGCGGAAGCATCTCCACTTCCGCCTGCGCCAGTTCCTGATGCGGCTTCACGGTGTCGATGCACAGGGTCACGTCGCCAGGAGTGAGGTAGGGCTCCAGAATCGGCGCCATGCCGCGTAATACCTGCACCGGCAGTGCGGAGGTGAAGTGGAAGTCGCTGGAAGCTTTGCCTGGCACATAGGCGGTGAGCGTGCCGAAATGATTGCCGCCCAGGTAAAACACGAAGGTGGCGGTGCGATTGAGCGCCGTGCCGCCGCTGCGGCGCCCGTTATCGGAGATAGTGAAAATACGGTTGTCGCCGGTGCCGGTCTTGCCGCCCAGCGCCAGCATGCGCCCGTCGGGCAGCACGAAGCCCCCTTGCAGACGCCGCGCCGTACCGGCTTCCACTACATCTGATAAGGCCTCTCGCAACGCCGCCGCCACATAAGGATTCATGACCCGATCAGCGGTGGTGCGGTGATGCCGCAATTTCACTTCATAGGGCGTTTCCGCGGCGAAATGCAGTTGATCCAGACGGAAGGTAGGCTGGCGCAGTCCGTCGTTGAGGATGACGCCCATTAATTCCGCCAGCGCGGCGGGACGGTCCCCGGAACTGCCGAGGGCGGAGGCCAGCGAAGGCGTCAGATGGTCGAAGGGGTAACCCAGACGGCGCCAGCGCTGGTGCAGGTTGGCGAAAGCCTCCACTTCGAGCATGGTGCGGATGCGGGAATCCTGCGCATTCTTAGCGCGGGTGCGGAACAACCAGCCGTATACCTCCTGGCGGCGATCGCGACTGGCGGCGGAGAGTTCGGCGAACTCCGCCTGCGGATGTTTTTGCAGATACGCCAGCAACCATAACTCCAACGGATGCGCTTCGGCGATATAGGCTTGATCCGGGAGACTGAAAGCGCCGGGCGCGTAACGTACGAACAGCTCCTCCATGCGTTCGTCGCTGATGCTGTCCTGGGCTAATTGCTGCGTCAGAAACGTCTCGAAAGTACGCAGGTCTGAATAGGGGAGGATATAGCGATGCGCCGCCGCCAACCGCACCGGACTCAGGCGCAGACGGTCCAAAAATATATCCAGTTGTTCCCCGCTGCTTTTACCCTGATAGACGCTCCAGAAACGTTGCAGAAAGATCAGACCCTCGCGGTCGGCGAAGCGCGCCAGATATTCATGGCGACGGGGATCGTTGGGGTCCCCCAGTAATTGCCGGCTGCCTTGCTGGTTGGCGTTGATTTCATGGCGCACCAGATCCTGCAACAGGCGCACGAAGGGCAGGTTGATGGACTCTCGCAGCGACTCCCGCACGGTGGGAAAGCGGTGGTTATCCTGACTGCTGAAATTACGGAAGGTATGCACGCCGCCGCCAGTGAAGAATATCTCTTCTGGATTGGCGGAATAACGCCGCTCCAGCGCCGCTTGCAGCATGGGCGGCAGGGATTTGTCCTCCGCCTGGATCAGATACTCCAGCGCCCAGGCGGTGATGGGATCATGAGACGCTTGGGCGTTGCGACGCAGGATGTCTTCGTCCTCGGCGGCGTAAGTCAGGTGCAAAGTGGCGACCAATTCCAGATAGCTGGCCAGCACCCGCAGCTTGGCGGTGGAGCCCAGCTCCAGCTTGCTGCCCTCGTTTATGTCGAAGGGTTGTCCGGTGTTGTCGGTCTGCACCCGCACCCGGTTGCCGGTGGCGGAGCGTTCGAACAGGGTGAAGCTGTAATACACGTCCCGCGCCTGACCTTCGGACAGCAAACGCGGCCCCACCAGCCCGGTGGCTTTGGCGAATTCCGGATCGCTGAGGCCGCGCAAATAGGCGGATACCTGTCTTTGCAAACTGCCCTGCAGGGTGGAGGAGGCGATGAGGTCGGTGCGGTCCAGGTCGTACAGGGACAGATTGAACATGCGCGCCAGCCGCAAGCGCGCCACATTGACGCCTTTGTCCGCGTCCACTGGCGTCACTACGCGCGCTTCCGTGAAATCGCGGTAGCGGGTGCGTTGCGCCAGAGCGGCGTCCCGCAGCGGCGCTCCGATTTCACCGCCGTTGGCCATCAGGCGCAGGTAGCTGTCGGTGAGGCTTTCCAGTTCGGCGCGGCCTTGCATCAGATAATAGGAGGGGCGCCGGTGGGCGATCATCAGCGACAGAACCTGACGCAGCGCCTGAGCCTGTTTTTCCAATAGCTCTCCTTCGGCGCCGTTCATGCTCAGTAAGTGATTGGATTCGTTGAAATCCGCCCCGAACCAGACCCAGAGGCCGTCGCCGACGCCATGCACCTCTCCTTGGCCCGGCGCAGCGGCCAGCGGCACGGTGTTAAGGTAGGACATCACCAGTTGCTTGCGGGCGGTCAGGGTTTCCGGCCCGGTCTGATAGGCGCGAACGCTGGCGGACAGCATTTGCCGAAGCTTATCCCGGGGCGAGGCGGTGAGCCCCTCGGCGGAATGACGATACTTTTCCATTTGGGTGGCCAGGGTGCTGCCGCCCATTGAGGAGAAGTCGCCGCCCAGGGTATTGCCGATACGCACGACCGCGGCTTTGCTGAAGCGGCTCCAGTCCACGGCGGGGTTGATCAGCGGGTGGTCCGTATCCAGCAGATTGCGGTTCTCGATAAACAGCAGCGTGCTCGCCACCAGCGGCGGTACGGACTCAAAGTCGTTGTAAATCCGCTGCGGATAACGGTTGCGATACATCACGTCGCCGCGGCAGTCGAGAATATCCAGCCCCGCCTGTGATTTTTCCCGGTAGGGCGGAAACAGGCCATGGGAGGCGTACTTCATTAAGGCGGGAGAGAAACTGGCCTGGGATTTAATCTCCCAGTTCTGTTTATCCAGTTGCTGTAAGTAATCAGGCAGAGAGACGTAACCCAGGCGCTGGTCGAATGGACCCTCATGGGGATAACGCACGGCTTCAGCCGGGCCCGCGTTGAGGTTGTAATCCAGCTGATCGGCGTAACGCGAAAACAGCCGCGCCTGGATACGGGAGGTATGGCTTTCAAAGTAAAAAAGAAGCATCCCCACGACCAGAAAAGCCACGGTAACACGCAACAATACCCTCTTAATTCCTCCCCCTTGCTCATTTTCGACAAAAGAGGACAAAGAATCCGGCTGGGACTCGGAATCAGGCCTGTTTGGCCAATTTTGGCGGGCTTTAAATATCGTAAACATAATTAAATCAATCACTTATAGATAATACTGCTGTTCAATAAATGATCAATGTGATTTATTATGTCCACAAAGTGTCCACAGCCGCAAGCGGTGTCCACGGGATGCTGGCTGCGGCTTCCTCCTTAAACTTGGCTCCCCCGTACTTCAAAACATAGCTGAAAGTTTCAATTTAGGAAAATCGTTAGCTCTCACATGCTCGCCAGTGGCGCGCCTTCCCTAGGCTATCCAGTTTCATGGCGAAAATCTTTTCTCGAAACCCGCAGGCGTGGGGAGGAGTGAACTTTCATTCCACAACAGCTTGCGGACTGAAGTCAGACGACAGCATGGTTTTGAGGTCTGTACAGTGCTTGCTCGAAAGCAGGCACTAGGAAGGAGTGCTACCTTTTTAGTCAATATCAAATAGCAATAGACCACTTTCGGCCAAAAGCGGACATTAAGAGTTTTTACTCTGACCCAGGATATTCCTGCTTACCGACTCCCTGATTAGGCTTTCCTTTCACCTCTTTCAACGTGAGGCCAAGTGCTGGTTGTAATTACAGTATATTGACGGATCATCAAGAATCGTGCTCGTTTTGCCAATACCACTGGCACGGCTTGTCATCTTGTTCTATAAGAAAAGTTAAGGAGCTTAATAGGCTGTATACAGATCCAATTAAATATCGGGACCAAGTGGGCAAGACAGATAATGCCAAAAGCTGTCATATTCATTGCTGCAGGAATGCTATTTGTTGGTGTATTGTCATTGCCATATGGCTATTACATGCTGCTTAGGATTGTTGCCTGCGGCGTGTTTGCTTGGGCTGCATTTATTACGTATGAAAAAAATGAAGAGGTCGTGCCGTGGGTATTTGGCATCTTGGCAATCGTGTTTAATCCACTAATAAAAATACATTTTTCGAAAGAACTATGGGCGGTTGTTGATTTCTGTTCAGGTTTGTTTCTGCTTATCGTAAGCAAAAAACTCATAAGCAATGAACAAGACCCTACATAAAAACCGCATGCACTCGGATCGCAAGAAGCGTCGCTCGCTCCTCGCTCAGCTTTTGGGTCCGGTTATATTGGGCGGTATATGATCAAAAAAGGAGGATGAGTTATGGAGAAATTATTGTTTCTGGTTGTTGCTCTGCTTTTGCCATTTAACTTGGCTTTGGCCTCATCAATAGAAAATGAGATTAGAGAGTTTGCAACTCGGGAGTATCCAAATGACTCTCGTATGCAGCAATACACCTATAACAAACAGGTAGCTGCATACAACTATTTGCTCACCGTAAAAGATTTGGAAGTTAAGGAATTTTCATTAAGGGAATATCCAAATGATTATGCAATGCAGAAGTACACATATAACAAACAACTGGCCGCAAAACGATACATGGAAACAGTTGTCAATATTGAAATAAAGGAATTATCTACTAGAGAGTATCCATATGACTATTTTATGCAAAAATATACATATGACAAACAGCTGGCGGCAAAACGATATATGCAAACAGTTGTCGATATTGAGGTAAAGAGATTTACTATTAGAGAGTATCCATATGATTACTCTATGCAAAAATATACATACGACAAACAATTATCCGCCAAGATGTACATGGGTAGCGTATCGAATAAAGGGGCTAAAAACAAAGCAATTAGAGAATATCCATACGACTATTCAATGCAAAAATATACATATGAAAAACTTGCTTACTAACTCAGTACATAACAAGGAAAATTCACCGGATGCAGAAAGTATAACCACTTATTTGTGGCATTTGGCGGCGTAAGAGGGTCAGCATGAAAACAATTGTCCTCATTTTTCTATTTTTTTCTGCACACGCGTATGCGGCAAGCGTCTACCAATGTAAGGACGATGCAGGAAGAGTCAGCATCAGAGACAAACCCTGTAGGCATGAAGAAAAAACAATAAAAGAAACACGAGATGCAAGAGCTTCTGGCTCACAAAGCTCGGATCATTCTATGTGGGTTGAACCGAACTTCGTTGACACAGGGTACTCAGCCCTGTTTAAGAGTGTCGCGGTAACTAAGGTGGTCTCTTCAGATCCGACATACGATTACATTCCCTTCGGCTGGTCTCCTTATTACGTCAAAGCGAAAATGATTGAGGTCTACAAAGGAGATCTTCCTGAAGGCGGCTCGATCGAGATTTTGGTCTACATCGCTCCTCTCGGCGAGCAATATTCACTAAAAAAGATAAACTCGGATTTCATTTTGAGCTTCTGCTTATCAAAAGGCGGCAAGTATTATACCAGTCGCGATTTTTTAATCATGGAGCCATCCAGCGGTAACATTCAGAAGTTCAGGGAGGTTCGAGACTCGGGAACAGACTACGAGGGCTCCGGTGACTGCTCCGGCAATTACCCGTCTTTAAATCCGGATACGCACAATTAGCCGAGTCGGTATCAAGAATTTGAGCGGGAGTTCATTTGAAGCGCAACAAAGCGCTCCAGCCCGATCTCAGGCCACGGTGAGGCCCTCGTCGGCTGAGCTTGGTCGTTAGAAGTCTATTGGTAGATTCAACCAATAATTTCAACAAGAGCAATGTCCGCTTCGGGTCGGAAGCTGTCTTTTACCATTCAACATATTCTAAAAAGATAGCACTCGTACGAATTTCTGCTTTGGGTGATCAGCTAATATTTTAGCCTAGGTCATTACCCCATTAATCTGGCCTTTCAAAGCGCCCGCTCGGCTCGCTTGGCTGCTATGGCTTCCACTGCTTGAAGGCGCCCCGCTTCCTCCGCCTCCGTGGGTGTGGCTCGCCGTCGTAGCCGCCAATTCCTGAACCACCCCAATTAGATCCGCTATCACCTGCAACACATCTACGCCACCGCCGCCCATGGCGATGGCCGGCGCTTGAATGGTCACGGCGGCGCTGGCTTTGAGTTCGATAACTTGCGCTTGAATCTGCCTGGCCGCGCTGGCGATATCGGTATGGCTTCCCTGAACGTTGATGGTTTTGTTGGCGCTGGTCTGTGTGTCGTTGCCGCTGATCGTCACGGAGCGCGAGCCGCCCACGGTGGCGCTGTCGTCGCCTTGGATTGATGCTTTCCGATCTCGCGCAATCGCCTGGTTAAGATCGGCGGCGGTGGTCAGGTTCAGGTTATCCGCCGCCGACAAGTTGGCGTGCCCGCCGCTCAGCAGTTTTAACGCCCCCAGGGCTTCCACCGTCTTCACGCCTCCGACATGCTCCGCACTATGTTCGCTGACCTCGGTCAGGCTGTCCTGGTAACGCTCCTGGTTCTCCAGGGCGTCCACACGCCGGCGGGCGCTGGTGTCGGTTATGTCTCCATGTGTCTCGCGCAACCAGTCGCCTTTGGCGCTCACACGCTGTCGCACCGCTTCGGAGTGCTGCCACACCAGGTCACCGGGTTGGACGCCAGGCGCGCCTAAGCCCTGTCCCAGCACTGTGCGGATAAAGGGCTGATCCGGTAAGCCATAGGCGAACGCCACCTCTACGACTGTCCCAGGCTCAGGGAATCCAAACTGGCCGCGCTCGATGCCGCCATAGGACGCCGGCAACGGCACGCAACGATAAAGCGGTAACTCCGGGTCTTCCTCGCCCTGGGGCGTCAGCACGCGCACGTCTACGGCGTAGCGAGGGCGGAAGCGGTCGCAGAGTTCCGGTTTTTGCAGTGGGTCGCTGATCGCCACCACCTTGGCCAGGCGCGGCAAATGCAAATTGCCGCTCAGCTCTGGAAACATCCGTAATACTATCTTTTTAATCTCTTCGTCCACGGCGCAGCGCTCCAGGTCAGATTCATATGGTTGTCGGCCAGGCTTACCTGGGTGACGTAATGGGTTTGGTTTAGCCAGACACCCGGACGGAGTTTCGGGGTCGCTGGCAGGCGGGCGCGGTGAGCCACGCCGAAGCCGTTTAGTAAATGGGTTGGGATCTCTACGGGCCGGGTCGCCCAGTAGCTATGCGCCCAGCTGCCCACGTAGACCGCGCCGTCGCCTTGCTGTTGCCAGATCATGCGCGGGATGGCGTACACCTCCGCCAAGGCGTCCATGCAGTGATAACCGCCGCTCCAGGAATAAAAAGCCGGCGCTTTGGTGGTCGTGTAGGGCTCCGGCGGCGTGACGAAGGTCAGCCCGCTGTCCTGGCTGATCGCCGCCAGGGTTTCATTCAATGACACATGGCGCAGATTGAGCGCTAAGCGCCGGTTTAACGTGGCGGTCAGTTCCCGACAGAAAACCCGCTGTTGTTGGTTGTCCAGGGGCGTACAGCTTTCCACGTACCCGATAAAAAAACTCTGTAAGGCGTTGGGGGCATAGCCCAGGGCGAACTGGACCACGCCCGACAAGGGCGCGTCCGCCTGCACGGTAAACACGGCGCGCCCTGGGCTGAACAACCCCAGGCGCACGTCTTCAGACACCAATTTAAACGGCGTTCCGCCCACGCTCAGGGATTTATGCAGCTTCATGCCAGCGCCTTGTCCACCTTGCTCAGGAAGCTTTCAAAGCCGGTCAGGGCTTCCCCTTCAGCGGGCGTCTCTTCCTGGGCGGCGATGGTTTCCCCGGTGGCCTGTTGCGCCTCCGCCTGGCTCAGGTCGCGGCGCTGTTCGGTCTTCTCCGCCACGCTCAGATATTCCGCCAGGGTGAAGCTGACGCGCCAGGCCTGGCTGGGGGACAGATCCTTGCACACGAACGCCCCGGTGAATTGCACCTGGCGCACGTTCATGGCTCGCGCTGTGTCCTCCACGATGTCGTAAACGCGCAGCTTGCCGGCGCCGTCCTCCGCTTCCGCCACTTTAACCAGGTCGGTTAAATCCCTGGCGTGCTTCTTCAGGATCAGCAGGGACACGGTCAGGGTTTTCGGTTTGATGCCCTTGTTCGCGCGGTCCGTGCCGCTGGTCTGGCCGCCCAGGTCCTCCGTCTCGATGCGCAGATTGCCCGTCACCGTTAATTCGGTCCCGGGGACGGTAAAATCGTTGAGTCTCATAATCCAAACATCTCTTTTAAAAAGGTCAGCTGGCCCGCTTTGGCGACGAATAACGCCCCCGCCGTCAGCACGTATTCATGCCCCGGCACGCCGGGTGCTTGTAATTGCGCCGCTACGTTTGGCGCATCGCCTTGGGCGTAAAGCGCAAAACCCGCCTGGCCAGTCAGTTGGCTTTTTAACTGGGTGTAATGGTTTTGCAGCTGTTGCAGGCGTTGGCGCTTTCGTTCAATGACGCCTTGTAACTCCACTATCGGGTTTGGCGTTTCCGCCGCGTAACCCTGCGCCGTGGCCAGCTGCGCCCCGACCGCGCGCCCGTGTTGCGCCAGGCGGGGGATCTGTAGGCCGTCGCGCGCTATCCAAGGCGGCGTCAAAGGCGCATCCGGCAGGATGAATTTTTCCTGCTCCAGGGTGGCCAGCTGCGCGGCGCGTCGCTGCGCCAGTTGCAGTTCCGGCGCAGGGAATACCGCGTTGAATAATTTCAAGCGCTCGGCGAAGCCCGCCAGATCCCGCGCCACGATTAGCACGGCCACCGCGTCCAGCTGGCCCCGGGGGCGGCCTACGTCCTGGGCGTCGGTCAGTTTGGCCGCCAGGCGCGCCGCCGCGTTGGGCGCGGACAAGTAGCGATACAAGCCGCTCCCATCGCCCACGCCTTCCTGAAACGGATGCACGCATAGGGTCTGGCCTTCATAGCGCATAAGCGCCAGGTAAGCGTCCCGCGCTGCCGCCGCTTCGTTGGCCTGCGCCGCCAAAGGATTGCGCGCATAGGATAAAGACACGCCTTGCATCCGCGCGCTGGCCTCCGCCAAAGACGCGTCCGCGCCGGCCAGGATCGGCGCCGCCAGGGCGACGGCTTGCGCCTCGGTGTTTGAGGGGCTGAACGCGGTCAGTCGCCAACTCATGATCCCGCCAGCTCCTCAAAGGCGGGCAACGCCGCCAGCTGCTCGATAACGGGCTGCGCCAGCGCCATTAAGTCTGCGTCGGGGGCGGCTTGATTGATGGCGGCCTTGCCCTGTAAACGAATGCCGCGAATCCGCAGCAAGGCGGCTTGCCAACGCGCCGCCGTGCGTTCGATATCGTCCGCCGCATCCAAGGCCGACAATTTCGCCGCGTCCGCCCAATGCTGGATGGCCTCCGGCACGGCGTCGGCGGGCTGGCCGGCGTCGCGCCATTGCTGCACCTGGCGCAGCGCCAGACGGTATTCCTCCTCCACCAGCTGGCCGGCGCTGACGAACGCGGCCCGGGCGTCGCCGGCGGCGGCGTCAATGGCGCGCCTCGCGCGCTCCCGGCGCTCTTGGATCGGCTCCCGGGCGGAGCGTTTAGCGACGGGCCGGCCCTGGTCGTTGATCTCAATGGTTAAACCTTGCGCCTGACCGTCCAGCAGCGCTTGGCGTTCCTCCTCGGTCACCTTCACCCCATCCAGCGGCAGGCCGCCGGCGGCGTGTAAGGATTCCAGGTAAAAGCCCCGGGTGCTGGGGCTGTAAAAATAATGCATCGCGGCTTACCTCGTTATCGACCGATGGCGACATACGCCAGATAGGTCACGTTCTCGATGGAGTCGGAACGGTCCACATAAAAGGCGGTATGGTTCCAGGTGTGAATGGGTAGAATCTTGGTGGACCCGGCGTCCATGCGGTTGCCCACCACCACATAACAGATGGACGGGAACGCAATCGGAAACGAGAACGGCACGCTGCCGTCGTTGACCACGCCGACCGTTCCCCACTGGATAATGATGCCCGTAGAGGTCCGCACATAGCCGTTGTTCGCGCTATGGCTGGTCTGATCCGTGTGGCGTATGAAGGTCCACGAGGGCAGGCCGTCCAGCTTCGACGCGTCCGCCGCCTTGCCGTTGCGCGGTAGCGCCGCATTGGCCAGGTCGTAGGCGATTTTTACCGCGTAGCTGGACGCCGCCACCGACTGATTGGTGCTGCTCACGGAGTTGGAGAGCCCCACTTGCGCGGTCCACTGCGACGGCACGTTGACGAGGCGCGCCGCGTCGATCCGGTCCGAGGTTTTCTGATAGTGCGACGGCGTCAGCCCGCCCAGCTTGTCCGCGTTCACGGCGGTTTGCGTCGCCCCCAGTTTGGCGTCCGCCAGTTGCTTTAACGCCACGCCCTGGGCCGCGCTTAGCGGCTTATTGCTCAGGTTTGTGGTCAGGTTGTTAACGATGTCCGCCACCTTGCTGTAATGGGCGGGCGTCAGCCCGCCCAATTTGTCCGCATTCACGGCGGTTTGCGTCGCCCCCAGCTTGGCGTCCGCCAATTGCTTTAACGCCTTGCCCTGGGCCGCGCTCAACGGCTTATCACTGGCGGAGGTAGTCAGGTTGTCCGCCACGTCCGCCACTTTCAAAAACAGCTGATACAGCGGCTTAGGGTCGCCCAGGCGGTTGCGGTGATCGGTCACCGCGCCATCGCCGGCGATGCTGGCCACCTTCACCAGGTGGTGCAGCCGGTTGGCGCCGTCCACGAAGGACGCTTGATCCGCATTGCTGCACACCACCTTGATCACGGGCGCCACGTCGGTGGCGTTCCCCTGCAGGGACACGTCCAGCCACACGTTTTTCGGTAATGAACCGGGGTTAATCGCCTGGTCCGTGTCCTGCGCCACGCGGACGCCGCCCACATAGCCCTGGCCGGCTTTCAGGGTGTACTGGCCGGATTCCTTGCGCAGCAGAAAGCCGTCGCCTAAAAAAGCCTGCGCGCCGTAAATGTCCAAATTGCTCAGGCGCTCGCGCTCGTCGATCCCGTCCAGGCGCGCGGTGAAATCAATCTGCCAGGTCTGCGCGTTGACGGTGATTTGGGTGACGGCCTGGGCGTCGGTGAAGGCGATCATAAAATTGCGGGTGATCGTGTTGCCCAGGTTCACGCCCTGGGTTTTACGCTTGGGTTGCCGCTCCGTGTACGCGGCGGCCACCAGGGTTCCGTCTTCCGCCTGCAGGCCCACCCAATTGTAATAAAAGTCGCCCACGTTCACGCCCAGCAGCAGGCTGTAAACCACCTGATCCGGGCTCACGTAGCCGCTTTTAGTGACGGGGCCGCGCCACACGATGGCGGACGCCGCCGGCGTCGCCTCGTTGGGGTTCACCGGCTGGCTGGGGTCCAGTCCGTCGAGGTCCGCCAGGATAAACTGGTTAATGATCAGCGGTTGTCCCGCCGCTTGTTTCTGTGCGATCAGATCGCGTCCGGTATTGAGTATCGCCGGCATGTCATCCCCTTAAAGCGTCGCCACGTCCGTGGTCCAGGTGTTGTTGAATTCCGTCAGCGCCACGCCCGCCGTCAGCGGGGTGATCACTTCGAACTGATAGCGCCGGCAGGTCCGGCCGTATTTGCCGATGATGATGGACAGCAGCTTGGCGTTCTGCGCCAGCTGGCCGTCCGTCACCCGCAGCGTGATCACGTCCCAGTCGCGGCCCGGGGTGCGCTCCTCCACCTCCAGGTAACCCACGCCCAGGCGTTGAAAAATCCGCTTCACCCCCGCCACGCTGCCGGCGTCCACCGCGTTGGCGTAGGCGTACTTCACCCGCAGCCGGTACAGGTGTTCCGGTTCGCCGGTAAAGCGCGTGATATTGCGCTGCCAGGCCAGCAGATCCAGCACGCCCAGGGCGCAGGTCTCCGCGTCGATCTGACGCAGCGGCCAGCGCAGCCAATGCTCCACCCGCTCCCAGTAACGGCGGGCGGCGCGGGTCAGCCTGGTCAGCTGCTCCCCGCTGAGCCAGAACGGTAATTTAATCTCGATCATTTCAAGGTCACCGTGAGCGATTTCAGCCGGGGAATGTCCATCTGGCTGGTGATATCGCTGGTTTTAAAATCAATGGACGCCAGCGCCGGAAATTCCCCGTGTAACTCCTGCGCCAGACGACTGAAAGAAAACCGGCTAAACGGAAAGGTCCGCGTGGGTTGATAGTCCTGATTCTCCCGGAACGCCGCCCGGATAAACTGCATGACCGATTGCCTTAGCTGCTCCCGCGCGGTGGCGTCCAGGCGGTCGTCCGCCCACATATCGGCGCTGACGTCGTGTTGGGTTTCCGGCATGGCGAACACCTGCAGGTCGTCGCCGTGGCCGTGGTTGCCGTCGTCGGAAATGGTCGCCTGAATACGCGCTAAAAAGGCCGCGTCCGGGGCGCCGGTTTCAAACAAAATAAAGGCGTTGGCTGTGCCGGGACCGCGCGGCGCTTCATGCTCAAAAAACACGTTATCCACGCTGACGCCGTCAAAGCGGGCGATGATCGCCGTATACACCGCGTCGGTGTGCCATTGGTTCACCGCGCTGAACTGGTTGCGCACCCGCCGACGCAGGGCGTCGTCCGTTTCCCGATCTGCACCCGGCTGCAACAGCCAGTTATCCAGGTTGGTGACCGTCACGCCGGGGATGGGAGTTTGTAAGACGGCGTAATAGCCCGCCGCCAGGTTGTAACCGCTGCCCACGTCCACCGCCTCCACGTCCACCAGTAATGTGGCTTCCCCATCGTGAAAGCGTTGGGGCGCAGTGGTGCGTAAGCTATAGATCTTGCCGTTAATGCTCGCGCTTTGAATCCCGGTTCCCGCCGCGATCTCCAGTTCTCCGGAGAGGTCGGCCCGGGTGAACTGCACGCGTCCGCGCGCCCTGGCCGCCTGCTTGCGCTCCACCGCCACGCCCCAGGCCAGCAGATCCAGGGCGGCCCCGCTGGCCGTCTTCACAAACATTTGCGGCAACACGCCGCTAATCAGCAGGTCCACCAGCCATAGCACGGGCTGGGTCACCAGCGCCGACACCATGCGCCACCAGGGCGAATAGTCGCTGTCGTTGCTGAACGCCACGCCCTGGGCGGCCACTTCCTCCCGCCAGGCGCGGTTTAACTCCGCCTCGGTGGTGGGAATGCCGGCGTCTTTGACCAGGCGTCTAAAGTCGTCTGTATGGTCGTTCATAGATAAAACTCTAAGTGGCCGTATTTCAGGGTTTTGGCGGTGATATACACCGTTTCCGGGTCCGTGCGCGTGACCTTGGCCGTGCCCGGTTTTATTCGCGCATCGTTCTCGATGCGGGTTTCAATCCGGCTCAGGTTTAACGCCACTTTTTCCGGGTTGCGCTCGCCGATCTGCTCCACCAGCAGGCCGCTTTCGCGGATCATGTGTTTCAAATCCTGGGCGATGGACGCGCGCCCGCTTATCTCCATGGGCACGCCGATGGCGTCCAGGCTGATATCGTTGTTAACGATAAAAAGATCGATAAAGTCCGCCATGCATTACCCCGCCGCCATGCTCAGTTCATCCGCCAGCAGGAAGCCGTTGACCGGTCCCGTGGCGTTCACCTCCAGTTTCTCCACAGTCACGCCCCGGTGAGTGGTGGTGTTGGCGTTACTGACTTGCTGCAGAAAGCCCCCCGGCGGCGTCTGGTTCACCCGGCCTTCGTCCAGGGCCGGCGCAAAGCGCTGGATGCTTTCGCGCTCCTGGCGCACTTTTTCGGACAGCTGGATCTCGCCGCCGTCGCCTATTTCAATGCCGGGAATGGCGTTGATTTTGTCTATCAGCCAATCCACGCCGGCGCCGATCACGGCGAACGGGTCCAGCTGCGCCAGCCAGTCGGTAAACTGCGCCCACCAGTCGGGAATCGTTGCAAACGAATCAATCACCCATCCCGCCAGATCCGCCGCCGCCAGCAGCGGCGCGAATACCGCGCTTAAAAAGGCGTTGTCCTCAATGATCCCGCGCAACCCGGTCCACTTTTCCATGATCCAGCCCAGGGCGGCGGACGCCGCCGCGCTGACTTCGTCCCAATAGATCACCAGGGCGGCCAGCGCCGCGATCAGTGCCACCACGCCCAACACGATCCAGGTAATGGGGTTGGCCAGCAGCGCCGTGGAAAACGCCCAGGTCGCCGCTGCGCCGGTCAGCAAGGCCGCCCGCATGGCGGTAAAGGCTCCCGCCGCCAGATAGGTTCCGATCTGCAACAGGAACAGCGCCGCGCGCCCGGCGCTGACCGCCAGCGACCAGGCGCGCATCGCGCCCGCGCCGAGCAATAACACCGCATGCCAGCCCGCCAGCACCAGCTGGGCGACGCCGGCGGCCAGGGCGAAGGCGGAGGCCGCCGCCACCAAGCCGATCACGGTTAACGTGGCGATCGCCACCAGGCGGGTCAGGTTCGGAAACAATCGGGTCCAGCGCGTCAGGGTGTCCGCGCCGGCGGTCATCCGATCTAATAGCGGTTGCAGCAGGGGCAGGAACGCCCGCCCCAAACTGACCTTGACCGCATTCACGCCCGCCGCCCAGCGCTGCCAGGGATCTATCATGGCCTCGGCCATGGTCCGCGCTTTATCCATGCCGGTCTGCGCCCCCAGCTGGTCAATGGCGCCCGCCAGACCCTGGGTGTTCTGCATCAGCAGCTTGACCAGGCCGACCGCTTCCGTGGAGCCAAAAGCTGTTTTCAATAGATCCGCCTTGGCCACCGTGTCGATGTCGCCAAACTTGCCTTGAATGCGGGTCAGGATCTCCACCATGGGCAACAAGCGGCCTTCGCTGTCGGTGAACGCCAGGCCCAGGGCTTTCTGGGCGTTGCCGACGCCGGCTAAGAACGCCTTGTATTTGGTGCCGGCTTCGGTCCCGCTCATGGTCGCCTGCAGCGATCCCAACACCGCCATTTGTTCCGCCATGGTCACGCCCTGGCTTTGCGCTTCCGCGCCCAGGTTGCCGAAGGCCGCGGCCATTTCCGCGCCGGTGGTTTTGAACATCTGCACCGCGCTGGCGGTCTGGCCGGCCAGAGTTTGCACCCATTGCGCCTTGCCCATCTGCTCCGCCGTGCGCTGGAACACCCCGTACATGGTCCCCATGTAGTTGGTGATCGTGGCGCTGTCGGATTTGGTGGCCTTGGCCAGCACGCCGCCGGCCTCGGTGAAGGCGGCCAGCTCGCGACCGCTTAGCCCGGCGATGGCGCTTTGAATATCGTAACTGGAGCGCACGAAGTCGTCGGCGGCTTCGCCATAGCGAATGGAAAAGCGCAGCGCGGTTTCCTCTAGGGTGCGCAAGGCGTCATTGGCCACGCCCAGGCTTTTGACTTCCCCCAAGGCGCGATCCATCTCAATGGCCGGTCCCAGCATGCTCTCCAGGGCGACGCCCGCGCCCAGCAGTCCCGTCGCGCCGGCGGCCATCTGCACAAAGCCCCGGGTGGCGTGCTGGGTCAGCTTATCCAGGCTGTGCTGGATCTTGCCCGCGACGCCGCTCGCTTTATCAATCAGCGACACGCTGAACATCAGCTTTTCCAGTTTGTTGCTCATTGAGTCGTTACCCTTTTAAGGCTTTGGCGATGCCGTTAGCGACGGCGATTTCCTGGCGTTTCCAAAAGTCGGTTTCCAGAAACAGGGCAAACCCTAAAACCTGTTCGTCCTGATCCTGTCCCGGCAGCCACTTGGACGCGTAGGCGCGTAACTGGTCATAGCCGTTGGCGGCGATCTGGTCCGCTATGCGCTGCGCTTTTTTGCCACGATGCCCAGATCCGGGGTGTACTCCTCCAGCACCGCGCCGGCCAGCTGCACCTCCGCGCCGGGCGTTTCTCTGATTAGTTTCACCAGGGCGTCGCGCTGCTCCTGGGCCACGGTCCCGACCAGAAAGTTATGGCTGGGGGCGACCTTGTTCGTGGGCGTCACTGCGTTGACGTACTTGTTGTACGCCTCGCGGGTCACGTTAAAGCTGAAGTCCTGGCCGGCTGCCGTAACGTCAATCATTTGGGTGGTTGGGTTGCTCATCTTGGTTAACTCCGTTGCGTTGTTGGCTGGCCTGTTCGCGGGCCAGATCTAAATGCTTTTGCTTGTAATACCAGTTCATCACGAAGGTGGCGGCGGCGATCAGCAGCCCGCCCAGGGCGACCACCTGGCTCAGGCTCAAGCCGAATAAGGTCGCCACGGCGGAGCTGGCGTAAGCCGCCGCTGACGCGGCTTTGTCGTGCATGGATCACCCCCTTTTACGGGCTTTCATAAAGTGCAGGATGCGGGGCGCGGCGTTGGCCAGCGCGCGCTCGCCAAACAGGAATCCCAACACCAGCACGTTGATCGTGATCAGCGCGGTTTGTTGCTGTTCGTCCAGGGTCCAGGCGCTAAACCACATCCAGTCCAGATACAGGGTGGCGAAGCCCCACACCGGGCGCTGACAGCCCCGCAGAAACAACATCAGCGGTCCCAGGATGGGCAGCCGCAGCAGGTCTTTGGCGCTGCCCTCCAGTTCCTTGATGCGCTCGGTTAACTGCTTTTCCGCCGCATGCCGGGCTTGCTCCGCCTGCTGTCTGCGTTCCAGCTCCAGCTTGTCCAGCGCCAGCTGCACATTGGCGCGCTGCGCCTCGCTCATGTCCGGCGGGAAATAGTCTTTGACGACTTGATAAGCTCTGTCCGCCAGGCCGCCGGTCACCACGTCCACCACTTTGCTTAACAGGCTCATCGGCTTACCTCGGTTTCATCCAGCAGGGTGTAAGTGAAACGATTGCCGTATAGCCCCGCCGCCTTGCGACATAAGGCCAACAGCACATCAAAGTCGGCGCTGTCCGCGATCACCTGACAGCCCGCTGACCAACGATCTACGCGAAGGCTTTGGCCATCTTCGGTGGCGCGGTGACAGTTAATGCCGAAGTGACCTGTCTCGGTGGCTCCCTGGGCGTCCAGCTGGGCGTTGCGGTCCTTGTCCCGAAACACAGTAATCGGCCCGCGCTGCACCAGGGCGTCATACTTGCCTTGATGTTTGCCCAGCGCCCACACGCCCGCATACTGGCCCGGCGCGACGATGGCGGTCCCTTTTTCGTTGGCCAGATGTTCGCGCCAATAAACGCCGGGGTCCGTGGTCGCCGGAAAACTAAAGCAGTGGGTTTGCCCTTGGATCTGAAACGCCACACACAAGAGGTCGTTAAAGGTGTTGGCGTGGCGATCCTGGGCGCGCACGCCCACCAGATTCAGGTTGTAGTCGCCGCTTTCAAAAAACCGGTGTCCCTGATTGCGCACCGCCGCGCGCAGCTGTTCGTAATTGATGGCGATCATCCGCGCCCCCTTTGGCGTATTAGCCGTTGCGCATGTTGGTAGTAGTCTTCGCACTCCACGCAGCGGGAGACCCCGCCGAGCTGCTGACGTAGCGGCGGAATGGCGTCCTCGCAGTCAATACAGACGGCTCGGCTGGGTTGGCCCAGGGTGGAGCCGGCCCGCTGCCGGGCCAGCGCCTGCGCGTTAAGCTTTTCTTGCAACTCGGCGGCCTGGTCTAAGATGTCCCTTGCCATGACTTACACCAGCTTTTCCGTTTCCGACGCGTCCACGTAGGGCACGCCGTTAATGCGCACAAAGTCCGGGTCCGTCACGTCGTAGGCCAGTTTGTGGGTCAGCTGCTCGCCGCCGCTGGCTTTGGCGTTCAACAAGTCGGAGATGCGCAGCTTGCAGCCGAACGCCTCGATGCGCAGTTCCCCGCCGCTGGTGGCGCCGTTAAACACCTGGTCGAACGGCTCCAGGGCGCGGAAGCTGCCGGCGGCCTTGGCCGCGTCTAAAATGGTTTGCAGGTTGGTGGTGTCCACCGTGATATCGCCCGACGCGCTGACTTCGCCGTCCACGTATCCGTTAGGAATGCCGCGCGTTTTGGTCACCGCCGTGGCGTCCTCAATGCTTAACGTGACTTCCTCCACATGCACCAGCATGTCGCCGATCATCACGTCTATGTCTTTGCCGGAAAGGCGCTTTTGACTCATGGTTGTTGCTCCGTGTCCTTAGTTAGACAGATCCAAAATGATGTTGGCGGTAATGTCCTTGGGGCAGTTGTACGGCTGCACTTTCAAGTACACCTCCACCCGGGTTTTGGTCGGCCAAACAATCTCGATGCTGTCGTCCTTGGGGCTTTTGATCTCCCCCGGAAAATGTTCGCCCGCAAAAACGACGCTTTTGCTCATCTCGCGCAGCGGGCGCATGAAATAGGTTTTGTTGGCGGCGATGCTGACCGGGGTGGAATTCAGCGAACGGTTCGCCACCCGGGCGATGGCCAGAATGCGAATGGCGCGCGCGGCCTTGTCCACCACGCGCAGGTTTTCAATTACCTGGTAATCGCCCGCCGGCACGTCCAGCAGGTTGCAGTCGCCCCAGTAGGTGCCCGGGTAATCCGGGTAACGCTGCACGCAGGACAGGCGGTTGGCGTCCAGGGTCGCCAGGGTGGCGTCCGGCAGTTCCACGCCGTCGCGGTCCACGGGGGCATCCCCCAGCCCCAACACGGAGCCGGTGGCGACGCGCATCGGACTATCGGCGATACTCACCGCCCGATTGCATAACCGCCCCACCAGCACGCCTAAGTCGTTGCCGTGCAGTTGCGGGACAACCGCCACGCGAGGACAGGCCGCGCCCTGGGTGATCGCCGCCTGGGCCGCCTCGTAATCGCTCCAGCTTTGCGTCTCCGCATCCACGCCGGCGCTGGCGGTCAGGATGATGACGCGTCGGCCTATCGTGGTGCGGATCAATTCCGCTTTGGTCTGCATTGCCTCAATGGCGGCGGCGTCCGCCGCCGGCGCACACAGCGCCACCAGTTCCGGCGACACGGTTAACATGGCCTGATCTAAGGCCGCCTCCCAGGGATCGCCGCTGTTAATCGGCGCCGCGTAGGCTTGCCAGTTCTCGCCGCCATTGGCCTTGGCCGCCGCGACGTTGGTTTTTAGGGCGCTGTCGTCCGCGCCCAGGCTCTCGTCCAGGTTGCTTTGGGTGTTTAGCGACAGCACCCGTCCCAGGTTCTTCGCGCCGACGCCGATAAACAGCGCCTTGCGCTCCACCTCGGGGAAGTTTCCTTGCGAGAGGTTCAAGTTATTGATGGTGACCTTGCCTTGCGCCATGGTTAACCCTTTGTTGCCTGCTTGAATGTCTGTTTAAAAATGCGATCAATGAACGCGTCGATGTCGTGCTGCGTCGCCCCTAAAAAGCTGCGCGCCGGCAGAGGTATCAACCAGCGCCCCTGGCGCGGTTTGTCGGTCAGCGCGCGCAGCACGGCGCCGGCCTGGCCGAAAGTCATATTCTGCGTGACCCACTTCAGCGTGGGCCGTTTGCGCCCGCGCCCCTGGCCGCGCGGAATGGTGAATCCCGCCTCGCGCAGCTGCCTGGCCTGGCCCCGGGTCGCCGGGGCGGCGTAGTCGGGTTGGCCGTGGCGCTGTTGCATGCGGGCGCGGGTCATCACTTCCGTGACGCCCTCTTGCTGCATGCGTGCGATACGACCGACCAGGGCGTTTTTAAAGGTGATCGTCACCCGATCCGGGCCGGCGAACACCGCCAGGCGTTTGCTTAAGCCCCGCAGCATTTTTTTATTGCCCTGTTTGCGCGCTTCCCAGGGCTGGCCGTCCAGGCCGGTCTGGCTGCGCAGGCGCTTGCGTGACTGGGTGCGCACCTGGCGCCCGATCTGTCCCAGGATGCGCTTGCGCCTGGCCGCCGGCAGTTTCAAAAGGGCCAGCTGGCGCTTTAATTTCAGATGGCCGCCGACCTCAATTTTTACGGACATAGGGCGCATCCGTGGGCAGGGCTTTATCGTCGCCCACGCCGACCGCGTCGGGCTCGTACACCGGGACCATTTCCACCCGCCAGCGCGCGCCGTTAAACTGGATCGCGCCGGCGTCGTCGCGCACCAGGTCCAGGTTCTCGTAAAAGCCGATGCGTATTTCTATGTCGGCGGTATCGTCGCCGTTTACGTCCACATCAATATCGGGATGACCCAAGCCGTCACGGTCCCGCTCGGGGTCGTGGTCCATGAGCCAGGTCACCACATGGGCGATCAGCAGTGGCGGCGGGCCGCTGTAGCGCTCCACCGCCAGCACCGCGTCATACTTCAGTCGGCACACCCGCACGCCTGCGCCCAGGCGCTTATCCGCCGCCTCCAGGGTTCCGTTTTCCATCCAGCTGTCCCACTGTTCCGCCGGGGCCAGATCCTGGGCCAGCAGGAAACGGGTCAGCTCGCGCAGCTTCACCAGGGCCATTACAGCAACTCCGCCGTAATGCCCGTGGCCGCGCCCAGCAGGCGACGCAGCGCGCGCACGCTGTCGCTTAACAGGCTTTGCTCGGTATCGTCCGATTCTTTGGCCAGGTTCTCCGCCTGCGCCCGCCGGTTCATGGTGGCGAAGGCGTTGAGCAGCGACGCTTTGGCGCGATAAGACACGGCGCGCAGGTAGTACAGGACCAGCACGTTGCGACCGTCCAGCTGCTCCGCGCCGACCGCGTCCAAGGTTTTAAAGCCGCCGCTCAGCCATTCCGCCTTACGCATCGCCAGGCTGAAATTAATGTCCAGCATGGCCTGGCGCACATGGGCCGCGACCATGTCCCCGTGGTACTCCGCCGGGATGCGGTAAACCCGCTGAAACTCCGCCAAAGACAGGTCCGGGAAAAAGCCGTCATTGGTGAGCGTCGCCTCTATCACGGCGTTGCTTTTACCGCTGAAACTCATGGTCGCAGCCTCCAAATAAGAAGGCGGCGCGCACTGGGTTCAGCTGACGCGGCGCGAGGCCGGCAGCGTCCCCAGGCGCCCGCCCGGGTGGGTAGTCGGTTAGGCCAGTCCCAACTTGGCCTGTAGTTTGGCGATGCGGGTTTTACAGCCCGCCGCCGGGTTGGCCGCCTGCGCCTGCTCGAAGTAGGTCAGCGCCGCGTTCAGGTCGCCGTTTTGCTCCGCGTTCAGCCCGCATTGGCGGTACAGCTTGCCGGCGACAATGTCGTTTGCCGTGGGCCAGGTCTGGGCCGTCAGCTTCGCCGCCGCGTCGTCCAGGTAGGGGCTGGCGCTGTCGCCGGCCTTGAACTGGCGCTCCGCCCAGTCGTGGACCTCTTCCAGCACGTAAGTCGGCAGATCCCGTTTAAAGTGGCCGGGCATGCATTGCTGTTGTTCAATGGCGAGGCCCGCCCAGGACAGGGCGCTTTCGATGTCGCCCACGTCGAACAACCAGATGACGCAAAACACCAACACCTCGTTGGGGTAGCGCTGGCCGCTGTCCCGGTACGCCTGCAAAAAGTCCATGAACTGGGGCAGCACGCGCGCCTTTAACGCGACCTTGTCCGGGATGCTGTCCAGCTCGGCCAGCTGCTCCCGGCATTGCGTCAGCGCCGCCAGGGCCACCTGGTAATCGCCCCGCACCCGGGGCGACAGTGCGCTATTCATCACCGGGGCATGGCTAGCCTTATCCGCCGCGGTTAAGGCGTCGCTGGCGGCCTGCCTGGCGAGTCGGCGCTGTTTGTGTTGGACGGTCAGCAGTGGCATGGCTTCCCCTGTTTAATGCGATGAAAAAAAGCCGCTGGGCCGGCTTCAGATTCAGCCCGGCGGTAAGGCGCGTCCCTGCGCATTCCAGAAATTAGGCCCAAGCGCCCGCGCCGTCGGGCAACTTCACGTTGGCGAACTCAAAGCCGGCGGCCTTGGTTTCGTCCTCGATCACATAGCCCTCGTTCAGGCTGTTGAAGTCTTCCACGCGGTTACGTTTCGGGTTGTCGATCACCTGGCGGCGCAGGCTGTCGGCCTGGTAGTAAAGGCTCAGGTTATCCAGGCTGGTGACCAGCAGGCCCCGGGCCGGGAAAAAGGGCGCGGTGATCGCCGGCAAACCGCCATAGGTGCGGATAATCGCTTGGTTCTCCAGGCGCTCTTTTTCCGTTGGCTTGTGACCTTGCGCTGCGTATAGCTGCGCCTTGTCCTCCGCCAGCAGATCCCGCCCCATGATCACCACCAGGTCGCCGCCGTCGCGATGCAGCTCGTCCACCATCTGTAAGCAGGCGTGGACCGCCGCGTCCAGGTTGGCGAAATCGCCGCCCTCGCCAATACGGATCTGGCCGGCGGTCGCGCCTTCGACGAACCACTGCGAACCGGATTTAAATTCCCGTAGTTGCTGCAACCAGCCTTTGTTCACGTCCTCGCCGTTGGGGTGGTCGCCTGGCTTGGTCGCAGGTAGCGCGCAGCTGGTGCCCAGCCAGCCCACACGGAGTTTTGACAGGCTGATGGCCTTGCGCACCCATCCGCCGTAACGGGCTTGGAAGTCGGGAAACTTGGCCCAGGAATCGATGGTTTTGTATTTAATATGGGTGTCGTATTCCACCGGGTGCAGCTCATAGCCTTTACTGCCCAGGGCCAGCACGTCGCTGGTCTGACGGTCGGCGCTGTCGGTGTCGGTGCGCTTGGGCACAAAGCCGGTCACGCTGCCGATGACTTTTTCCCCTTTCAGTTCGTCCACCGCCACCACGTTGATCAGCTGCAAGAACTCCGAGCTTTCGGTGATCTTGTCCTGCAACTCCTGGGCGATAGTGGGTTCAACGTTGAACTGCTCCGCGACGGAGCCCACGCCATAGGTGGCCGCCATGGCGGCGCACATGTCATTGAATAATTGTTTCGTTTTAAAGTTCATTCGGTCCGCTCGTAAGTGGTTTGAGTTACAGCACGCGCGGGGCGGCGTCGCCGACGCCTTCCGGGATCAGGGTGCCGGGCGCTTCTTCCAGGGCGGCGCTGAATTCCGCCTTTAGGCTGTCGTGCGCGGTCTTCAGGTCGGCGAACTCGGCTTTGATCTCCGCCAGCGCTTGCGCCAGATCCGGGGCGTCGGGTTCTTTCGGGTCGTCGTCTTTGGCGTTCAGCTTGTCCGCCAGGCTGGCGAAGCCGTCCGCCAGGGCGCGGTTAAGCTGCTTGAATTGGTCTTCCGTCATGGCGTGCTCTTGTTCGTTGGGTTCGTGGCTGGGTTCCGCTCGCGCAAACTTGCCCATGAGCCGGGAAAACAGGCTGGTCGGGTTGTCCACGCGCAGCGGCGCTAGTTCAATCGGGGCGCTAAACAGGTTGTCCGGGTGTTGCGCCCGGGCGTTAAAGCGCAGTTCCGACGTGCCCAGGCTGGCCGGCGAATCGGTCACCGCCAGGCCCGCCAGATAGGCTTTGCCGGTCCCGGCGAAATTCGGCTGGATCTCAATAGA
Source organism: Hahella chejuensis KCTC 2396 (assembly GCF_000012985.1). Classification (NCBI taxonomy): domain Bacteria; kingdom Pseudomonadati; phylum Pseudomonadota; class Gammaproteobacteria; order Oceanospirillales; family Hahellaceae; genus Hahella; species Hahella chejuensis. The sequence goes on along the minus strand of NC_007645.1, from coordinate 6,881,342 downwards.
GGTAAACAGCTTTTGCCCGCTGGTGTTCATCAAAATCAGTTGGTCCGAGGGGGCGATTCTGGCGAACAAACACTCCCGGCCTTTGTCGTCCTGTTCGTGCTTCACCGCCACCACCTGGCCGAGGTTTCCAAAAATGCGGATGTGCTCGTACCAGATGTTGGCCGTGTATTCGGCGGGGTCGTAGTTAGCGGCCATGTCGATAATGTCCTGGGCGGCGATGTTGCGCCCGTCGATCGTGGGTCCGCTGGTGGCCACTTTGACAAAATCGGTATGCAGGGTGCGGGGCATGGGTTCGGGTCCGTCAGTCGTTGCGATGACGCCAAGATAGGCATTCCCACCGGCCCCGGCAAAGGCTTTGAATACGCGTCTTTCCTTGTTGTTTTTGGTAGGAATAACAAGGAGTTAAACAAGGATTAACGCCGCCAAAAAGCCCTTACACTGGGCCGCATGTCATCACGTTATCCCCCTGAAATCATCGAAGCGGCGAAGGGCCTTTTTCTTCGCCATATCACGCCGGCGGAAATCCAGCAGCAGCTGGGGATTAATAACGTCCGCGTTATTTACCAGTGGATTGAGCGGCACAACTGGAAAGACATGCTGCAACACGAAACCGTCGAGCAGGCCACCGCCCGGCGGTTAATTCACTTGGTTGAAAAAACCAATAAGGTCGCGGGCGATTACCAGGAGATAGACCGGCTCAGCAACCTGCTGGATAAGCTGGCCGGTATTGATTTGAAGAAAGCCAAAACCGCGCGGGAGAAAGCGCAGTCGGACCACGGCGACGCCGGCGGCAACCGCAAGAAGAAAAAGCGCGGCGTGAAGAATGACGTGAGCGGGATTACCCCGGAACGCCTGGAGACCATCCGCAAAGAACTGTTTTATGACTACCAGCACCGCTGGCACGATAACAAAAGCCAGCGCACGCGCTTTATTCTGAAGTCGCGCCAGATCGGCGCCACCTATTACTTTGCCTGGGAAGCGTTTCAGGACGCGATCACGTCCGGCGATAACCAGATCTTTCTATCCGCCAGCCGCTCCCAGGCCGACATTTTTAAGGCCTACATCCTCAAGTTTGCGCGGGAGTATTTCGACACGGAATTGAAAGGCGTGGACGTGATCCCGCTTAGCAACGGCGCGGAGCTGCGTTTTGTGTCCACCAATGGCCGCACCGCCCAGGGTTACCACGGCCACCTTTACATCGACGAAGTGTTCTGGATTCCCGATTTTGATCGGCTCAACAAGCTGGCCAGCGGCATGGCGGCGCATAAGAAATGGCGCAAAACCTACTTTTCCACGCCATCGGTGAAAAGCCACGGCGCCTATACCTTGTGGAGCGGCGAGCGTTACAACGAGAGCCGCCGGCATAAGGTCGAGTTTGATCTGTCGCGGGCGGCGTTACGGGAGGGTCAGCTGGGGCCGGATAAGGTCTGGCGTAACGTGGTCACGGTGGAGGATGCCGCAAACCAGGGCTGCGACCTGTTCGACATCGACGAGCTGAAGCAGGAATACACCGAGGCGGAATTCAACAACCTGTTTATGTGCGCGTTCATGGAAGCGGGCCTCTCCGTGTTCAAGCTGGACGACTTGCTAAGCTGCGCCGTCTGCAGCGGCGAGGTCTGGCCCGACTTCAAGCCCAGGCAGCCGCGCCCGTTTGCGAATTATCCGGTTTGGCTGGGTTACGATCCCGCACGCACGGGGGACCGCTCCACCGTGGTGGTGGTGGCGCCGCCGATGCATCCCGCCGGCAAGTTCCGCGTGCTGGAAAAGATCCAGTTAAAAGGCGCGTTCAGCTATCAGGCGAACCGCATCAAGGATCTGTTAGGACGTTACAACGTGCAGTTTGTGGGCATCGACTGCACCGGCCCCGGCCTGGGCGTATTCGAGCAGGTGAAAGCCTTCTACCCTCGCGCCACGCCCATTCACTACAGTCTGAACGCCAAAACCGCCCTGGTGTTGAAAGCCATGGACGTGATCGAAAACGCCCGTATTGAGTGGGACGCGGAACACACCGACATTCCCCAGGCGTTCCTGCAGGTGAAGCAGACCACCACCGGCAACGACTTGGTCACCTACGTGGCCGACCGCAGCAGCAAAACCGGCCATGCGGATGTGGCCTGGTCAATCATGCACGCGCTTAGCAATGAACCTTTGGACCGTAAGCAGCGCCGTGGCTCCATCGCCATGGCGGGATAAGAGAGCATTAGAAAATGAGCAAACCGACTTCCCCGACTGCGTTTAGCTTTGGCGCGCCCGAGGCTGTTTTAGACACGACGCTGACCTCTTACCTGGGCGTGTTCCTGAATCCCCATGGCGACTACTACGCGCCCCCGGTCAGTCTTACCGGGCTGGCCAAGCTGCTACGCGCCAACGCCCATCACGGGACCATTCCCTATTTTAAGCGCAACATGCTGCGCAAGTTTTACGTACCGTCGCCCGTGCTCAGCGCCACGGATCTGGAGAACGCCGGCTTCGATTATCTGGTGTTTGGCATGTGCTACTTTCAGAAGCTCTTTAACCGCCTGGGGCAGATCGTCCGCCTGCAACACATTCCCGCGTTGAACATGCGGCGCATGAAAGCGCTGGACCAGTTCTGTTTACTGCAACCTAACCAGGTGGACCCGTTAGCGTTTCGTCCGGGGGAAATCATTCAGTTAAAAGAGTACGACGTTAACCAGCAGATCTATGGCGTCCCGCAATACCTGGGCGGTTTGCAGTCCGTTCTACTGAATGAAAGCGCAACGCTATTTCGGAGGAAGTACTACAACAACGGCGCGCACATGGGCTTCATCTTCTACACCGCTGACGCGCAGCTGGACCCGGAAGACGAACAATCCCTGAAAGAACAAATCCGCGCCAGTAAGGGCGTGGGCAATTTTAGAAGTCTGTATATCAACATACCCGGCGGCAAACCCGACTCCGTGAAAATCATCCCCGTTGGCGATATCGCCACCAAAGACGAGTTTGAACGGGTCAAGAATCTAAGCCGCAACGATGTATTGAGCATGTGGCGCATCCAGCCCGCGCTGGCCGGCATCATGCCGGAAAATACCGGAGGCTTTGGGGATATAGAAAAGATCAGCCGGGTTTATTACGAAAACGAGGTTGTCCCTATGCAGCATGTGTTTTTAAAACTTAATGAGGATTTGTCTAACCCAAAGCAGATTCGCTTTCTCAATCCATCACAAGGGGTGGGTAATTAATACGCGTAAAAGCGTAATATGATATTATTTCCATTCACATGGAATCAGGGGGAAGTCGATGCAAGTCAATTGCGCAGAGTGCGGAAATAAAGCCATTATTACCAGTCGCCAAGTGTTGGACCCTAAACTGGCGAATCTATACTGCGTTTGTAAAAACGCGGAATGCGGGCATAGCTTTGTCATGAACCTAGCGTTTAGCCATACGCTCAGCCCGTCGTCGTTTCAGGCCAAGCGAATGATGATTGAAATGTTACGGGGAATGGATCAGGCCGAGCAGTTGGAACTACTAGCCCAGGCTCAACACAACGCGGGCGCTATTTAGTTTCCGCTTTGATCGCATTCTGTGATTTCTCCAGTTTTTCCTTTACGTCCTCAATAATGATATCGAACCCCTCCTGGCTTTCCTGGTTCAACTCTGGCCATGGATTTCGCGTCAAACACTGCTGCATGAAGCTCAACACTCTCTGACTATCCGTCAGCAGATCCAAAGCGTTGTTAATGTTTTTCTTCCTGGATAACAAAACTCGATAACTCCCAAATACTTCCTTTTATGCCTTTATGGCTCAGAACCTCTGATTGATAGAGGCCATAACTATCATGGTGAATGTTAAAAGCATAACCAATCGGATTTGCTGGCTATAAAAAGATCAAACATTACAATAAAAACCCAAATAACTGTATAAAAAAACAGTTCACTTATGTGACACTTTTTCCACGCATATGTGTGTAACTTTTTTGAGGATTTTTTTGAATTTTTGTGAATCACACCACAAAAACCACCTTGAGGAATTTATCTCTTTACAGGCCTGAGGGCGAATAAAAAACAACCAGGATGACGATAATCTCACCATTATCAACTATATTCATTTGAGTTGATCTTCGTGAGTGGGAGAAAGGCGCTATGGGTAATTTGCTAGGGAATCTTCTTGCTTTAGCCATCACTGTTGTACTAACAATCATTACGGTAACATCTTCGGTTCAAGTAGGTTCCGTTGCGTTTGCCATTACCGCATATTCGATTTGGTTTCTCCTGTTCGTGGTAGATTTCGCCACAAAACCTCCGCACGGAATACCTTTATCACGTTTACTCTCAGAATCTGAGTTTGAATTTTACAGAACTTATCACACATATTTATTTGCTCCAGGCGCAGGCCAAGCATTCTCAGCCCTTCTGAACTTTTTGCGTTTAGCTGGAATTGTTTGGGCTGGATTGGCCTTTTGGAAAGGTAGCCTATGGATCGGTGGAGCTCTGATCGCATACATATTTATTGTGGGAAGCGCATGTCTTCGATTCGATCCAATTACGTATTTTTCTAGACCAGCTGCGGCGGGAAATGAGATCGCAATAGAGAATCTACAAATGTTGCAATCAGTTCAGAAAAAAAGAGCCTCCTACAACTCAGATGATCTACAGCGCAGATAGAGCTAAGCTCTAGCATAAGGTATTAACATCCTCTGGAAAGACATTTGGCATTAAGAAGCGACTGAACTGCTATCACACGTTAGAGGCCAACAGTTTTGCAAATACTGTTCGGATTAGTTCCTTCGTTGAGAAGCTAGAGGCCTCCATCGTTTTACTTCTGATCACTCTCCTTAGCGCATGGTTTAGATATGGAAAGTTTGCCTTCGTCCGCCATCGGAATAAGCGCGCGCACAAACGATCAAGCAGCGCTTTCCCGTGCATCTCTATAATGTCTGCTAGTTCGTCAACTTGAAGCTTCAGCTAGGCGATAACGTGTAGGGGTATTCCATTTTCAGTGCTTTCCCCTGCGCGTTTCACCACGTAGAATTGAACTTGGGCTACCGTATGAGTGAATAATATTACAGACTCTTTAATTTAGCCAAAATTTAAACAGTCTATACTCTGTATGAGACGCTAAATAGAAACCCCATTAGAAAGCGTACGATAAATATAAAATGGACAAAGTATACCTAATTACCTCCTTGGCCCTTATTCTTGTTGTAAGTCACAAGACAAAAAACACTCACGCTCGGCTTGTAGTTGGAGCATTAATGGCAACTTATTACTTGTCGTTTTTTCCATATATAGATATCTACGCGTCGTTAGCCGAGGAGTCTACTGCGTTTATTCAGGCTGTATTTTTTGTTCCATTTATTATTATCTGCCTGATGTGTTTAACGAAGTGGGTCACAAATGCCAACTTCATACTGAGTGGTATTTGTATTCCAGTTTTCGTTTTATCTTACGCAATAACATCAGGGTTTGATGTTAAAATAAAAAACATGATTGCAATACAATCAGGTCTGTTCGATAAAGCACTGCCATTTCCCAAAAGCATAGAACAAGAAGGGGATAAAAAAGAGTTTTACTTCCCTGAAATGGGGGTGTCGTTAGTGGCTAATATAAAATGGAACAAACAATATTTACAGTCACCGTATTTTCCATATATTAGCTATTCAGAAAATGAGAACAAAATTGCCGAGATAAGGCCAAAGTGTTTCAACCCACCAACCGTTTCAATACCAGAGTCAATAATAGACCTATCTCATAGAAAAGAGATTGGAGACATTGAATGCTATACCAACAATGATATTTATTCATGCCTGGCGCGGGAAAATAAAAGTTCGCAGTATTTCCAAAAATGGCATTGGTTTGCCATTAGTATGTCTAACTCGCTGTCAGCTCAAATTGATATTTTACAGTATGAGGATGATGCGTTTATTGAAAGGGAAATTAAAAACTTACTCTCATCTATAAAACTAGGGCAGCCGAATGGTGAAAGCTGCCCACTGATAGTTCCATCTGAGTGGCTATAAAAAATTACTCTGAAGAAGGCTCAATCAGGCTGCGCATTTCTTCACAACTCCAGCTTTCATAGCCAGTGCTATCCGCTGCCATTTTAAAGAGCATGTACCTTTGTCCTTCAACAGCAAAAGACGTAGCCATCCATGCTGCATATGCATTACCGTCAGAAGTTAGCTTCTGATCCAGTTTCTGAGTGATATACGCCACTCTTTCCTCATGGGATAAAGCATCCACGTCACCTTCTTTAGACAGCTCTTTAAATGAAGAGCAAACTACATCAAAGTCATTTTCATCTGCCTTTGAAAGAAAGGTGAATGCGATTGCTGAAATCACAAAAAAAACAACAATCAATCCAATAAATTTAGCTTTCATTATCTAGCCTACAATCCCTATATAGTTACTAAAACTTTCGTACGGTGGTATTCGTTATAGCTAGTCGCCCATTCGACCCCATTCTAAATGGATGCGCAGGACGTATAATCTGAACGGCCACCTTTGGTGTATAGTTATGAACAAGATTGTTGTTTTTATCGACTATATAAACCCATAATCCGTTAGGATGTTGCCAGCATGTACCACCTAAACTTGCTATAGTTAGTGCGTTTATAAATGGAGCTGATGACGCATAGTGATAACAGATTTTTATTCCTTCGTTGAATGGAGCCCCTTCAGCTGCTTTTATAACTCTAAGCTTGGCGTTCATATCATCATCAAGAACTGACTTAAAGATTCCAACTACTGTAGAAGCAACTGCGGCTGGCCCTCCAAAAAGGCCTGTTGCAAATATCCCTACGTCCGCCTTATCTGGCATATTCTTATTTACAGCATAGTCTGTGGCCCATACTGCTGGAGTAATAAATTTTCCTAGCGTACTGTAACCACTCTTTTCTAAGCCCATAGATGCGATGGTTCCACCTATGGATTTGATAGTTGAGTTGTGGTCAATAACTGCTTGCTGTGCGCCGCTCATCATATCCTCTCAGTTTGGTTTAAATAAGAATTTTGGTCTTAATAAACTCAACAAGAATGGCTACAACCCTCGCTATGTCTTCGGTTTTTCTTTATTTACAATTAAGCTATAAAAAAGCCAAAGAAATATGAATATAGAAGGTGAGTTTCTTTTGAGGTGAAAAATCCCTATTTATAGATGTTGCTTCGAATGAAGGTGTGGACAAATTGTAATCAACTACGGAAAAGAAATAAATCGGCCATATGGTATACGCAGCTTGTGCGTAGCTAGTAAGTATGCATTAGAAGCACTTCCTTAAACTTTTATATCGCCGTAAAGCAAAGCGGTCTTCTCCGTAACCCCTGGCTACGGAGGTAGCCAGGGATCTGTATTCACGATAATTTTGCTGATAATTTCGAATATACGCTGCCAATCACTTCAACGGTAGTAAAGCAGTCCGCCAGTGCCCGGTGGGCGCCATGCACTTCTATGCCCATTTGTGCGGCGGCCTTGGCTAAGCTCTGTCTTCTATAGCCGCCTCGTTTTGCGTCGGGTTCTTTCCGATAGCGTGTGTAAGCATTCATAGCGCATTGCCAGTCTGCCTCTATCACCGGTAACCCGTAGGCGGCGCAGGTCTGCATTAATAGCCGACTGTCAAAGTCAGCATTGTATGCCACCACCGTTTTACCGCTGATCACTCGCTTAAGTGAGTGATACACGTCTGGAAAGTTAGGCTTGTCCGCCAGGCTTTCGGAGGTTATCCCGTGGATGTCGGCGGCTTCGTCCGGCACCGGATTAAGCGGGCGCACCAGCTGGTCAAACAGCACTTTCCCGCGCATATCCATGACGCTGACCTCTATCACTTCCGCCTGATCGTCCAGGCCTGTGGTTTCCGTATCCAGCACCACTACTTGGGGGCTGTATAGCCACCCTTTAAAAAGCTCCAATAATTCGTTATTCACTTTTACTTTGTCCTAATGAGCAGAGGGCGAGCGATTGCAGCCCTCAGCTTGTGCTTCCATTTGATTAATTCATATCGCCATTATTAACTGGCGTAACGTCATCATTTTCTCTTGTCGTCTGCTTTGCTCGTTCGTTCCTGTTTCTTAACCTGCGGTGGTACTTGCCGCCATTCACTAGATGCTTCAGCCAGGCGATGACGTGGCCGTTGTGTTTCGGGTATTTGCGTTCCATTGCCGGCGCTTTCCTCTGCACGTTTCACCACGTAGAATCACACTCGGGCTAACGCATGAGCGCGTAGCGGCGCCGACTCGTCGGCCTGGTGCGGATTGTCAGGATTAATGCTTGTGCGGCTGACAGCGTCCCGGTCAAGTTCTGCTGTCAGTGCTCTTTTAATATTGCTCATATCAGCAACCCCTCTATCACCGACTCGTAATAGCTATCCAGTACGCCCCCGGCCAGATCGCTTTGACTACACACGCCATGGCTGGCGACAAGTAGCGTTCCCCACACAGGCTTTAACAGGCTGGCCATGGTCGCCAGTAGGATCTGGTCGCGACGCTTGGCGTTGAGCAATGCCGCATTTAGCGCCGCTGGGGATCTCAAACCGATCTGCTCCAGGCGCCTAACACCCTTGTAGCCTTCTTTCATGGACTGGATAGCAAAGGCGTTTTCCCCCAGCAGTTCGACGGCTTGGCTCCAGTAGAAGAATAAAGCCGGGGTCGCCTGGGGAAGTTCATGCGGCGCCCTGTAGTGACGCCTGCCCAGCGTTTCGAGCACGGCGAGCCGGCCTTTTGTTTTCGCTTCATGCACCCAACAGCGCAGCGCCTGCCGCGAATTAAGGGTTTTCGACATGCCCGGCGCAATCGCCAGGCCGTTGCAGATCCCCGCCGCCCAGGTTTCCATCGGGCATAAGGGGGCCTCTAAAGTGGGCGAAATCGCCCCTTTATTCATCATGGTGTTAACTCCTTTACATTGATTCCGGGTCAGCCCCGGGCCTGAATCTCCCCCCGATAATTGGGTGGGGGGTGTCGGGATTTGGTAATTTTGGTAAGACGATCCCGAAAACAGCACTTATCTTTATGTTTTTAAATGGTTTTTTAGTTACTCCCAAAAAGTAAGAAAAAGGTAATATCAAGGTAAGGTAAAAAGTAAGACCCTTGATTTATAACGCTTTTTCCATTTTTAAAAAGGTAATGGGGAAGTAATTTTTTAGGGTTTCAAAAGGTAAGAAACTTACCTCAAAATTACCTAAATATTACCTTTTTAGTAAGTTTGTAAGACATTGATTTAAAATAGAAAAAACTCACTTTTTAAACCCGTCTTACCAAAATTACCAAATCCCGACACCCCCCTGAAAAAACGGGCTTCCTCTGCCTGACGCGCACATAGGCGCACGTATTTACACGTTTGCTTAGCGCTTAAATATCCAGCAATGAATCGTTTTATTGAGACTCCTGGAATAAACCTTCCCGGTTTCAATGAACTTGTAGCGCTGGCTGTTGGGCAGCAGTTTCTTTAGGGCCTTGAGGTCCAGTGACTTCTGGCCGTGAGTGCGACACACCTCGTCAAAATGGTTCAGGTTAACGGCGATGTTTCCCGTCCCGACGGCGTGGTTTAGAACTTCCACCAGGGCGCTGGATGCAAACGCGTTAGGGTCCGGCTGCGCGTTCAGATACTCGAAAGACTCCCAGAACTCCGCCACCGCCGGATGGTCGTCCGCCAGGCGCTCCTGGCGACTGAGAGCACGCCCATACAGATAATCGCTCAAACCACTGAAAGCGCTTTCATTAAGGGTTGGGAAGATATGCCGCAACGCTTTTGCAGCCGCCATTATCTGGGCATGGTTTTTCACCAAGCGCAGCAGGCTGGTTTTAATTTCTCCGCGGCGGGTGAAGGCTTCCTCATAGCGATTAAACTCGTTGAAGAACGTGTTTAAGATCTGCGTTTCATTCTCCAGCGCCTTACGCATAAAGCCCGCCATCTGATCGACGATTTGCCGTTCAAACCACTGCGCCAGTTTTCGCGTGCCTGGCGAGTGGTGTTCGGTCGTACAGTGACAATGCACAATCCGTTGCAGCAGGGCTTCCGATCCGTCCACCATGGCATTTTGCGCAAACACCAGGGAACCCAAAAAGAGCGGCTCTTCCGTGTCGTTGCCGCGCTTGGCGACGCCCAACGTTCCGACCGCACGCCCGTTAAAGAAGGGTTTAAACTCGTCGAAATCAAACTGCTTCTTTTTCACGTCCGGCTCGTCGCCCCGGTCGGATTCAATCAACACCAGCGGCATGTTAGAGCTTTGCGTGAATGCGCGCCGGCGTCCGGCGGCCGTCGCCTTCATGGCGTCGAATCCTTCGTAGTCATCGCGGCCCAAGAGTTTCCAAAGAAACTCAATCAGCGTGGATTTACCGGCGCCTGGGTCGCCCGTCAGTTCAAGAAAGGGGAAGCTCTTGTGCTTCGCCCGGATCTGCTGAACGAACAACGAGCCCAGCCAGAAGGCCAGCGCCGTTAATCCTTGCCAGGAAAAGGTCGTTATAAAGTTGTCGATCCATTCCGGGTTAAACTCTCCAGGCTGCACCCGAAAGCCCTTGAAGCTGGTTTTGATGCCGCCCCGCTCCAGTTCAAAATACCCCTCCGCATTCAGTTCCAGCTCTTTGCCTTTACTAAACGCAAAGGTCTGGTAGACGTATGCCTGGCTGTCGGCGTGGTAACCCACATAAGGAATGGATTGAATTTCTTTGACCTTACGGTTTAACCATTGCTCATGCAGCATGGCCATGTCTTTGGAGCTTCCGGAGAACGCGCCATAGCCTTTGGTGATCATCGCCTTATGAAAGCTCGATGGCGTGTCGATGTTGCCACCATCTAACGGGATTAACGCATCCGCGTTATTGCTGCTGTACTGCACCCGAAACACATAGAATTTTTCATCCAGGATGTCATCGCGTTCCGCATAAAGCAGTTCCGGCACAAAGTTACTGATGGGGAAGGCTGTGCAGTGCTGGCTAAACGAGTCGTAGCCTTTACCTAGCGTCAATGCTGCACCGTCCAACGCTTCACTAAGCTTATGCAAGTCCACAGAAACCGAATACAGCCGGTTCTCAAAGTCGATAACGAAGTAAGAGTGACGCTTCCACAAATAGTACGCGTACGCCTTCCACATCACGCTTTGCGCCGTGAACATTTTCCCCCGGTACTGAGCTTCCTGCAGGAACGTATCGTTGATCCTATCCAGGCGGTAAAGGTCGTCCCAGTCCTTGCTGGTCCCGGTTAGAGATATCTCGACTTTTTCACCCGCCATCTGGAGCTTGGTGTAATGAGACTTCATGCTCTTGCGGCCCGCTGCGTCGTCATCCAGCGCCAGCACCCAAGTGATTTTTTTACCTAGATAGGGTTTTATCGCCTCGCTTGGGTAGTAACCGGCGGCCAGGATCGCCACCGCTTTACGTTCGGAGAAGTGCAGCGCCAGGGCGTGAAAGATCCCCTCCACGATATAAACGCGATCACCTTGTTTAAGCTCCTGGGTCGGTGGCATCCACCACTTGCCCTTAACTGGGTCAACTAAAACCCATCGCCCATTGACGTTATGGCGTTTGCCGCTGAAGTTGATGCGCTGGCCGTCATCCTTCTGCTTGTCGATCAACCGCTCCCAATAAAGGGTCCGGTCACTGTTCAGATAAAAGCGGACGGTGTTGCACCACTCCTGGGACTTAGGCAGCTTATAGCTGCCTTGCTCATACCAGCCCACCATTTCACTGAGAGGGAAACGGCGATTGTGCGCCAGGTAGGCGTCCGCCGTGGCGTTTGGGTTCGCCTCCGAGGTGGGGAAGCGTTCGGAGTAGTTATTGAAAAGCTCCGGGTATATCTCCCGGGTCGTCTCGCTGTAACCGCAATGCTTCAAGCGGTTACAGCTGACGCGCCAGGGCTCTTTCATACTGACGAAAAGCTCTTTCTTCCCGCAGTTCGGGCATTTGCCCTGCTGTAGGTATTCCCCTACACGCTTGAAAGCGAACTGGCCATCGCTGGCCAGCGCCTCCGCTATTTCGTTTCTGTTATCGAAAGTTTGCATTAGTCGTCCTTAGCCCAGTTACCCTTGGCTTTCGCTTGCTTTTACGCATTCCAGTGTCAGCTGGGCGATGTTAATGAGGTGAAGCCTACCAATATGCATGGTTGGTATATTCCCTCTGTCAACTTGTCCTCTTACTTGGTCAACCCTCAATCCAGAATGCTTTGCAAAATTCTCCTGAGTCATCACTGGCGTTAAAACCACAACAGCCTCGCTCATTAGTACAACTCTCCATTTAATCATGTTGTAACTTGGTCTTACGTGTTCCAGAGTATTATTTACTCCTGGCGTCTCAACAGTCAAGTAGTATGAGATCCAAAAAGAGTAAATAGTGCTCTTTATGGGTTGCTGGTGCTCATAGTTACTCCTAGAGGCGTAAAAATGCGTACGTAACATTCACTATGTATGCAGCAAGGTGTAATAATGTGCTCTAACGTGGCCTATTAACGAGATCACTGGAAGGCCAACTTATGATCAAATTTTGAGAAGGCAAAGCTATGAAAATGAAGGCGGGTGATCGGCTCCAGGGACTAAGAGAATTGATTGGATTAACTCAGCGTGAATTTGCCGAACTGCTTGGTATTGACTATTTCCGGCTCAAAAATATTGAGCAGCAAAAAGCAAGAATGGCTGAGGATGAGTTCGCTCAAGTTGGATTGCTGATTCCAGAAATGCTGCATTGGGTTGCTTGCGAAAGTGATATCTCGTTAAGCGCTTTGCAAAACAGTGAGGCAAAGCTCTGTAGATTGATCGCAGCGAAAATAGAAGCAGGGCAGGTTCCTGAAGGGTATATGTTGGAGGAAAAAATTAAGTAATGGCTTTTAAGAAAGTTGCAACGGGATGGCAGGTTGATATAAGGCCTGAAGGGCGTGGAGGGAAAAGAGTAAGAAAAACATTTCCTAAGCTCCAGCAGGCGAAGCAGTGGGAAGCCGAGCAAAAGTCAAAAGCCTATTCTGGTGAATGGAAGGCGCCAACCAAGGACAAGCGAAGATTATCTGATCTTGTTAAAACTTGGCATGACCTGCATGGCCATACACTTAAAGATGCAGATAACCGGCTGCACGCATTGAAAGTTTTGTGCGAGAAGTTAAATAACCCTATAGCCAAAGAGTTTACAGCCGAGGACTTTTTAGAATACAGGCGATGGCGACTTACGCAGAAAGTTAAAAACAGCAATAGACTGGTTTCAGCAAACACGGTAAACCATGATCACATGTACTTATCGGCCGTTTTTAACAAACTGATCAAGTTCGGTAACTGGAAGCTTGAGAACCCCCTTAAAGGTGTTTCAAAACTTCGAATAGATGAACGTGATCTAACTTATCTGGAAAAGGACCAAATAAGGGCGTTACTAGAAGCCCTGAAGAAATCAAGAAACCCCAATGTATTGGCCATGTCGAAAATTTGTTTGGCAACAGGGGCTCGTTGGGGTGAAGCCGAGAAACTGAATGCGGAGCAAATCAGACATAACAAAGTTCACTTTGTTGGCACTAAGAACAGTAAATCAAGAGCAGTTCCAATTTCGGAAGAACTGGCGGTTGAGATACTGTCAGGACGTGCAGAAAGAGGGCGCTTGTTTAGAGGAGCGGGATCAGAAGAAGCATTTGAGCGAGCAGTAAAGAGAGCTGGATTAACCCTCCCACACGGTCAGCTAACACACATCCTACGACACACTTTTGCTTCCCACTATATGATCAATGATGGGAATATCCTGAAATTAAAATATATTTTGGGTCACGCGTCATTGGATATGACAATTCGCTACGCAAAACTGGCTCCGGCCCACTTGGCTGATGCAGTATCCAAAAACCCTCTTGCTACGCTTTAAGTGTCCACAATGTGTCCACAGCAACGAGCTGTAAGGATGTGTAAGGAGTAGTTTTGTTATTATAAATCAGTAAGTTATGTTCTATTGTGTCCTATTGTGGGCTATCAAGTCGGACTCGGAATCAGGGAGATGAATATGCGGAAACACGCCCATCTTTGAACCGAACGCAAGTACTGTTGCTTATTGTGACGACGACAAGGATTGTCATAGATCTGCGCCGTATTACTACTCCCCGGCGGGCCTACGCCTTCACTTTCAGTATAGTCCACCGCACCCCGGCGCGCGGGGGTGGTAACGAAATTTTACGGATTCGGATGTGGGGGGCGATAGTGCTTCAGTGAAAAATTACTGAGTTAACCTAGGGATGACACCATCTCCCAATTGGACTCGGCCATGAGGTCAATAGGCAAAGGTGTGTATATTGCTAGGATTATTGCTTTTACAGCCAGCTCAGGAAAGTACCATGCAAGAAAGCAATATCCCCGCCCAGCACCAATTACTTGATCTTGAAAATCCATTGCCGTCATGGAATTTAAAGAAAAAGGCCACAGGTAAGAAATTGATGATCACCAAAGAGGCCGACACCTTCATGCGTGGTTTGAACCTTTACGAAAAAACAAAGGTTTATAATGAGGTGCTAAAGCTAGCCAGCGAAGGGGGGTATGGGCGGTTTAGTAAGGGTTTCAGGAAAGACCCTATGTTCATGAGGCAGAAAAAGTGTCAGGGAGGAATTAGCTTCATGTATAGCGTGAATCCTGAAATGATAATTATTAATCGGATGACCGTTGAGCTAGAGGCGACAGACCTTCTTACACCAGTGAATAAACAGCAAATGGGACTGTTTGAAGTCAAGCGAGCATCGGGTGTTCGATGGCATGAAGGTTCCACTAGGGAGGATGCGCAAAAATTGGAGAGTGCGTGGGGAGACCCTATGCCGGTAGCGTCTATAAATACCGAACATGTTGCAATCAACGGAATGTCAAACGATCTAAACAAAGCAAGATGGCTGATGGGTGTACATATGGACACAGCATATTGGGACGATAATGCAAAAGCCTATACACTCGTTTACAACCCTACCCGCGGAAAAATGGACATTTTTGAGTGCATTCAAGACAGGGTCTCAACCTCTAAGCTTGCGGAATTCCTGGCAATTATGTTGATAGAAAGTCAGCAAAAAGGCGCGAAGCGTAAATGGACAGCCCATAGTCAGGGTGGGATTATCATGACCCGAGCAGTAGAGCTGGTGAACATGCGTGGAGTAAGGTTGGAAGGGCAGCGCGTTTCCATTCATGCTGGCGGAAACTATAAGACGCGAGCAGAAAACGCCTTTACAAAAGCAGGGATGATCATCGACGAAATCAGACGAGACCACCCAGA
Organism: Hahella chejuensis KCTC 2396; assembly: GCF_000012985.1. NCBI lineage: Bacteria > Pseudomonadati > Pseudomonadota > Gammaproteobacteria > Oceanospirillales > Hahellaceae > Hahella > Hahella chejuensis. Next base: position 6,866,192 of record NC_007645.1, on the reverse strand, counting down.
TGATTTTGTGCCCAACCTCTTAGGTTTTAACGATCTGTCTCTCGGTTCATTTATTCGTGGCATACGTAGCAGGAAACTCGTAACAGGTGATGACCGTCCTGTTGAAGTTAGTCCGCATACGCTACCTTACCTTGGCAGAGAGTCTGCTATCCGTCATCTACAGATGAATGGTTATCATAAGAAGGCGGAAAGGCTGGCGAAGCTAACCATGAAGGAACTCGACTTGTTATGATTAAACAAATCGTGAGGCCGCTTTTTACTGGTAAAGGGCCGAACTTTTCAGAGCTGAACGTAAAGGAGTGCGGAATTGGTGACTATCTATTACGGTACAAGCTGCCGGGGAATACTATTGATATTGGTATGCCTGACGCTCCAGTTCCATCTAGGGTTAATTTAAACGCAGATCTATTTGATTCGTATGACCCAAAGAAGCTATATAACCGTACTTTCGTTCAAATGGAGTTCGAGTGGTGGGCTTACAGAGGGCTTTTTTTACAGGGAGATTCTGGGCTGCTAAGCAAGATGAGCTTGCATATCGACGTTAACCGAATAAATCCCAATTCACCTCTTGGTGGAAGTGATCTCGAAAGTCTGGAGACTTATCTGAGAGAGGACTATTGGGATTACTACGAAGCAGAAAAAAATATCGATGGAGTGCCGGGAAGCAACTGGCAGAAGCGATATGATTTTGATAACCCTGACGAGGTAAGAGCTAAGGGTTACATCCCTGTCAGGAGATTGGTGTTAGTACTGCTACCAGAAATCTACGTTAAGGAACGGATCAATGATGTTGAGTGGTTACACTACAGCATTGATGGAGAGGGGATTGCTGGCACCAATATTACATATTATTGGGCCTATCCATTGACCAATAATTATTACCTTACGTTTAGCTTTCGGACGACGACTGAATTAGGTCGTAATGAACAGAGATATCAGCGAATGCTTGAAGACGCTAAGCAAATCATGTCAATGGTAGAACTGTGTAAAGGGTGATTCACTCCGAACATGTCGCAAATGCCTGATTAGCGCTGGAGAGATTGCTCTTGCGATATCAGGCGATTCTATCTATAACCAATTTCAGCACTACATTCAGCCATACGTGTCTCCTATTGAGGAACTCGCCTTATTATGATCAAACAATTAGTTCGGCCGCTTTTTACTGGTAAAGGGCCGAACTTTTCAGAGCTGAGCGCAAAGGAGTGCGGAGTTGGTGAATACCAATTACGGTATAAGCTGCCGGGAAATACTATTCATATTGGTATGCCTGACGCTCCAGTCCCGGCTAGGGTTAACTTAAACGCGGATCTATTTGATTCGTATGGCCCGAAGAAGTTGTATAACCGTACTTTTGTGCAAATGGAGTTTGAGAAGTGGGCATACAAAGGGCGTTTTTTGCAGGGAGATTCAGGGCTGCTGAGCAAGATGAGCTTACATATTGATGTTAATCATGCAGAGCGCCATACAGAGTTTCGTAAAGGTGATCTTGACAGCTTGGAACTGTATCTGAAAAAGGACCTTTGGAACTATTACGAAACGGAACGCAATATTGATGGCGAACAGGGAGCTAACTGGGAAGCAAGATATGAGTTTGATCACCCTGACGAAATGAGAGCCAAAGGCTACGTTCCCCCTGATACACTAGTTTTGGTCCGTTTACCTGAAATCTATGAAAGGGCGCCTATTAATGGTTTGGAGTGGCTCCATTACCAAATTAGAGGCGAAGGAATTCCTGGACCTAGGCATACTTTTTATTGGGTTTACCCGATGACAGATAGTTTCTACCTAACTTTCAGTTTTTGGATGACAACAGAAATTGGAAATAGAGAGCTAAAAGTTCAGGAAATGTACGAAGACGCCAAGCGCATCATGTCCATGGTTGAGCTACGTAAAGAGTAACAACAGTACCGACCCCACACCCAATCAGAAGGTGTGCGGGGCTTTATTATTGATTTGCTCTTCTTCTGGAAAGTTAATGACTGCATAGGCGATCGCCATAATTACAGTTGTGCGGTCGCGATAGAGCGGCGGCTCGAGTTATCAAAGAGCAGAGCAGGTTAAGTGGATGCTAAAAAATTTGTTAGCCCCTGCACTGACAGGGAAGGGGCCTGATTATTCTCATCTTTCTGAAAAAGAGTGCCGAATAGGCGACTATGTACTTGGATACAAGTTGCCAGGAAATCTTGGTCTGAAAGGTGTTAGAAGACCGAACTTTCCTTTAATGGTAAATCTCCAGCCAGAACTTTTTGACCAAACATCGTACAAGCAGGCGTTCAATAGGTCATATATTCAGGTTCAATGCGAGTCATGGGAGTACCGTGGGTTTATTCTTCAAGGAAATTTTGGACGTTTATGTAGTTTGGCGTTAAACATAGACGTTAATCGTGCTGAACCTCATACGACATTAAAGACAGGAAATTTAGAAAGTCTGAAAAGCTACTTAGAAAATGACTTTTCTCGTTACTATGAGTCAGAGGGCGGAATAAACTGGAAAGCTAGGCAAAAGTTTAAAGACGATGCCTTCACGAAAGGGGAAGTGCCAGATCACTACCTAGTAACCCTGCCTGAAAGCTATGATATCGAAAATATTAATGACGCTTCATGGCTGTCTTATCAGATAGGTCCAGAAGGTCGTGCGGGATACCGTTACACATATTATTGGGCGTATCCAGTAAGTGAAAATTTTTACCTTACTGTATCTTTCTGGATGCTCTTTGAACATGGTGATATCAAGGAATTAAGACGGGAGCGCATGGCTGAAGACGCCCGCCGCATCATGTCCATGGTGGAGCTACGTAAAGAGTAACAACAGTACCGACCCCACACCCAGTCAGAAGGTGTGCGGGGCTTTATTTGAGAAGTTAATGACTGCATAGACATCTCTACTCAACACCCACTATGCTCCAACAAAAACGCCACAAAAGCTTGGTTGGCGCGGGAGAGGTAGCCGTTGCGGCGCCAGGCGATGCTGAGGTCGAGCCAGATGGGGGGATCGAAGGGGATGGTGACGAGGCTTTCGTTTTCCTCCACTACCATTCCCAGCAGGGTGGAGATGCCGAAGCCTTGTTTGATGATGGATTTGATCAATGGCAGCAGGTTGGTTTCGAAGCCGATGTTGGGGGTGACGCCGGCGGCTTTGGCGAGTCTGTCGACCACTTTGCGGTGAAAGTAGCCCTCCTTGAACATCACCAGCTCTTCCCGGAAAAACTGCTCTGGCGTGACGCTTTCTTGCTTGGCGAAGGGATGCTCCTGGGACACGGTCACCAGCATTTGCTCCCGTAGAAAAGGGCGCGCCTCCAACTCCTCCGGCACGAATTCCGCCACGATAACCCCTAGATCCAGCTCCCCTTGCTCCAGCATTTGCTGTAAACGCCAGGTGCCGCCTTCGATCACCGATAGATTCAACGTGGGATAACGATGGCGAAAGGCCATCAGGATGGGTGGGAAGTAAAACGAGCCCAACATGCTGGGCACCCCCACGCGCACCTCGCCGCGAGTCAGCCCCTTCAGCTCGCTCATCTCCAGCGCGGCGTCGTCCGCGGCCCTCAGAATCTTCTCCGCATGGCGATACAGAATGGCGCCTTCGTCGGTGAGGGAGATGCGGCGGTCGTTACGGTGCAATAGCGTTAACGTCAGCTCCGTCTCCAGCTTACGCAGCGCCATGCTGACCGCCGGCTGCGCGACGCCGAGAGATTCGGCGGCGCGGGTGAAACTGCCGAGGCGGGCGACCTCGTAAAAGTAGCGCAGGCTTTTAATATCCATAAGCAATCGTTATTAACTGTATAAGCAGCATATATTTTATTGATGATAACTGTAGCTCTATAGTGACCCTGCATCCAGCTTCATATTATTAACATGGCAATGATAGTGGCCTGTTACTAATCAGGCGCATGGATGCGCCTGCGCGGCGGCTAGCTGCGGGAGACAGGGCCTGACCTGTCTGATTAATAATAAAGGCGGTTGAGGAGCAGTAGTATGATCGAATCCGGCGGCAGACAATTCTGGTTGGCGACGTTGGCGCTGTGTATCGGTTCTTTCATGACATTCGCCAACGTCTACATCACCCAACCTCTGCTGCCGATGATCGCCGACGCCTTCGACCTGACCGTGTTGGAAGCAAACGGCAGCTTCACCATCACCACGCTGATGCTGGGCCTGTCCCTGCTTATTTACGGGCCGCTTTCCGACGCGGTGGGTCGCAAGTCCATCATGCTCATTTCTCTGGTCGGCGCCACGGTGTGTACGCTGCTGCTGACGCAGGTGGAGTCTTATTCCGCACTGGTGGCGCTGCGCGCCGCGCAGGGGTTTTTCCTCGGTGGCTTACCGGCGGTGGCTATCGCCTACATGGGCGATGAGTTTTCCCCCAAGGCGTTGCTGTTCGCCGTGGGTTTGTATATCGGCGGCAACAGCCTGGGCGGCATCGGCGGACGTTTGATTGGAGGCTTTGTTGGTGAAGCGTTCTCCTGGCGATCCGCCTTTGTAGCGATGACTATCGTCAGTGTTCTGTGTCTGATCGTGTTCGCTCTGATGTTGCCCAATTCCCGCGGCTTCACCCGCAAGCCGTTGTGTCCCCGGCAGATGCTGGCGGATCTCGGCGGGCACTTGCGCAATCCGATATTGCTCACCTGTTACCTGATCGGCGGTCTGAACTTCTTCATCTTTATCAACCAGTACAGCTACATTATCTTCGTGCTGGAGGACGCTCCGTTTAACCTGTCCGCTCAGTATCTGGGACTGCTGTTTCTCACTTATCTGGCCGGTACGGTGGGATCGTCCCTGTCCGGTAAGATCGTGTTAAAAGTTCCCCAGCCCCTGTGCATCGCCTTGGGCGTGGCCATCCTGATGAGCGGAACCCTGCTGACGTTGGCGCAAACGCTGCCGACGATTATTGTGGGACTGTTGATCAACAGCTTCGGTTTTTTCCTGGCGCATTCCTCCGCCAGCAGTCTGGTCAATCGCAGCGCCCGCGGCGCCAAAGCCAGCGCCTCCTCCCTCTATCTGGTGTTTTATTACCTCGGCGCCAGCAGCGGCGGTTTTTACCTGCATCCCTTCTGGAGCGCCATGGGCTGGGACGGCGTGGTGCTAGGCTCCATGCTGGTGCTGACCGGGGTATTGGGCGCCGCCATTTGGTTATATCGTCAGGAATGCGAACCCGTTGGAGAACCTGACGTCTGCGTGTGATGCCTTCCTCTTTTGTCTATGCTTAACTGTGGGGATTTGTAGACTAGCCGGATGGGGAAAAGTTTGTGCGTACAATACGTTGGGCGGTGGCGTCCGCGTTACTGTTGATGACGCTCGCGGCGGCAGCGGAAACCATAGTGGTGCGGTATCCGCGACCTGAGGCGGATGTGGATAAGCGGACCGAGTATCCGCTGAAGCTGCTTGAACTCGCATTTCAGAAAATGAAAGTCGACTACCGTCTGGTTCCCACCGATCAGTTGATGAATCAGGGACGCGCTCTGCAATTATTGCGTTCCGGCGCCAATCTGGACGTGGTCTGGAGCATGACCTCGGATGAGCGTGAAAAGGAATTGCTGCCGGTGCGCATTCCCATCTACAAAGGCCTGATCGGCTGGCGCATCTTTTTGATCAATGAAAGCGATGTCGAACGCCTCAGCCGTCCCATGACGGCGCAGGAAATGAAGCAGTTTCTGATGGTGCAGGGACATGACTGGCCGGATGCGAAAATCCTGCAGATGAACGGCTATAAAGTGCTGGGCACGCCCAACTATGAAACCATCTTCGATATGCTGGCGCGCAGGCGCGTGGATCTGTTTCCCCGCTCCATCGTGGAAATCTGGGCGGAGCTGGAGAATCACCGGGACATGGGGCTTGCTATCGAGCAAACCAAGTTACTGCGCTATCCCACCGCCTTCTACTACTTCGTCGCCCCCGATAACAAGGAACTGGAGGCGCTGATCGAAGAAGGGCTGTTGCGCGCCCTGGCCGATGGCTCTTTTGACGATATGTTTTTCTACTATCACGGCGAACTGCTCAACAAAGCCAAGCTGGCGCACCGTGAAGTATACATGCTGACCAACCCTATCCTGCCTGAAACAACCCCTCTGCAGCGCGAAGAACTCTGGTATCAAGGCTACGAGGACTCGCCGCGGGTGCGCTGACCCCTGGTCTCGCGCTTCCGGCGTTGACAAGGGCGTTTGTTGTCCTCTACCTTGCACTGCGACGACGCTTCAAGCGAACGTGATCCGGAACCGGCGCGACCGGGCCAGGTCCGTTGCTCCGGGGCTACCCCGGGGTTACATGTTGACTACGCATATCGCCGTCCATACCGCCCTACGCCAAGGCGTAGAACGGTATCGACCACGGGAGGAGGGTTGGAGCGTCGTCCCCTTTCTATTTTTCTGCCTCTGACATTCTCCAGGGATATTGGCGATGAGATATGACCGCTGGCTGGCCGCCCGTCTCGCCGACGCCTACCAATCCGGCGCGCCGACAGTGCGGGAAATGCAACAACGCGCCGTTGTGACGTTGGGAGAACAACCGACCTGGTTGGCCTCGTTGACGCGTCGTATGTGGAGGCGATTCCAGCAAGGCTGGGAAGGCGCCTCCGCCTATGCGCTGAGCGAAGCGATTCTCGCCGACCGCGGCTTTCAGCAAGGCCTCGCCGTGTCTGCCCGCCCGGTTCAGGTGCGACATATATTCTTGCCGCCGCCCCGGGCGCTTCCACCGGACAGCCTGGCGTCGCAATATGGCTTACCGGCCCTGCGCTGCGCCGGCGACCTGATGCACTGGCTGCGACTGACCCCGGAAGATCTGGACTGGCTGACGCAGGCCCGTGGCGCGCCGCGCAAGGCAGCTTCTGCGTTAGGGCATTACACCTATCGCTGGCTGGATAAACCCCGAGGCGGCGCCAGATTGCTGGAAGCGCCCAAGGTCTGGCTGAAGGGCATACAGCGACGTATCTATCAGGAGATTCTCGCTCCGCTACCCCTGCATGAGGCTGTTCACGGTTTTCGCGCGCAGCGGTCCAGCCTGACTCACGCCCGCGTGCATGTCGGGCAGGCGTTGTTGCTCAAGTTTGATCTCAAGGACTTTTTCCCTTCAGTTGGTTACCCGCAGGTTTATCGCGTGTTGCGACGGCTTGGATACGGCCACGAAGTAACGCGCCTGCTTAGCAGGCTGTGCACGCAGGTCACGCCCAACGAGATACTCCGTTCTCCTGCGGCGCGCCATCTTGAACGCGGCGAGGAACTGTTCCGTCGCGCGCATTTGCCCCAGGGCGCGCCCACGTCTCCCGCGCTGGCCAACCTCGTCGCCGCCCATCTGGACCGGCGACTGAGCGCGCTGGCTGACAGTATGGGGCGGCGTTACAGTCGATACGCCGACGACTTCGTTCTTTCCGGTGCGTTGATGAGCCCCGGCGCGATTGAGCGCCTGCAGGCGCTGGTCGGCGCTATCGCCCTGGAAGAGGGGTTCGTTCTGAATACACGCAAAAGCGCGGTGATCGGGCAGGGCGCGCGTCAGCAGGTAGGCGGCGTGGTGGTGAACGCCAAGGCCAATATTTCTCGCAAAGACTACGATGAACTGAAAGCGGTGCTGCACAATTGCCTGCGCTTTGGTCCCGACGGGCAAAATCGCCAGGGGCATGGGGATTGGGCGGCGCATCTGAGAGGGAAAATCGCTTACGTGGCGGGGATCAATCCGCAAAAAGGACGCAAGTTGCTGGCGCTGTATCAGCGTATTATCTGGCCGCAGGAGTCCGCCTGATTTCCAGCGCCGTCAACTAAACGCGTCCGCTTTTCTGCAAGCGTTGCATGACGCTGCGGCGATACCAGCGGGACAGCCAGCCTTTCAAGCCGGGCAGGCTCAACAGCCAGGCCAGGGGACGCAGCAGCAGGGTGCGGCGCATGAGCAGGATATAGGCGTTCAGTTCCCGATGAATATCGCCGTTTTCATCGCGTACGTGTAATTCCGTCAAGGCGGCGTGAGGATCAATGCCCTCGCGGCGCAGCTCGTCATCGCGGCCGGTGATATCCAGCCAGCGCACCTCGGCGGCGCGGTCGCCCGCCAGCTTTTCGTAATTGCGACGGTCGCGGACGCAACGGGGGCAGGCTCCGTCGTAGTAAACCGTCAATTTAGGCTGGGTCATATTTTCCCCTCCCGTGCGGTTCAGGTTTGCTCTTGCGCTTCCAGTTTAGCGCGAATGAACTCCGCATGAGGCACATAGATCAACTCCGCCGCGCGCCGGATGAAATGCTCCTCGTACCGGTCTACTTGTCCGTCGGCGAAGGCGACGCGCCACAGGTTCAGGATGATGCGGTATTTATCCTGGGGCGAGCAGACCTCGTTAATATGCGACGTGAACTCATACAGGGAGGTGGCGCTCTCCGCCTCTTTGGCGGCGTCCTCCATCAGCTCGGTCAACTCGGCGCCGTCCACGTTGAAGGCCTGGCGCACGTATTTCTCCACCACTTGCAGCTCTGTGTTATCCACCTGCTGATCGACTCTGGCCAACTGAATCAACAGGGCCGCGGTGACCTGCTCCAGCGCGGGTTGCTTGATCGGCATGCGCGCGTCAGCGGCCAGTTCCTGAAAGATCGCCTGTAACTTTTTCAGCATGAATACTCCCATGATATGATGTGACGTTTTCAGCCGTCGGGCGCCTCTCGACTTGCTCCTGACGGAATTCATACCATCATTAACTGATGGATTCTCCGCTAACAACAGGCAAGGCTATGAGTTCAGGGATACTACGCGGAGCTGTCATCGTCGCGGCCATATCTATGATGTATGGTTGCGGAGGGGATGAATCAACCGCGCAGCCGCCGAAGATTCCGGAAAAAGGAATTGCGGCGCTGGTGCAGGCGAACTTACCGGCTTCCGGCGCGCAGGCGCAGGTGGGCGCGGTGATTTTTAAGGATAGCGTACGGCAACCCTTGGTGGGCGGCGATGTGATTTTCGCCGAAAGCGCCATCGACAAGGTGCGTCTGAATGCGCTGGAAAACCTCAGCGGCGACTACCAGGGGCTTCTGGAAGTGGCGTCCGAGTACGATACGGTGTATTTCAGCGTGGAATACGATGTAGCCGCGGCGCAGGACAAAAGCTGGTTCACTTCCGGTCTGCCTGATGTCAGCGCACGCCCCGGCGAGTTGGTGGGCCTGACCACTTCTATCGAATTCCCTCCCGCCATTCATTTGGCTTCTCCCGCTGCGCAGATGGAATACGCCTCACGCAGCGACCGCATTGCGTTGCAGTGGGCGCCGCTGGGCGAAAATGATCAGATCCGTTACACCGTGCGCGGCCGCTGCGACTATAGCAACGGCCGGCGGCAGTATTACACCCGCTCCGAAGTACTGGGACGGGAAGACGGCGCCGGCGCGGCGGAAGGCTATGCGGAAATCAAAGTAGGCGACATTATCGCCTCTCAGGACGGCGCTGAAAGCGGCTTTCTCGCAGATATGAGCGCGCGTCTGGTCGGCGCAGTGGTGGATGCGCTGACCTTCGGCTCCCCCGAAGCGGAGATGCGCAACGGCGAGTTGCAGTCCTGCGAGTTTGATCTGTCGCTGTTGCGGGAACGCATGTCCACGCCGGCGCAGCCTTTCGACGGCGGGCGCATCATCGCCAGCCGCAGCGACACCGTGCGGCTGTATTATCACCCCATCGGCGAGTGACGCGGCTTATTCGTAGTGACTGTAAGGCGCTGCGCCGCCGTCCTTGCTTACCAACAACACATCAAATTTCGCTCTGACGCCGGGGACTTCCATGCCTGGCACATTTTCCCCGGCGGGCATGCCCGGGACGCTGAGTCCCAGAGCGTCCGGCTTTTCCTGCAATAAGCGCTGAATATCCGCCGCCGGCACATGGCCTTCGATCAGATACCCATTGACGAATGCGGTGTGGCAGGAAGCGAGCTGCGGCGCCAGCCCCGCCTGCTGTTTCACTGGCGACACGTCACGGGTTTCATGCACAGTGACGTCGAACCCGGCGGCTTTGACGTGGTCGACCCATACCTTGCAGCACCCGCAGGTAGGCGACTTATATACCGTCATTTCTTCCGCTGTAGCCTGCTGCGCGCCGGCGAATCCAGCGCTCAGCGCCAGCAGGACGCCGCTGAGGCGGCGCGGCAAGGTGGTTATGTTTGAGATCATGATGGGCTCCTTGTGGCTCATGCTATTTATCGCTGGCGATCAGACAACTTTCAGCGATCCCTGGTACATGTTCATCTGACAATTAAATTTATAGACGCCTTTTTCCTGCGCCTGGATGCGAATGTCTTTCGCCTGTCCGACCGGCAATTCCTCGCTGATATTCAGCCCATCGAAAATCACCATGGCGGCGCAGGGGCTGGGGTCTTTGCGCAGGAAGCGCAGCGTGGCGCTTTCCCCGGCGGGAATTTCTATGTGGCTGGGACTGTACACGCCGTCCGACACCGTGATTTCGATGGCGCCGCCAGCGCTGCGCGCGGCGTTTTGCGGCCGCCACAGCCAGAACCAGTAAATCACAAAAGCCATGGCGCCGAGGCCGAGCAGATTCACCAGAATAGTCATGCCGCTTTCTCCTCTTGTTGGCGTTGCGCATCGGCGGCGCTGCTTTTGAACAGGCGCAGGCGATTGGCGTTGCTGACGACGGTGACCGACGACAGGGACATGGCGGCGCCGGCCAGCACCGGGCTCATCAACACGCCGAACAGGGGGTACAGCAGTCCTGCGGCGATGGGAATCCCCAACGCGTTATAGACAAAAGCGCCGAACAGGTTCTGTTTGATATTACGCACGGTGGCGCGGGAAACCTCGATGGCGTCGGCGAGGCCATGCAGAGAGCCGCGCATCAGGGTGATGTCGGCGCTTTCAATGGCCACGTCCGTACCGGTTCCAATAGCGAAGCCCACGTCCGCTTCGGCCAGCGCCGGAGCGTCATTGACGCCGTCACCCACCATGCCCACCAGCTCGCCCTGTCCAGCTTTCTGGCGCAGGTCGCGAATCACGCGCGCTTTGTCTTCCGGCAGCACTTCGGCGATGACTTCATCCACGCCCACCTGCCTGGCGATAGCCTCGGCGGAGTGTTTCACGTCGCCGGTCAGCATGATGATGCGTAAACCGCGGTCGCGCAGACGGGCGATAGCGTCGCGGGAGTCAGGTTTGATCTTGTCCGCCACCGCGATGACCCCCGCCAGCGCGCCATCCGTCGCCATAAACAGCGGCGTGGCGGCCTGTTGCGCCAGTTTATCCGCTACTTCAGTAAGCGGGCCGGCGTCAATGTGATGGGTCTCCATCCAGCGGCGATTGCCGAGCAACACGGTGACGCCGTCGATAACGCCGGTCACGCCCTGACCGGATTCGCTACGGAAGTCGGCGGGATCGCTCAAGGCCAGGGACTGCTCGCGGGCGGATTCCACAATCGCTATGCCCAATGGGTGCTCGGAGGCTTTCTCCAGACTGGCGGCGAGGCGCAATAGTTCCTTTTGATCGCGCCCGTCGATGGCGCGAATCTCCAGTACGGAAGGTTTGCCTTCGGTAATGGTGCCGGTTTTATCCAGCACCAGCGTGGCCAGCTCGCCCGCCTGTTGCAGCGCCCCGCCGTTGCGGATCAGCACGCCGGCTTCCGCCGCCTTGCCGACCCCGACCATCACCGACATGGGCGTCGCCAGTCCTAACGCGCAGGGGCAGGCGATGATCAGCACGGTGGTCGCCGCCACCAGCATATGCGCGATCCGGGGATCGGGACCGAAGTTATACCAGGCAAGGGCGGCGATGACGGCGATAATCAACACCACCGGTACGAACACGGCGGAAATCTTGTCCGCCAGACGGCCCAGCGGCGGCTTGGCGTTCTGAGCTTTCTTCACCATGGCGATGATGTGCGCCAGCGCCGTGTCCTTGCCGACTTTTACCGCGATATAGGTCATGGAGCCGGTTTTGTTGAGTGCGCCGGCGGCTACCTTATCCCCCTGTTTTTTCTCCACAGGAATGGGTTCCCCGGTCAGCATGGACTCGTCCACCAGGCTCTTTCCGTCGCGCACTTCGCCGTCCACGGCGATTTTTTCGCCGGGACGCACACGCAGGAGGTCGCCTTTACGGACGTTCTCAATGGGAATGTCTTTCTCGTCGCCGTCGCGAATGATGCGGGCGGTTTTGGGTTGCAGATTCAGCAGGCGTTTGATGGCCTGGGAAGTTTTGCCGCGGGCGCGCACTTCCAGCGCCAGACCCAGATTGATCAATCCAATGATCATGGCGGAGGCTTCGAAGTAAACGTGGCGCGCCATTTCCGGCACAACCTGGGGCAGGGCCGCGACCGCTATGGAGTATAGCCAGGCGGCGCCGGTGCCGGTGGCGATCAGGGTGTCCATATTGGCCGAATGATTCTTGAAGGCTTTCCAGGCGCCGGTGTAGAAGTGGCCGCCGGACTTCGCCATCACTCCCAAGGTGATCAGGCCGACCGCCAACCAGGCGAACTGGCTGAGTCCTGGCCGCACCATCATTTCCCCGCCCAATAAACCCCAGGCCATCAAGGGGACGCCCAGGCCCAGGGCCAGCCACATATTTCGCAGCAACTGTTTGTAGTAGGCCTGTTCCGCTTTCTCCTTGGTTTCCTGGTCGGCGGCGTCATTCGTCGCCAGGGCGGCGCCGTATCCCGCCTGTTCCACCGCCTGAATCAACGCGTTCGTATCTGCATCGCCTTCCACTGCGGCGGTGCGGTCGGCGAAATTCATGGTTGCGCTGGCGACGCCGGGAACGCTCTGCAACGCCTGTTCGATTTTACTGACGCAGGCCGCGCATTTGGCGCCGGTGATATTGAGCTGGATGATGTCGGCCTGACGCATGGGGTGGGAAGAGGCGTCTGCTTGCGCAGGCGTGCTTTCTGGCTCGGCGGCGCGAGTTGCGCAATGCGCGTCGGCGGCGGTTTCCTGGTTCTGTTCGTCTTCTTTGAGCTCCGCCGGATAACCCAACTGGCGAATCGCCTCCAGCGCGGCGGGAATATCCACGGCGGCGTCGATGGCGATGGTTTGCGCTTGCAAATCCACGGTGACTTTGTCCGCGTCGGTCAAGGGCGCCAGTGCGTGTTTGATTTTTTTTACGCAACTTTGGCAGCCGGCGCCTTGGATCGCGATGAGCGCGCCTTGTTCCGATAATGCCTGATTCATATCAGCCTCCACTGGCGCTAGCGTTGCGCGTCGGTTTCCTGTTCCCAATGTTCGATCAGACGGCAGATGGTATGGCCGTTGGGGTCGCCGTCAGGCATGTGCTCCCAGGCGCTCATGGCTTCCTGCATGCGGGTTTTGAGCTGAGTGAGTTCGGCGATTTGGCGTTCCACTTCGGCGAATTTCTCTTCAAACAGGCGCCGCACCATGGGGCAGGGAGAATGATGATCCTCCGCCTGCGCCATGATCTGATTGATTTCTTTTACGCTGAATCCCAATTGCCGGGCCTTTTTGGCGAAGATCAGCTTCTGCAGGTCGTCCCGGTCATACAGCTGGTAGCCGTTGTCCGGATCGCGAGTCGGCTGCAACAGCCCCTGTTTGGTGTAAAAACGCACGGTGTCCGCGGTCACGCCGCTGCGTTTCGCCATCTCGCTGACTTTCAGTTGCAAACCCCTCATGTTCCGGCATCTCCCATTGTCTGCGTCGATGATTTTAAGCTTAGTGTAAAACCTGGGAGTAACACATAGGTCAAGGGGGAGGAGAAAGCGAATGAAAAAGGTTTCTTTGGGAGGATGTGATCGCGCCAACCCTGTATTACCATTCGGATTTTGGTTACCGAGAAAGCTCGTTGAGGGACGCATGTATACCTGGAATGACAAACCCTATCGTTGCCCGGTGGAGGTCGCTTTTGCGGCGGTGGGCGGCAAATGGAAGTGCTTGATACTGTGGCATCTGCATTTGGACAAAATGCGGTTTAAGGAGCTGGAGCGGGTCGTGCCGGGAGTGAGTCAGAAAATGCTGACGCAACAGCTCAAGGAAATGGAGCGTGACGGGCTCATCGTGAAGACGGTTTTCCCGGAAGTTCCCCCCAAAGTGGAGTACGAATTGACGGAGCGCGGGCATAGCATTTTTCCCATTCTGGAACAGATGCATGGATGGGCCATCGCGCAATTCGACCTGAAAAAATCAGCGGAAGATGAGTAGCTCCCCCTGCCGTCGTTCACACCAGTAAGCACGCGGTCTTAACGGCTATCCTGCCTGTTCAAGAGAGTAAAACGCGCGCAAAAGTGGGGGTGCTTACCAAAAAGTGCCTACTTGATCAGCCACTTAGCCCTCCCTATGATGCTCCCGAATCGCAGTCGCTCTGTGATATTGCAAAGAGAAAAAGTTCGGCCGACTTGTTTTTCTGCTTCTCATTTCTATGTGAAATGCGCCTGCTGGCGCGAGCAACAAAACATTGAGGTCAACAGATGGAAAAAAGATATCCAAGAGCCTTTTCCCACATCGGGATATCCGTTCCCGACATCGCCAGAGCCCTGGACTTCTACCAAAAAGCGCTGGGCTGGTACGTCATCATGGACGTCACTGAGGTGAAGGAAGAGAAGGACACCGCTATTGGCGCCATGTGCATCGACGTATTCGGCGAAGGCTGGGGCTCCTTCAAAATCGCCCACCTGTCCACCAGCGACAGCATTGGCGTAGAGCTGTTCGAATTCCCGCAAAACAAAACGCCCCGGCACGAGTTCAACCCCTACCAGACCGGCGTGTTCCATTTCTGCGTACAGGACCCGGATGTGGAAGGGCTGGCTCAGCGCATTGTCGAACTGGGCGGCAAGCAAAGAATGCCGATCCGGGAATATTTTCCGGGTGAAAAGCCATACCGAATGGTCTACATGGAAGACCCGTTCGGCAACATCGTGGAAATTTATTCGCACTCCTACGAGCTGCACTACAGCGCGGGAGCCTATCAGAATAAATCCGCGTAACGGACTTCGGCTCTGACGCCTGGGCGCAAGCCCGGAAGAACAATAGCGACGCGTTACGCCGGTCGGTGGCGAAGCGCGTTGTCCTCACAGACTTATTTCTGCGTTGTAAGCAATTCATATCTTCAGACAAGCGCCTGCGCGGGTGCGCAGACAGGGGGATAAAGCCGGTTATTCCGGCGAAAACAGGCAGTTTTCAGGCGCTTCCAGGGAGATGGAGCGATAGGAATTTTTGTTTATAGCACATGAGTTGTTGACGTTAAACGAAAAGAAAACGAAAGAATAATATGTTTAAGAAGAAGATACTGGCCTGCGTTGTTACTGCTTCACTCTCTACATTAGTCTCCATTTCCAGTCCGGTCGCGGCGGCGAATGAGCCGCAGGCTGCAAAGGCAGCAGCCCCGTCTGCGTTTATGGCGGAACGTACTGGATTCACCTTTTCCGATCTGGTCGCCGGTTACGTGACCGGATATGACCGCGCTCATAAGACCTTCGCCATGAAAACCCGCAATGGCCACGAGCTGTCCGTCAAAATCGGCGACAACGCGTATGCGGAATTCGTGCGTAATCTGGGTGAAGAGTTCAAGAACGCCACCGATAAGTTGGACGTCATGCTGACCCAGGGGCGCTATGTTTACGCCTATGGCGTGTTCTATCCCCATGACGGCCAATACGCGCTGGAGGCGACCCATCTGGTTTTTCCCACAAGTCAGGATAACCAATACGTCTTTGAGCAAAGCGACTGGTGGAGCCGTCAAATCAGTGAGTTGGCGGACTTCTATCTACAGGCGGAGTTCGGCGACGGTCCGATCGATTACACACTTTATCGCACCAACCTGTCTCTGGAAGGGGATAAGCTGGGGGACGGCATTCAGGAAGCCGCTACTTTATCCCGCCTGATATACGGCTTCGCCACCGCCTATATGATGACGGGAGAGGATCGTTACTGGGAGGCGGCGAGCAAGGGCTCGGCCTATCTGCGCGCCAACTTTCAGGTAAACGAGGGCGAGCAGTTCTATTGGCTGCACGCCTTGGACGTCAATGGCAAAAACGGCGTTGAGGCCTTCGCGGGCTCGCGTTTCTCCGACGATTACAACGCCATCCCCTGTTACGAGCAGATCTATGACCTGGCGGGACTGGTGCAGACCTATCGCATTACTGGCGACAGCGCCATTCTGCAGGATGTGGAGAAAACCCTGTCTTTATTTGAAAACCGCTATCGCGACAAGAGCGCCCAGGGCGGCTACTTCTCCCATATCGATCCGGTGACGTTCAGCCCTCATGCGGAGTCTTTGGGCGATAACCGCAGCAAGAAGAACTGGAACTCGGTGGGCGATCACGCGCCGGCGTATCTGATCAACCTGTGGCTGGCCACGGGTAAGGTGGAATACGCGGATTTTCTTGAGGATACCTTCGACACCATCGCCGCCCGCTTCCCGAGTAACGGTGAGAGTCCCTTCGTCAACGAACGCTTCTTCGCGGACTGGTCTGTGGATGCCGGTTACAAGTGGCAGCAGGACCGGGCAGTGATAGGCCATGACCTGAAAATCGCCTGGAATTTGATGCGCATGAACAACCTGCGTCCGAAGGCGTCCTATTCCGAGCTGGCGCAAACCCTGGGCGACGCCATGCCCAAGTACGGCGCGGATTTGCAGCGCGGTGGATGGTACGACGTGGTGGAGCGCAAGCTCGGCGACGGTCAAAGCCAGCATCGTTTCGCTTTCCATGATCGCAAAGCCTGGTGGCAACAGGAGCAGGGCATTCTGGCTTATCAGATTCTGGCGGGCGTGACCGGCAACCCTGATTATCTACAGTTGGCGCGGGAATCTTCCGCTTTCTACAACGCATGGTTCCTGGACCGCACGGACGGCGGCGTCTATTTCAATGTGCTGGCTGGCGGCCAACCTTATGTGGAAGGCATGGAGCGCAGCAAAGGCAGCCATTCCATGGCGGGGTATCACGCCTTTGAATTGGCCTATCTGTCAGCGGTGTACAACAAGCTGCTGATTCTGAAGCAGCCTATGGATCTTTACTTCAAGCCGCAGGCGAACGGCTTTACCGGTAATTTGTTGCGAGTGGAGCCGGACATCCTGCCCAAGGGCAGCGTGAAGATCGACAAAGTGTGGGTGAACGGCGAGCTTTATCAGGATTTCGACCCGGCGAACCTGACGGTGACGCTGCCTCGCGAGCGTCAGGAAATGAACGTCAAAGTCAGACTGACCCCTGCCTGATTGCCTATTCGGACGCCCTGATGTGCGGGGCGTCCGCAAC
The DNA here is from genome assembly GCF_000012985.1 of Hahella chejuensis KCTC 2396. NCBI lineage: Bacteria > Pseudomonadati > Pseudomonadota > Gammaproteobacteria > Oceanospirillales > Hahellaceae > Hahella > Hahella chejuensis. Next base: position 6,849,059 of record NC_007645.1, on the reverse strand, counting down.
CAGATTGGATGTAAAGGAATTAACCCATGTATTTAAGATCGACGACCTTACTGCTGGCGGCGCTGACGCTGTTCGCCTCGCTTTTCTCTTCCGCTTCCTCTGTAGAAATCCCGCAAATCACGGTGCAGACGCCGCCGGTGACGGGTGAGTACAAAGGCAAAATCGGCGTGTTGGTGGAGGAGCATTTCGATGAAACCGAGTTGGTGGCGTTTCAGCAATATTTCCCCGTCCACGGTTATGAAGTGGTGTTCATGTCCTATTTGTGGGGCCAGCCTGAACTGACCTTCAACGGCAATGACCATCAACGCCAAGTGGTGGTGAAGACCGATATCACCCAGGTGGATCTGTCGCAATACGCTGGCGTCATTCTCATCGGCGGCTACGCCATGGATCGTCTGCGCTATGAAACCGAGTTAAGCGACGATGGCGTCTCCCGCGCCCCGGCGCTGGCGTTTTTGCGTCAAGTCATCGCTACCGATCGCATTAAAATCGGCGCCATTTGCCACTCGCTCTGGCTGTTCACCGCGGACCCGTCGTTGCTGCAGGGGCGTAAAGTCACCGCCGCCCACAATATCGCCGCCGACGTGCGCAACGCAGGAGGAGTTTTGCAGGTGGAGAATAATCAGGCCGTGGACACCTTCGTGGACGGCCATTTGATTACCGGCAAGCACCCGGCGGTAGTGGACGTTTTTATGGAAACGTTTTTACGGGAACTGGATAAGTCCTGATTCTCTCAGTGTTTGCAGGAGAGAGGTTTCCGTTCCCGCTGGGGTGAGATGAAAACAGGGAAGCGAAGGCTTCCCTGTCTACCACGGCTTATGGCGTCCTGGCTATCGCCATTCGCAGCCTGCGGCGGGGGTTTCCGTCACTACAGTGGAGTAATGATAGGCGTAATCGCCGTCAACCGTCTGTGTCCCTTCCTTACCGGCTTCCGGCCCGATGATGTAAGTCTCGGACTTTGACAAACCGGCGTCGGCGTAGGCCGCGATATCGGTGGCGGCGTTGCCGTAGGCGCGTACGATATCCAATTGCACGTCGTTCAGCAGGTGACGAATATAGGCGGTCTTATACGCTTGAGTCTGTGGGCTGGCGGGGTTTTCCGCGTTGCTGTCCGTGCGCAGGTGCCATTGGAACAGGCCTTTGGTGTTGAACCAGTTGCGGGTGGTTTTCGCCATCCAGTACTGGCGGCCGGTGAGATACACCACCTGATAGCCCTTCTCCACGTAGTCCCACACCACTTCGGCCGCGTAGTTGTGCATTTCCGCAGTGTCCGTGCCCAGGTAGTCGCCAATGGCTTCGAAGTCATTCAGGGTGAGAGTGCCGTCGATATCAAACAAGACTGTTTTACGGCCGGGCTGCACCACGGTCAGGTAACCAGACGCTTCCGTGTGATCGCCTTCCACCACCATGCGCACCACGTAGTCGCCCTCCGGCTTGTTGATGTTGACATAAATCTTGCCGTCGCTATTGGTGCGATGTTCTCCCAGATACTCCCAACCGGACATACCGGTTCCGTAGACGTAGACATGTATGTCTTCATCTTCCAGGTCTTTGTGGAACAGGGCGGAGTAGTCGAACTTCCCCACCATGGTGGCGGAGTCGCCGGCTTTGACGATCTGGTCGTGGACCATATGGAACGGCTTATTCAAAGAAGCAAGCAGACGGTTACCCCAATGGTGAAACGACTTCTGCGCCGGCTTCTGCAGACCTGGAGCATGCAGCACGCTGTCATAGTCAGGGCAATATTCAGCGTTAGCGGTCAGACTGAGTGAGGCGGCGAGCAACCCGCCAGCCAGAAAAGAGAGTTTATGCATGATTTTAAAGAGTCCTTTTTTAATTATTGTTCAATGAGGCGTCCCCATTTCATCCTGTTCAGTAAACGGGGTATGAACGCGGCCCTAATTTTTCACAGCAATATGAAAAACTGGTTAAAACCGTCAGGAAATTGTGCATGTGGAAGAGGGAGGGGAGTATCCCTAATAAAGCCTATTTTTGATGAGATTTTGGTTGTTTTGATAAGGTATGATGGGTGCTTCCCGCATTACGAAAACGCCAACTAGTCGAGTCATCTATGTGATCTCGGACTTATGCCCGATTGCAACGAAATGGTGTAATTTTGTAATTTTATTGGTAATTGGGATCTTGTGGTCACTTTCGCTACAAATAACACCTAGAGATGCCCGTGTGGAAGGTATATATTTTGGGAATGTAAAGCGTACTCGTCAGCAGGAGGGGAAGGCTGTGTTAAATAAAGTTGTAAAGATGGGCGCACTCGCCTCATTGTTGGTTATCTCCGCGTTTAGCTTTGCGGCTCCGAATGAGGGCGGCATGGTGTACAGCGGATATGTATACAAGTTTGATAAAGGCTCTCATAGCTTGGGATTAGTCAGGGCTTGGTCCACCTTTAACAAAGACTCAGACGTCAAAATGGTGAAACTGGACCCCAGTTTGAAGTTTGATGGTCTTACTGAAGGAACCAAGATCGAATACAAGCTTGGCGATAGCTTTAGTGCGAACGAGCGGATTGTTGAGTATTGGAAAGCCAATCCAGATTCCTGATTCCGCATCGACTTGATCGGTTCTGATTGAAAGCTGCTGACCATCGGGGAGCAGCTTTTTTTTTGTGCGCCAGGCATGGCGCGTAGTGCCTTGACGGGCGCTGTTCCGGTTCAGGTGGTGCTGGCCGGATGACTTGGGGGTGCAAGTCCCCTGTGGGCCCGGCAAGGGGAACCACTAGCCGAACGGCAAGGGTGTCCATCGTGAGGTGGAATCTGAAGGAAGCCGTAGGCAAAGCACTGGCCTGACGAACAGGAATCGCATACGAGGCGGCCACACTGGGTAAGGCGGCAAATACCGTCAAAGCCCGTACTTGCACGGAAGGTGTGGACGTAGATGCGGCGGGCATAAGTGTGAAGGTCACGCGTCTTACCCTGGGAAGTCTGGTTCTCTGCCGTTGTGCTACTCACCTCGTGAGGGGTGGGGATGGAGCGCCAGAACTCAGCCGAGGTCATAGTAGGTGCGTTACCGCGTACTGAAGGACTGAACATGGTTGACCGCCAGTAGGCGGTGAGTTCTCGTGATGTGCTTATGAAGACAGAAGCGATCCGGATGGGTCAGGGTATTCAGGGAGACGTCGGACGGTATCCGGCAGAGACTGAAGCCCGTGTTGAGGCAGACACGGGGGCTCACTCGTGGACGAACGCGGAGCCGAATACGCTGATGGAACAGGTGCTTGAGCGCCCGAACCTGATGCATGCGTATCAGCGGGTGATGTCCAACAAGGGCGCCGCCGGTGTCGATCAGATGCCGGTGGCGGCCCTGAAAGGCCACCTGCAACAGCATTGGCCAACGCTGCGAGAGCGGCTGTTGGCCGGAGACTACCATCCTCAACCAGTACGCCGGGTCAGTATCCCCAAACCGCAAGGCGGAGAACGGATACTGGGCATCCCAACGGTACAGGATCGCCTGATCCAACAAGCCCTGCACCAAGTGCTGAGCCCGATGCTGGAGCCGATCTTCTCGGACCACAGTTACGGGTTCCGCCCCGGGCGAAGCGCCCATCAGGCGGTTAGGGCGATGCAACGGCACATCAACGACGGTCACCGCTGGGTGGTCGATCTGGATCTGGAGCAGTTCTTTGACCGGGTCAACCACGATGTGCTGATGGGCCTGCTGGCCCGCCGCATCGCCGACCGACGGATGCTCACCCTGATCCGCCGATACCTGCAAGCCGGTATGCTGGACGGTGGGCTGGTCAGCCCAAGGCGGGAAGGCGCGCCGCAAGGCGGCCCCCTGTCACCTCTGCTCTCTAATGTGCTCCTGACCGAACTGGACCGGGAGCTGGAGCGCCGGGGCCACCGGTTCTGCCGCTACGCGGACGACTGCAATATCTACGTCCGAAGCGAGCGGGCCGGTCACCGGGTCATGACTAGCATTACCCATTACCTGAAAATGCACCTTCGCCTGAAAGTGAACGCGGAGAAAAGTGCTGTGGATCGACCATGGCGCCGGAGCTATCTGGGTTACAGCGTGAGCTGGCGCAAGCAGGTACGGCTGAGGATCGCGCCGAAGAGCCTGAAGCGCTACCAGGCCAAACTGCGTCAGTTGCTCAGACAATCACGAGGGCGACCGCTGCAGACCACCATTGCGCGACTGAATCCGGCACTCCGGGGCTGGGCGAACTACTATCGCCTGACGACCTCGAAGCGCCCAGTGGAAGGACTCGATGGCTGGGTGCGACGGCGGTTGCGCCTGTTGCTCTGGCGACAGTGGAAACGGACTTACACCCGAGCCCGTAATCTAATGCGACTAGGACTGTCCGAGCAGAGGGCTTGGAGTAGCGCAAGCAATGGTCGGGGACCTTGGTGGAATAGTGGCGCGTCCCATATGAACGCGGCGCTTCCCAAGAGGATGTTCGACCGCCTGTCTCTGGTAAGCTTGCTGGATACGATGAACCGGCTTCAGCGCCAATCATGAACCGCCGTGGTACGGAACCGTATGCCCGGTGGTGTGAGAGGACGGGGGAGGTAACTCCCCCTCCTACTCGATGGAGTCCACTTCCCTTTAAAGTCAGGGTGAGGAGCGGTTACTCTGAATTACGTTCTACTTTGATTGCGCATACAACTGCGCCATTTCTTCCGCGATACTCGCCATCTTTTCCCGTAATTCCGGTGGTCCCAGCACTTCCAGCTCAGCGCCGAACCGCAATAGCTCCACGCAGGCCTGACGCAGAGTCCCGACGGGCAGTGTGGCTTTGCGCCAACCCTGAGCGTCCGGGGTTGGATCAATGATGGTGGCGGCGCGCACATACGGCGAATTGAGCGCGTCCATCATCCAGACGCCTTTTTCGGTCAGGCGCACTTCGGCGACATAGGTGTGTAACTCTTCCTCCAGACGGAGAGTATTGGCTCGCCAGTATTCCGCCAGGCCGAAATCCGACGGACGTTCAAAGCGGGTTTCCGAGACGGTCAGCTCCAAAATACGGGAGATGCGATAGGTGCGGAGATCGCCATCAACTTGCGCCACCAGATACCAGGAGCCGCTTTTCAATACCACGCCCCACGGCTCGGCGCGTCGCTGCTTCTCGCCTTTCCAGCTTTGATAGCGCATCTCGATTGTGCGCTGTTCCCAGACGGCTTGTGTAATGTCCCGTAAATGATCCGGGTGTTCCGCTTCTGAGAACCAGGCGGGGGCGTCCAGATGAAACCGGGATTGCATGCGTTCCGCGCCGGAACGCAGTTCCTGGGGCAGGGCCGCCAACAGTTTCGTCTGTGCGGCGGAGACGGCGGCGCCCAGACCCATATCGTTGGCGGGGCCGGCTAAACCGGTCAGGAACAGGGCTTCCGCTTCCTGTGAGGACAGTCCGTTGAGCCGGGTGCGGTAGCCGTCAAGAAGCCGGTATCCGCCTTCTGCGCCACGCTCGCTATAAACCGGGATGCCCAGTGCGCTCAGAGTTTCTATGTCGCGATAAACCGTGCGCAGAGACACGCCGCACTCTTTCGCCAGCATAGGCGCGGTGGTTTGGCCGCGGGCCTGGAGGGTCATGAGGATGGTCAGGAGACGGCTGGCTCGCATAAAAACCTGCTGCAAATTTTTTATTTTAAACCTGACAAAAACTGACAGGTATGGAGTCGTATTATGCCACTGAGTTTATTTCCCAACCAAAAGGATATGCGTCATGGCTTCTGATTCGAAAATTGTGTTGTTTCACTGCCCCCAATCCCGCTCCACTGGCTCCATGGTTTTGTTGGAGGAACTGGAAGCAGCTTATGAAGTGAAACTGATCAACATCCGTAATGGCGAAAACCGCCGGGATGAGTATTTGCAGGTGAATCCCTTGGGCAAAGTCCCTGCACTGCAGCATGGCGATGCGTTGATCACGGAGCAGGTGGCGATCTTTCTTTATCTTGCTGACTTGTTTCCACAAGCGGGCCTGGCTCCAGCGTTGAATGATCCTTTGCGCGGACCTTATCTGCGTTGGATGGTGTATTACGCCAGTTGTTTTGAGCCGGCGGTGGTGGACAAGGCCATGCAAAGAGAGCCCGCGCCGCGGGATACCAGCCCTTATGCGGATTATGACCTCATGCTAAGCGGCATCGTGGAGCGCATCGCCAGCGGCCCCTACATTCTGGGCGAAAAGTTCTCCGCGGCGGACGTATTGTGGGGAATGGCTTTTCATTGGTGTACTCAGTTTGGTTTGGTTGCGCGCACGGAGGTGATCGACGCCTATATCAAACGCGTCACCAGTCGCCGCAGTTTCAGCGAAGTGCTGGCCAGAGACGTTGAGATGGCCGCCGACCTACAGGCGAAAACGGAAACTTCGGCAGACTGATCTCTCTTCACATTTCTCATCCCATCGCCGCCCGTTTAGGGCGGCTTATGCGTATGGTTTTCCATGTTCGCCACAGGATAATACAGACTCCTACCGCCCAATTGGGTATTCGCCGCGTAGTCATAGGAGTGAGTTGGCGACATGAAAAAAATCGAATACGGCGCAGGTGTTTTCGCCATTCAAGGGTTTCTAACGGCGCATGAGTGCGACGCCTATATTTCCGACAGTGAAGCAATGGGATACGACGAAGCGGAGATTCAAACCGCACGTGGATCGCAGATGTACAAAGATATCCGCAATAATGATCGCGTGATTTTTGATGACGCCGTCATGGCGAATAATATCTTCAATCGAATTGAAGCCATGCTGCCGCAGGAGTTGGACGGCTGGGAACTGGTCGGCTTAAATGAACGCTTACGTTTCTACCGCTATGAACCCGGCCAGTACTTCAAATGGCATCGCGACGGCTCATACGCCCGCAGCGAAAAAGAAGCGAGTCTGCTGTCATTCCTGATCTTTCTGAACGAAGATTACGAAGGCGGAGAAATCGCCTTCCGCTGGGACAAAATCAAACCCGAAAGAGGCTCCGTGGTAGTGTTTCCCCACGCCATGATGCATCAAGGGACAACGGTCGAAAGCGGCGTTAAATATGTGCTGCGCACGGATGTGATGTATCGGGAAATAGCGTAGCCTTCTTACTCCTCAAATCTATGTGGTATTTCGATGGAAGATATACTTGTCCTTCTCCTTAGACTGCTGGGCGTCATTGCGCAAGGCGTGCTCTATTTCGTGATGGAGTTTCTGATCAAAGGTCCGGGATATCTGATCCATCGACTATTCGCTGGAAAACATGCCGACCTGGACGGATTATTTGCGATCGTGTTTGGGATAGTGTTCTGGGTTGTCGTGGGACTTGGGGCGTATTTTATATATCGCTTGGTTTGAGTTCAGGGATTGGGAATAAACATTGATTCTACATAAAGTAACCTTCGGTTCGCTGGTTAATGATGATAAAGATGAGGCGCTGGAGCTGGCGTTCAGCTTTCTTTCTACGCTTGCGCATAATGGGCAGGTGAATGTAGACGATTATGTTTGTGCAGTTCAGCAAGGCATTGTATGCGCATATGTTAATGCGCTTGGACCCAGCGCCACGGAGCTGAGTTTTTTTAACCGTTATGGTTTGAGTTCATTGGAAGGGCTTAAAGGGTATTTCGGTGGTGAGCCGGTTTGGGAAATGTTGGAGGATAACGCGCCAAAGAAGGAAGCCTCATGGAAAGGCGCGCCATTCCTGTACCTGCATACGCTCGACAATGGCGGTGAGTCGCCGTTATATCGGGGCGACAATGGAGAAAATATCACCCTGTATACCGTTCCTTGTGACGCGGATGAGCGTGAGCGGGCCTATTTCTGGCAACGGGATTATCGTCAGTGCGATTCTATTTGGATGAGGTCCGCCGTGCTTGAGTCAGAAACCTACAAGGAACTTGCCGACGCCAATAGCGCGCTGACTTTAGCTGGGAAAGAGGTGTGCCGGATCATTGAAGCCGCCACTGGCGTACCTGCATACTACTTTCTCTTCCGGTATTGGGGCCGACGCAAAAATGAGGAAAAACGTTGGTGTCCAGGGTGCGGTGGAGATTGGCGGACAGGTCATTCTACTGAGAGGGGCGGCGACCTCTGGTTATTCCCCTATCAATGCGAACCCTGCAGGCTGGTCGCCAGCCATGCATTAGCGGACGATGATGAGCGGCGCGCTTCCATTGGTGAGTGGAAAGGCGATAAGTAGCTGCCGGCGGGCGTGAATTTCCGCCTTTATTTGTATCCTGGGATTGATGGTCTATTCTGATTATTTTGTAAGGTTGCTCGTTAGGAGTGGCGTGGACTGAGTCTTTGGAGTTGGAAATGCGGAAGTTGGCGGTGGTTTTCTTGTTATTGTCAGGGATGGCTGAAGCGGGTATTTACAAGTGTACGGATGCGTCGGGCAATATGACGTTTTCGGATCGTCCCTGTCCCGGCCAAAAACAGGAGCAGATCAAAAAGGATGCGGCGTCCGTCGATACGGACGATGAAGGTTCGGCGTCAGGGGAAGCGCTGGGATCGGACTTCTGTTCTAAATCCATCAGCAATGGCAAGGACTGGCTGTCGAGCATGCGAGACGTCGCCAGGAAAAACCTGAACTCCGGTCACATGACGCAGGCGCAATACGATCAGGGCATGCCTGAGCTGAAGCGCATTGAAGGCAAGCTAACCCAGCGCGAGTGTTCGCAGGCGCAAGGCAAACAACGTCAGTTCTTCGAGTGTCTCAATGACGCGTCCAATCACATCGCCCAGTGCATGAGCACGTATCGGCCCTATTAATCCCTTAGAAAACGCTGAGCGCTACACCACAAATTCAGATACCTGCCGTCGCAAATCCGACACGGACTGTTGAATGCTGGCGCCGGCTCGGGCGGATTCGGCGGCGGACTGCTGCGTGCGTTCCGAGGCGTCGGCGATATTGACGATATTACGGTTGATTTCTTCCGCGACGCCGCTTTGCTCTTCCGCCATGGAGGCGATTTCGGTGGCGCGTTCGTACAGTCCGATCACCAATTGATTAATGTTCTCCAGGCTGCTGTCGGACTCGGTGAAGGCTTCAGCGGAGCGTTTGGCTCTTTCCGACGCCGCACTGATGGAGCGCACCGCGCTCTGGCTGCCGCTTTGCAGGCTGTCTATGCGGCTCTGTATTTCCGTGGTGGATTGCTGGGTTTTATTGGCGAGGGTGCGCACTTCGTCCGCCACCACCGCGAAGCCTCGCCCGCTGTCTCCCGCCCGCGCAGCCTCAATCGCGGCGTTTAGCGCGAGCAGGTTGGTCTGTTCGGCGATAGTGCGTATCACCAGCAGCACCGAGCCGATTTCCTTGCTATGGGTGTCGAGCTGGTTGACCACCTCATCCGCATTACTCATTTCCGTTTGCAGAGATTGCAGCATATTGCGCAGGTTCTGCGAGATGGAGCCGGACTTTTTGGTTTCCGACTTGATGTGGTCGACATCGTTCGCCACCAGTTGCACATGCTCCGCCACATGATGAATGCTGCTGGACATTTCTGAAATAGCGGAAGATATCTGCTCGATTTCCTGCTTCTGATGCGCCACCGCTTCATCGGCTTGTTGAGTGTTATGTTTGAGTTCGTCGGATTGCGATGAAGCCAGCTCCGCGGATTTGTTAACATTCAACACAATCTTCTGTATCCGTTCGATAAAGACGTTGAGGCCTTTGCCCACGTCGGCGATTTCATCGTTGCCTTGAATATTCACCCGTTGCGTCAAGTCCGCCTCTCCCTCGGCGATATTCCAGATGGCTTTGCTCAGCACATCCACTTTCAGCACAACGCGCACTCCCAACACCAGGGAGATCAGCACCACTAATATGACTCCGGCCGCCAGGGAGGCGGAAGTCAGGCTGCCGATCAACGACTCCGCTCCTTCCCGAATTTGCAGGACGGCGGAGGAAATGGATTCGTCCGTTTGCGTTTCCGTGTTTTTCAGAGACAGCCGCAACGCCTCTGACACCCGCGACAATTCGCCGCCGAGCACATTGGCCACCGTTACCTTACTTTGGTTGGTGAGGTCTGAGAACTGGCCTTTCAGACGCTCCATCTGGCCGTCTATGCGGGAGGTGCTGACGCCGACCACGAACTGGCCGATCACCGCGCCCTGGGGCGCGATATCCGTACGAATGACAACGATGCCGGGATCTTTCTCCGCCGCATCGATTACCTTAGCCAAAGAGCCTTTGCCTTCGCCCTGTTTAATCAGCGCCTGCACTTGCTCATCGGTGCGGTCGACATAGCGGGTCAACTGTTCGGGCTCCTGACCGAAAAAGCCATAAAAGCCGGCGAACACGATGGAGTCGCTGTTATCCACCAACTGCGCCAGACGCGTCAATTCAGGCGTGTCCCGGTCCCAGATAGCGGGCGGTGCGATAGCGGCGACGATGCCGGTGAGGTTCTTAACCCCTTCATCCAGGGTCTGTCGCAGATTCTGGGCGATATCCTTGCGCTGAGTCTCCAACTGCGCGCCCAGCTTGCTCTGTAGCTGCTGCTGGGCGTTGTCGGACATGGTCTGTAATTGGCTGGCGACGGCGCTTTCCGCCGCGTTCAGTTCGGTGCTGACCTTTTGGCGGCTATCGCGCAGGCCGGATTCGACCTCTTTGACCAAATTGTTCAGCTGAAATTGTCCGAGCAGAATATTGGCGATAATTTGCAACGCCACCGCAACGCACAACACGATAAGCACCGGCCGCAATAACCGGGTGGTGAAAAAACGCAGCAATTTAGGCATAGACATCCCCAGAAAGTACTGACAAACGGCGCAAAGCCCCACCTCGTCCTGATGGAAGAGAAGAGGCTTTTGTCAAAAACCTTCTTTAAGAATAGTCTATCCCACTGTTTTGGCTAAAAATAATGCGAAAACTGAGCGGCAGTCGCGGTTAAGGCTTGTTGGAGCGCACGGCGTCGTCGCCGTAGATGCCCGTGAAAATCTCACCGTCGCTTTCGCTCCAGCCCCGGTACATGCCTTCCGTATTAAAATTCAACGTTACGGCGCCGGTATGATCGATGGCGATCAGTCCGCCTTCGCCGCCTCTGGGCTGCAACTCTTCGAACAACACCTGCTGCGCGCACTGCTGTAGCGATTCGCCCAGATAACGGTAACGGGCGCACACCTCATGCGCCACCACATGGCGGATAAAATACTCACCATGCCCCGTGGTGGAGACGGCGCAGCTGCGATTGTCAGCGTAAGCGCCACAGCCGATCAGCGGCGAATCGCCGACGCGGCCGTATTTTTTATTGGTCATGCCGCCGGTGGAGGTGGCGGCCGCCAGATTGCCGGCCTGATCAATAGCAACGGCGCCCACGGTGCCGAATTTGTAATCCTCCGCGCCGGGTTCCAGGCTGGGTTGCGCTTTGTCCTGCGCCTGACGCCACTGGCTATGGCGCATGGGCGTGCCGAACCAGGAGTTTTCCACCTGAGGCAATCCCATCGCCCTGGCGAAGCGGTCTGCGCCTTCGCCCGCCAGCAGCACATGCTCGGACTTGTTCATGACTGCGCGAGCGACTGACACAGGGTTGGGACTGTTGCGGACGCCCGCCACAGCGCCGGCCTTCAACGTGGCGCCGTCCATGATGGAGGCGTCCAGTTCGTGGTCGCCGTCATAGTTGTAGACGGAGCCTTTGCCGGCGTTGAACCATTCGCTGTTCTCCAACTCGCGCACCGCCGCCTCGACGGCGTCCAGGCTGGTTCCTCCCTGGGCTAGTATCTGTTTGCCCGCCATGACCGCCTGCCGCAGGGCGGCGTGTACTTCGTTCTCCTGGTCCTCTGTGAGCATCCCCTTGGACAGGGTCCCCGCTCCTCCATGAATGGCGATCGCGTATCGATTCGGCTGCGTCATAAAAGTTTCCTGGTTTTCCTGATGAAATACTGCTGGCGCCTGGGGTTTTCCCCAGTTATCGCCCCAGGCGGGGCTTGTTTAACTGGAGCGTTTTAACAGCAGATTAATATTCCAATTTTCCAGTCAGGGGATCAATCATCATGTTACGCGTTTGCCGGTCGACCCTATTTATTCATGCTTGGTGCAGCACGCCGATTTTGGCGCTGGCTATGGCTGTTATCGCCGTCTCTGTGTTGACGTCATCGCGCTGAGTACAACCGCGAAAGCGGGTTATATACTGGAGACCGCCAAACTCGAAATTAACGCCAAATTTCCCGATGGTCAGGACGTGGAAATTACTCAATTTAAGCAGGCTCAATAAGGAAGTAGGGGGGAGCCGCTTCCCAAAAATACAGATGGCCGGACTAGTGATTACCAAGCCTTCATCTTAAACAGGCGCCCTTTTTCTCCTTCATCATGCAATTGAAGCACGATTTCTGACTCATCAAAAACGGAAGACTCCTCTTCTTCTCTATGAGGAAGATCGGAGTCAATCAGCGTGATTATGGATTGAATACCCATATCGGCATATTGGCGGATAACAGCCAGTAGATTTTCCTTTTTCCGATTATCAAGAGACTCAAAAACACCATCATGAAATGCAAAGTGAGGAAATTTTTCGCCTAGGTGAGCCCGGAGCACAGACAGATCAAAAGCTATGCATAACAATTTTCTATAGGTATGTCCCATGTCAGCGCTAGTTGAGTTCCCTGACTCATCAAGAATTTCGGCCTTAAATTGCAAGTGTCCCTCGCTGTTAGGCGAAACACTTAACAATGCTTTCCTGTTAATTACGTCATCTACAATCTCGCTAAAGTGCAATCGTATCTGGGAAAAAAGGCTGGTTTTTTCAGAGTTTTGTTGCTCAACATTATTTTCAATTTCAGACTGGAGATGACTACACTCTTCTGACAAGCCTCTAATTTCGGCCCTTAATTCTTGCAATCGATGAATATGCCTCTTCTGTCTTTCCAAAGCCTCGATGTCTGCTCGAAGTGAAACAAGGTCATTGGACAATCTTTTATATTTATTGAATACCTCTGTATCACTCAAAAAAGACAATGTATCTGAGCGCTTCTTACCTAGAGAATTAAGTTCGCTGCTAATTTTTGATATTTCTGACTCGATCTCGGATTTTTCGCTTACGAGGTAACCAAAACGCTCTTCAGTTATTGACTTATTAAACGCTACCAGCTGATCAAAATCTTTTTTAACTTGTCCGGAGAATAAAATTCCGGCTTCTTGGAAAATTTTCTGAGCATCTTCAGTGTTGAAGATGATCTTATCTTCCTCAAGAGACTTTAATATCTTTTTTCGATTCTGATTGAGCGAGTAGCGCCTCCTGTTTAACTCTGCTATCTTTTCGTCAAGCTCGTCGACCAAATACTTTGTCTTTTCTTTGTCTTGTTGCCTAAAATCAAATGAGTCGAGGAGCTTTTGCTTTTTTTCAGCATCCTGCTGCTTAATCAGTAATATACCTTCGATTTTACTAACGTCCTCGACCGACCCGCCCAACTCTTTTCTAACGGTGCTCTCTGCATCTTCCTTCTTACTTAACTCTTCTTCCTTTTGATAATGCCTAACCAGCAGATCAGCATCGAACCCTAGAATATGAGACAAGTACGGCTTCCAATAGGCATCCCGAGAACCGAACTTGCGCAACTTGAACACATCGTTGTAATCATCCTGAGATCGAATAAGATATCCAAGCCCATTCCTATATGTCCACGGCTTGATTGCCGAGAGATCTAGCAAGCTATCGAGAAGTTCCTTTGCTCTAGCAAATGGAACATCAAGGTGATCCCAATGGTCATCGGCAAGAGAAACGTAATCTTGATGTTTTTCATTGTGTTTTTTGAAGCTGATTTTCGAAGCCTGTGAAACACCGCGCCGAATTGTCAAATAGCTATTATCGTTTAACTTTACTTCGACGAAGAAGACAAAAGGACTAAAAACATCCTCATGCTTAAATAGGAAAAATCTTGGGTCGCGCTTTGAAAGAAGAGTGAAATCAATAACCCTTCCAAGAGTACTTTTCCCTAAATTATGGGTATCTCTGCTTTTGTTTTCAGGAAGACGGATCTCACCATATATGACATTGAGCCCCGCTTTAAAAAAAACCGGCTCAAATAAATCAGACCTATTTGTATAAAGCTTAGATAGTCTCATTGTTCTTTGTATATTCTATTGAGTCCGTTTTTTGTCGATACTCTATCAACCCCATAAGAAATAAAAAATTCAATGCAGGAAGAAAAAGCACATCTCCTCCAATCACACTTTTCTTTGCATAGGATAGGAGATCGCTATAGTTAGCAATCCTTAGATCTTTCAGTCTAACCAAAACAACCATAGCAACATTTATTACCGTACGATCAGGATGTGAATGCTTAGTTGGACGAAGCATATTCTTCGCTCCCAATATCACAGTTCCAATACATGTAAAACAGCATTACCCTAGTTAATCTTTTGTGCTTCCTGAGAACTGGGTCACGCGCAAATAGCAGATCCACCAAATGATTCATAACGCTGTCAAAGTTCTGGTGGTCTTTTCTTTTTGCTATGATTTTTAGCTGAAACTCATCAACTATGTTTTCGTAGAGCTGCATTAGCTCGTAGTTTTCAGGTGCAGATAAAAAGTATTGAACTTGTGCCGTTTCTTTCAAATATCTTTTGCGAAGAGTATCTGCGTACTCTGCCGACATGTTGTTTATTTCGTTTTTATCTGCATATGGAATCCGAGGTGCTGGCGGATCATCCTCAGTTATTAACCCTGTTTTCCTATGATCTGCCAAGGCGTAAACCACTTCTGACAAATCATCTGGGCTAACAACCAGAGGTGAATCAACCATATCTAGATTTGCCCTTTCCGCAACTTTAGGGAAGGTCTTTAACCACATCTCTAATTGCTCAACCCCACAAAGGCATATAGATGACTCAGGCACATTGCATTGTGTGGATATGTAAGAGCGAATTTCACTTTCTGCATTTGCAGCCAGGCGCCTATTCGCAAACAACATGTAGTGATCAAGTTGCTCCGCTGCGCGCAGCTTCTTAATTCTTAATATTTCCTTGCTCATCACACTGGAATCGCCATCTACACTGTAAAAATCGGCTTCTGAAAAGTGCTTGTTATAGCCATTCGTGTGTTTCGCCTGGATTATCGTGGTACCAATCCATGGACTGGATTTACTGGGATATAAATCAGCAGTGCCCACGAACTTAGCATCTCTACCGCCATCGGGGCCTTTTGCAAAGCCCTGTGTAGAAATCCCAAGCAGCTCCTGACATAAAAAAACGACCAATCGCTCAAATTGATCGTCGCTCAAATCTTCATAGGCATATTTCATGTTGTTTCGTCATCCACTGATTCTTGTCTAATCGGAGCGATGGTGAGACTCATTCCAATAGCACTCAACACAGACGTTAGCGTTTTTATTGTCGGGTTACCATTTGAAGACAATGCCCTATATAACGCCTCTCGAGATAATCCCGCTTTTTTGGCGATAGCCGACATGCCCCCATTGTCTTCCGCAGTCTTACGAACTAATTCTAGCAACGAGCCAATCTCATCAGGCTTAGTGGTGGTCAAACCCACATACTTTGTCGTTGCAGCAGCTCTTGGCATTGATTGGGTACCGTCAGTACTTACGTTTAGAGTATCCAGCCGAAGTTGGCGCCACAAGTGTAGCTTAAAAGTTACAAAATGAACATAAAAACTCTGTTCCTAATTCATGGAGAATTGGCTCGGTGCAAATCAACAGCATTCGAACTGGTCAACGCTTGTACAAAGCGACTCTGGATCTTCTCGACAGGCTGCTGCAGAGTCTCTGCCGTTAGAATGATATACCCGGCTGTCACGTCATACCGTCCGGTTGAGTGGGTCATCAGTCGTTTGACCTTATAACTGCCTAGCCCGCCAGCAGCACATGCTCGGACTTGTTCATGACTGCGCGAGCGACTGACACAGGGTTGGGACTGTTGCGGACGCCCGCCACGGCGCCGGCCTTCAACGTGGCGCCGTCCATGATGGAGGCGTCCAGTTCGTGATCGCCGTCATAGTTGTAGACGGAGCCTTTGCCGGCGTTGAACCATTCGCTGTTCTCCAGCTCGCGCACCGCCGCCTCGACGGCGTCCAGGCTGGTTCCTCCCTGGGCTAGTATCTGTTTGCCCGCCATGACCGCCTGCCGCAGGGCGGCGTGTACTTCGTTCTCCTGGTCCTCTGTGAGCATCCCCTTGGACAGGGTCCCCGCTCCTCCATGAATGGCGATCGCGTATCGATTCGGCTGCGTCATAAAAGTTTCCTGGTTTTCTAGGTATTAATCAGGCAGACAAATAGCTTCCTTCTATTTGTCTGCAACGACAGCGCCTGCGCATGTCAGGCCCTGTCTCCCGCGGCTGGCGCATCCCTGCGCCTGATTATCAACATGCCAATATCATTGCCATATTAATAATTATTGCTGGCGCCTGGGGTTTTCCCTAGTTATCACCCCAGGCGGGGCTTGTTTAACTGGAGCGTTTTAACAGCAGATTAATATTCCAATTTTCCAGTCAGGGGATCAATCATCATGTTAAACATCTCCAAACGGGGCGCTCTGCGATCTTATTACCGTCCTGTGCAGTCACTCATTCTGAGCGCCTGCCTTGCGTCGATTTTTGCGCCTGCGCCCGCCTATGCGGAAGGAGGTTTAGCTGACATCTACGAACGCATAGAGATGCTGCGAGTGACGCATGAGCTCTGCAAAGAGGCGGATATAACCACTGTGAACGAGTCGGCCTTTCAACAATGGGAGACGCGTAACAAGGTGGCGCAGATTGACGCTATCGTAAGTCAGGGTGCGGCGAACAGCCAAAAAGTCGCTGACTTACTTGCGTCGGCAAGAAATAAACTGCGCCGCTCTTTGGAAGGAAAGCTGCCAAAACTTTGCTTGTCTTTGGCGGGCGCCCTACGTAGCGAGGAGTTCAACCTGCCCCTCAAATATCCGGATTTCTACCGTAGCCTGGAGAACTCTCCGCAACAAGCCAAAGCGACGCCAACGTCTGCGGAGAACAAGCGGGGTAACGGCGGCGCTCACGTGTCTTTGATTTCCGCGGATATGGCGAAATACGGGAAATCCGGCGCAGGCCCGGATTGGGATGAGGTGGAGAAGGTGGTGCTGATCTCCTCGTCAAACGGCTTCAGCCCGATATTTAAACCACAGCTTCTGTTCAGTAACGGCGATCTGTATCGTGATTTCGACCTGGCGTTGGAAGACTTGAATATGGAAGCTTCCCGGCGCGTCCGGCCCAGAGCCTGGGGAACCTGGAAAGAACAAGGCGATGGATATGTGTTCAGTATTCCCGGAGACGATCCTCGTAAGATTTCCCGTGTTTATCCGGTATGGCCGGCGGACAAGGACGCGAAACTGGATGGAACCTGGAAGGCCGGCTCAACTATGGTCATGCCCAGCGCCGATCTGGGCATGATGGACGTCATCGCCTCGGCGCAGACCATCACCTTCACCCGTGACGGCCGTTTCGAACTGAACCGGTCTTCCGGCGGCTCCGTGACGTCGGGAGGCGCTGGCGTTTCCAGCTACGCCAACGCAGGCGCCGCCGGAAAATATCGCCTGAGCGGATACGCTATCACCCTGCAATTCAATGATGGGCGCGCCGAGCGCGTCAGCTTTTACCATTTCGATAGCAAGGGTGAGAAATCGTCCACCGTCGTGGGGATCGCTGGCGTCACCTTTATCAAACAGGACGATTGATCTCTGTGAGCGTTATTGCGTTAGCGCCATTTGCTCAATGACGGACTCAAGGGAAAAGTTGTAGGCGGAGAGGGCGGGATTCAAGGCCAGGGAATAGCGGGAAAAATCGACTTTGCGCAGGGTCTGGGGATAGTCCTCAAGACGCTTCAGCACGTTGACGATTTTGCCTGCATTGCGATGGTTGGCCAATAGCATAGGGGTATGAAAGACGCTGGTGGCGACGGGACGTTGCTTACCCTGCAAATGATCGAAGGCCAGAATGACCGACCAGGCGCCTTCCACATAATGGCCGCCGGCGGTAATGCTGAGCGCGCCTTCGCTCACCTGACGCAGCGAAGTTGGGTTGATGTCATAGGAATTGACCCAGACATCCCGCCCTGGCGTGCGCTGGCGCTTCTTTAACGCCGCCAGAACGCCTACTGTAGTGCGATAGTTCGCTGACCAGATGGCGTTGACGTTGGGAAACCGCTCCAGCAGCCCCTCGGTGCGGCTTTCCGCGTCTTCTGCGCTCCAGTCTGTATACACCACCTGATGCAGCGTGACATCGTTGAAGAGCCCTACCGCCGCGCGCAGCCCCTTCTCCCGTGCAATGGCGGGTCCGTCGGCGGCGAATCCGTTGATAGCGATCATGTTGACCCGACCGCCGCTGCCGCCACTGGTTCGGACATCGCGGATCAGCGCGACTGTGACGGCGGTGGCGGAGCCCACGTCATCCGGCAGCAACTGGGCGATCCAGTGTTCGAAACGCTGTTTGGGCCGCCCGAGCTCTTCTGCGGCTGCGCCTTCCAATCCGCTGTTATACAGCACGCAAATCACCGGATGGCCTTCGCATTGTGGAATGAAGGTTTCCGCCGTCTGCAGAAAATTGGGAAAAATGATGGCGTCGAACTTGCGCCGCTCCTTGAGCAGCCGCTCAAACTGTCGCAGCATCAGATGGCGGTCGGCGTCGCCGTCCAGCACATGCAGCTCCACATTCAGGTCTTCAGCGGCGCTTTGCGCGAACAGGGCCACTCGATTCCAGAAAGGCGTGTCGTTGGGAATCAGAAGGGCGAAACGATATTGCGCAGCGCTTGCCGCACAACAATAAAACAGCAGAGCCACCAGTAACGACGCGCCTCTGACCACAGATGCCTCTCCATTTATGCAATTCATGCAGTTCTTGCCGTTTAAGCCGTTCAAGACAGGAATATGACAAAGTATCGTCTACCCCCTGGAGAAAAGCCAAAGTCATGCGTGCGAAGAGGGGCGTCATTCTTCACTCGAATGGTGCGAGTCACGCCAGGCATAGTGCACGACATTGGATGAACTTGGTGCGCAATATGATTTTTGTGAGCGCCAAAAAAGTGCGACGTTAAACTGATGGAGTGTCAACTAAATGATTTAAAAGACAAAAAATGATCAATGGTATGAATGTTGGATTGTAGTGGTCAGTTCTTAACCTCGGAGCGGACCATGAAAGTCACGATAACGCTAAAGAATCTGGTGAAGGGTATTGTCCTGTCCTGTTGCGTAAGCGGCGCATTCGCAGCGGAACCGGAGAAGGAGGATCTCAAGTTCGGTTTCATAAAATTGACCGATATGGCGCCACTGGCGATTGCGCGGGAAAAAGGCTTTTTCGAAGATGAAGGCCTGTTCGTCGAGCTGGAGGCCCAGGCCAATTGGAAAGTGCTTTTGGACCGGGTGATCACCGGTGAACTGGATGGCGCTCACATGCTGGCGGGACAGCCGCTGGGAGCCACTATCGGGTTCGGCACCCAGGCGCACATTATCACCGCGTTCAGCATGGACCTGAACGGCAACGGCATTACTGTATCCAATGAAGTCTGGCGGGAGATGAAAAAACATATCCCCATGGAAAACGGCAAGCCGGTGCATCCGATCAAGGCGGACTATCTCAAGCCGGTACTGGAGAAGTACCGGAACGAAGGCAAACCCTTCAAGATGGGCATGGTGTTTCCCGTCTCTACCCATAACTATGAACTGCGATACTGGCTGGCGGCGGGCGGAATTCATCCCGGTTACTACGCGCCGCATAAAGGCGACATCACCGGTCAGATCAAGGCTGACGCTTTTCTTTCAGTGACGCCGCCGCCGCAGATGCCGTCCACTTTGGAGGCGGGCACGATATTCGGCTATTGCGTGGGCGAACCCTGGAATCAGCAGGCGGTCTTCAAAGGCATCGGCGTACCCGTCATCACAGATTACGAGCTGTGGAAAAATAATCCAGAGAAGGTGTTCGGCGTCTCCAAAGCCTGGGCGGACAAATATCCCAATACCCATATCGCCGTTGTGAAAGCGATGATTCGCGCCGCCAAGTGGCTTGATGAGAACAACAACGCCAACCGCCCGGAAGCGGTGAAAATCCTGTCTCAATCTAATTATGTCGGCGCGGATTACGAGGTAATCGCCAACTCCATGACCGGCGAATTTGAATATGAGAAAGGCGATAAACGCGCTCTGCCGGACTTCAATGTGTTCTTCCGCTACAACGCCACCTATCCCTACTACTCCGACGCCATCTGGTATCTCACCCAGATGCGCCGCTGGGGCCAGATTGCCGACGCCAGACCGGATAGCTGGTACATGGAGACCGCTAAAAAAGTCTATCGGCCGGATATCTATCGCAAAGCGGCGGAAGAATTGATTGCGGAAGGCAAAATGGCGAAGGCCGACTTTCCCGACTTCGCGAGTGAAGACGGATTCCGTCCGCCGCAGTCCGAGTTTATTGATGGCGTCACCTACGACGGTCGCCAACCTAATGCCTATCTCGCCCGCTTCAGCATCGGCCTGAAAGGCGACGAGACAGTGGAATAACGGCTCTGCGTCGGGCGCGCCCGACGCCTTTGGTGTGAGGACGAATGAATGATGGCTCAAATTTCTCAACGACTGGAAAGCGCGTCCTGGCTGGCCCCCTGGGTGCGACTGCTGAAGGGGGAAGATCCCCGTGAGCAGATCTCTGCGATTGTGCGGGGCGTTGGCGTGCCGTTGCTGGCTTTTCTGTTGTTTCTGGGCGTCTGGGATGCGGCGGCCTCGCGTATCCAGACCTCTCTGGGCGCTGTGCCGGGGCCGGCGCAAGTCTGGGAGCAGGCGCAGGGACTTTGGCTGGAGCACCAGCAGGAGCGACAAAAGGCCGAAGCGTTTTATCAACGCCAGGAAGAGCGTAATGCGAGCAAGCTGGCGCAGGACCCGGCGGCGCAAGTGAAATGGCGCACTTATAACGGGCGCCCGACCTATCTGGATCAGATCGTCACCAGCCTGTACACCGTGTTCGTGGGGTTCAGTCTGGCGGTGCTGATCGCCGTGCCGGTTGGCGTCGTATGCGGGCTGAGTAAAACCATGTACGCGGCGGTGAATCCGCTGATTCAGATATTCAAACCGGTGTCGCCGCTGGCCTGGCTGCCTTTGGTGACCATGGTGGTGAGCGCGGTGTACGTCACCGACGACCCGCTGTTTGAGAAGTCCTTCGTCAACTCGGCCATTACCGTCACCCTGTGCTGCATGTGGCCGACGCTGGTCAACACAGTCGTCGGCGTGTCCGGACTGGATAAGGATCTGAACAACGTCAGTCTGGTGTTGCGCCTGTCCTGGACCACCAAGGTGCGCAAAGTGGTGCTGCCCTTCGCCGTGCCGATGATCTTCACTGGCATGCGTCTGTCTCTGGGCGTGGGCTGGATGGTGCTGATCGCCGCCGAAATGTTGGCGCAGAACCCGGGGCTGGGCAAATTCGTCTGGGATGAGTTTCAAAACGGCAGCTCCAATTCCCTGGGCCGCATCATGGTGGCGGTGTTCACCATTGGTTTCATCGGCTTTGCGCTGGACCGCGTCATGCTGGCCATACAGCGGCGCATCGCCTGGGATAAAACAGCGGACATACGCTGAACGCATCAAACATACACGCATTAACTACGGGGAGTCGCCTATGTCCGCTGAACATTTGTTGATCGACCATGTCAGCATAGAATTTGATACGCCAAAAGGGAAATTCAAAGCGTTGGATCGGGTTAACTTACGCATCGCAAAAGGGGAATTCGTGTCCCTGATCGGGCACTCGGGATGCGGTAAGTCCACGGTGCTCAATATTATCGCGGGCCTGTTGCAGGCCACCGAAGGAGGCATCGTCTTGGACGGCAAGGAAGTCAACGAACCGGGGCCGGAGCGGGCGGTGGTGTTTCAGAATCATTCCCTGTTGCCCTGGCTGACCGCATATGAAAACGTGGAGTTGGCGGTGCGTCAGGTGTTCCGCGGCAAAAAGAGCAAGCGGGAAATGCAAGAATGGATTGAGCACAACCTGCGTCTGGCGCATATGGATCACGCCATGCACAAGAAGCCGTCGGAAATTTCCGGCGGCATGAAACAGCGGGTCGGCATCGCCCGCGCCCTGGCGATGAAGCCTTCGGTGCTGCTGATGGATGAGCCTTTCGGCGCCCTGGATGCACTGACTCGGGCGCACTTACAGGATTCATTGATGGAGATTCAGAATGAACTCAACAACACCGTGGTCATGATCACCCATGACGTCGATGAGGCGGTGTTGCTGTCGGACCGTATCGTGATGATGACCAATGGACCGGCGGCGACTATCGGCGAGGTGCTGACGGTGGATCTGCCGCGCCCGCGTGACCGCCTGGCGCTGGCGGATGACAGCCGCTACAACCACCTGAGGGCGGAAGTGCTGCGTTTTCTGCATGAGCGGCGCGGCGAAAAAGTGGAGCCGACTGCGACAATGGAGCCGGATACGGCGGCGGGGAGCAACGCTGCAAGCGTTTCTAAACCGCGGCGGAACGCGAAAGAAGCGGCCTGATTGGGCCGCTCAATAGAGTGATTAATAAACTTTATCGACGCAATGGCGTTACTTTTCTTCACAGACATACGTATTTCCCGCTAGACTTATCGGCGGCTAAATGACTCTCATTCAGCCGCTAAAGAAAAGAAGAGGGATAATTCCAGTGCCTGTAACTTCTACATCATCACAACCACAATCATCATCGAAACCCAAGCTGTCGATCAAAAAAGTATTGATAGCCAACCGCGGCGAGATCGCGGTGCGGGTCGCCCGCGCCTGTCGCGAACTGGGCGTCCGGTCTGTTGCAATTTACTCCGAAGCCGACCGCTACGCTCTGCACGTGAAGAAAGCGGACGAGTCCCATTGCCTGGGGTCCGATCCGTTGCAGGGTTATCTCAGCCCGCATCAGATAGTGAATCTGGCGGTGGAGACAGGCTGTGACGCGCTGCATCCGGGCTATGGATTCCTCTCCGAAAACGCTGAGCTGGCGGAAATCTGCGCCCAGCGGGGGGTGAAATTTATCGGACCGAGCGCCGACGTCATTCGACAAATGGGTGATAAAACCGAGGCTCGCAACAGCGCCAAGCGCGCCAGCGTGCCCGTGACGCCCGGCAGCGAAGGCAACCTGAGGGATCTGGAGCACGCGGTGGAAGTCGCTGCGGGCATCGGTTACCCGGTCATGCTGAAAGCCACCTCTGGCGGCGGCGGACGCGGCATTCGCCGCTGTAACGACGAGAAAGACCTGCGCAGCAACTACCAGCGCGTTATTTCAGAAGCCACCAAGGCCTTTGGACGCGCGGAAGTATTCCTGGAGAAATGCATTGTCGACCCGCGTCATATTGAGGTGCAGGTATTGGCGGACGCCCATGGCGGCGTCGTGCATCTGTACGAGCGGGATTGTTCCATTCAGCGCCGTAATCAGAAACTGATCGAGCTGGCGCCGTCGCCGCAACTGACCAACGAACAGCGCCACTATGTGGGCGAACTGGCGGTGAAAGTGGCCAGGGAAGTGGGCTACGAAAACGCCGGCACGGTGGAGTTTCTACTCGATCATGACGGCAGCTTCTACTTCATGGAGATGAACACCCGGGTGCAGGTGGAGCACACCATCACCGAGCAAATCACCGGCATCGACATCGTCAAAACCCAGATCCGCATCGCCGCCGGCGAACCCCTGCCGTTCCTGCAGGCGGACATCAGCTATCGCGGCTTCGCCGCCCAGTTCCGCATCAACGCGGAAGACCCGAAAAACGGCTTTCTGCCCAGCTTCGGACGCATCAGCCGCTATTATTCTCCCGGCGGCCCAGGCGTGCGCACCGATGCGGCGATTTATACCGGCTACACCATTCCCCCGTACTACGATTCCATGTGCGCCAAGCTCATCGTCTGGAATCTGACCTGGGAGGATTTGCTGGAGCGCGCCGAGCGGGCGTTGGAGGACATGCAGATATACGGGATTCGCACGACGATTCCCTATTACCGCGAGATTCTCCGGCATCCCCAGTTCCGCGCGGGAGACTTCAATACCGGTTTCGTCGAAGCCCATCCTGAACTGATCAACTATTCCATCAAACGTCGGCCGGAATCGCTGGCCGCGGCGCTCGCAGCGGCGGTCGCCGCGCAGGCGGGCATGTAAGGGAGCGAATTTAGCATGAGTAAGAAAATAAACATCACTGACGTCATCCTGCGCGACGGCCACCAGTCGCTGATCGCCACCCGCATGCGCACGGAAGATATGCTGCCGGTGGCGGAAAAACTCGATAAAGCCGGTTACTGGTCTCTGGAAGTATGGGGCGGCGCCACCTTTGACGCCTGCGTACGCTTCCTGAAGGAAGATCCCTGGGAGAGACTGCGTCAACTGCGACAAGCCATTCCCAATACACGCCTGCAAATGCTGCTGCGCGGTCAGAACCTGCTGGGCTACAGACATTATTCTGATGACGTGGTGACGGCGTTTGTGGAAAAGGCCGCCAGCAACGGCATCGACGTGTTCAGGGTCTTCGACGCCCTCAATGACGTGCGTAACCTGGAGACCGCCATCGCGGCGGTGAAGAAAACTGGCAAGCACGCTCAAGGTACTATCTGCTACACCACCAGTCCGGTGCACACAGTCGAGGCGTTCGTGGACCAGGCCAGGCGCATGGCGGATATGGGGGCGGACAGCATCGCCATCAAAGACATGGCGGGTCTGCTGACTCCGCAAGTGACTTTTGATCTGGTCAGCGCGCTCAAGCAATCCCTGACGTTGCCGATCTTCCTGCATTCCCACTATACCTCCGGCATGGCGTCCATGTGCCAGCTGAAGGCGGTGGAAGCGGGCGTGGATCACCTCGACACCTGTATTTCCTCCTTCGCCGGCGGCACCAGTCATCCGCCCACAGAAACCATTGCGGCGGCCCTGCAAGCGGCGGGCTACGAAACCGGCCTGGATATGAAAATTCTGGGCGAGGTGGCGGCGCATTTCCGCGAAGTGCGCAAGAAGTACCACCAGTTTGAAAGCGAGTACAACGGCGTCGACACCAGTGTGCTGATCAATCAGGTGCCGGGCGGCATGATGTCCAACCTGGCCAACCAGTTGAAAGAGCAGGGCGCCCTGGATCGCATTCGCGACGTATTCACCGAAATTCCCCGTGTGCGCGAAGACCTCGGCTATCCGCCGCTGGTGACGCCGACCTCACAGATCGTGGGAACTCAGGCGGTGCTTAATGTGATTACCGGCAAACGCTACGAAACCATCACCAACGAAGTGAAGCGCTATCTGCAGGGCTGGTACGGTCAGGCGCCGGCGCCGGTGAATCTGGAGTTGCAGAAGAAGGCGATTGGCAAGGAAGACGTGATTGACTGTCGTCCCGCCGACCTGTTGCAGCCGGAATTGCACAAGCTGAAAGAAGAAGTGGGCGATCTGGCGGAGTCGGATGAAGATATGCTGACTTACGCGATGTTCCCGGAAGTGGCCAAGCCCTTCCTGCAAGGGCGCAAAGCGGGCACGCTCAAGCCGGAGCCGCTGCAGCCGAAGGCGGACGCCAAGGCGGCGGGCGTGGCGACTGAGTTCAAGATCACCGTACATGGCGAAACCTACGACATTCACGTCACAGGCGTCAGCCCCAGCGGCGAGAGCGAGCGTCGCTTCTACATGACGGTGGACGGCGAACCGGAAGAGATCATGATCGAGTCCACCGGCGCCTACACGCCGGCTGAAGGCGGCGGCAAGCGTCAGCGCGCCTCCGCGCCCGGTCACATTACAACCGCCATGCCGGGCAATATCGTCGATGTGCTGGTCAAGGAAGGTCAGACCGTGGCCGTTGGCGACGCGGTGTTGATTATTGAAGCCATGAAAATGGAAACCGAGATCAAAGTCGGCGTTGCAGGCGTGGTGAAAGGCGTTTTCGCCAAGAAAGGCGACCGCGTCACGCCGGGAGAAATCCTGGTGGATATCGAGACCGCCTGATCCCGCCTGTTAGGTATTCGCCATCGCCGTCCCTGAGGGGCGGCGGTGGTTTATCCTCGCTTAGCTTATCCTGTCCCTGTTTGTTTCCTTGCAAATAAGCCCCTGTTGTCAGGGCTGGAAAGGCTGAATATTTTCCAGACCTTTGCCGGTAGTGACCATTTCATGCAGATCCTCCGCCATGCGCTCGCTTTCCAGCAGTACTGTGCGCCAGTATTTGAGGCGGCTGTCCGCATCCAGATGCTTGAAGTCGTTACGATCGGAGATCTTGCCGTAGGGAAGTTTGGCCACCATTTCCCGGGAGGGCGTCAGCATCAGCACATTGTCGTAATGGCGGGGATCGACCTTTCTGTACGGTAGCTTCTTATCCAGCCATCCTGGCGTTACCTGCTGACTGAAGTGGGGGTAAAGAACCAATCCCTTGCTTTCATTGAACGGCAGGTCGAAGTGATAATCCACGATGCCGCCGTCCCGGTAAACGCCTTTGGGGGCGTCCGCAATGTTGGAGACGCCGGACAGCACCATAGGAATGGCGCCCGACGCCATTAACGCTTGCTCCAGATTCTGCGTATGCAGAGGCGCGGTGCGAGTGGGAAGATCTTTTAATTGCAGGGCCGGCTCCGGCCCGGTGTGAAACAGGACGCGTTCGAAAAACAATCCCAGCGCTCGTCGACTCAGTGCGTTGGCGCCGGCGGCCAGGGCCAGGCCGAATAACTGCAGCCAGGCCTGTTCCGAAGCGGCGGGTCCCCGGCAGCGGTCCGCCAGAATATGCGTGCGAATAGTGGAGTGTGCGATCACTTCCGCTGCGCCATTGGAGCCCAGCGTGGTTTGCACCATCAGTCTGGCTTTGGCGGTGATCTCCGCCACGTCGGGCTTCTCGGAATAGCGCTCCTGGGAATAATGCTCCGCCAGCCGGGTGATCGCCGCCACCGGATCGTTCTGGGCGAAGCAGGCCATGCGCCAGGCGCCGGCGGAGGAGCCAATGGTGTGCAACGGCGTGCGGCGGTCTTTGAAAAACTCCCCGGACAGATACTTGTCCAGTCCGAACAGAATGAACCACTTGGGACCGCCGGAAGCGCCCGCCATCAGACTGAAGTCATTCGCTTTCAGACCGCGACTGCGGATGTGCTGCAAGGCCTTTGGGCCAGCGATCAGGGTGAGGGCGGATGACATAGCGGGCTCCCGTAAAACGTCAGTGGGGCATCATGCCAAAGCGAAGGGGGAGCGACAAGCGTGAAGATAACAGGAAAAGGGTGGGAGGCCGGCGTTGCGACCGGCTCCCGGGTTGGCGGTTAAGCCGATGCCGTCCCTGGCGACGAAATACTTTTCGCTCCACAACGCCTGAGCACACGACTTTCCGGTTCCCGACGACATCTGGGGATAACGCGCGCGCTGTCAATCGCCGCGCACGTAGGCGCACAACGGGAACTGGCCGGAAAATTGCTGCAGGATTTTGGAGGGCGCGAATGCTACAGAAAGCCCCTGGCATTTACAAGGAAATCCCATTCGCTGCAGCGGTTTAAATGTCAGCATTTGTAACGGAATGTAAGATAGCGGAACGTCTCACCTGCTCTGGTATATGTTTAAGAAGGTTCGGAGAAAAGACTCGACAAATTGAGTAGTGGGTTTAATAGCCAGAGGCTATATACTTATAACCCTGAAAACTAACCATAGAACTAAGAGGTAATCGGGTATGAGTTGGGTCAGTGAGGCGATTCAGAAGATTGAGGCGGATTTCCAGCGTTCGGCGGACACGCATTTGATCAAGGTCGATCTGCCCTGCATTCCGGATATTCATCTCTATTTGAAAGACGAATCCACCCATCCCACCGGCAGCCTGAAACACCGCCTGGCGCGTTCGCTGTTTTTATACGGGCTGTGTAATGGCTGGATTCGTCAGGGGACGACGGTGATCGAGGCGTCTTCCGGCAGTACCGCGGTGTCCGAAGCTTATTTCGCCCGTTTGCTGGGGCTGCCTTTCATCGCGGTGGTGCCGGCGTCCACCTCGCAACAGAAGCTGGATCAGATCACCTTCTATGGCGGCGCCTGTCATAAAGTCAGCACTGGCAGTATTTATGACGAAGCCGAGCGACTGGCGCGGGAAGTTGATGGCCATTACATGGACCAGTTTACTTACGCGGAACGGGCGACGGACTGGCGCGGCAACAACAATATCGCCGAATCCATTTTTCAACAGATGCGCGCAGAGCCTTATCCCATTCCCTCCTGGATTGTGATGAGCGCCGGCACCGGCGGCACCTCCGCCACCATCGGCCGCTATCTGCGTTATCAGCAGCACGCCACGCGGTTGTGCGTGGCGGACCCGGAAAACTCCGTGTTCTACGATTACTATCAGACCCGCAACGCCTCTCTGACCCTGACGCAGCCATCCTGTATTGAAGGTATTGGACGTCCGCGGGTGGAGCCGTCCTTTATCGCCGGTATTGTGGACCGCATGATCAAAGTGCCGGATGCAGCGTCCATGGCGTCACTGCGTTGGCTGCAACACCTTTTAAACCGTCGCTGCGGCGGCTCCACGGGCACTAATCTGTATGCGACGGTGCAATTGCTGTCGGAGATGCGCGCGCGAGGCGAATCCGGTTCAGTCGTCAGTATGATCTGCGACGGCGGCGAGCGTTACCTGGATACTTACTACAATCCACAATGGCTGCAGGACAAAGGCTTTGACACTGCACCCTATGAAGAACAGCTCAAGCGCTTTGAGTGCAGCGGCAAGTTGGACTAAGCCACGTCCGCCGGGGGTGAGTCGGCGGATCTCGTCTTCGCTTAGTCCGCGCAGATCGTGTCGTTAACCTGCACGGAGGCTGCTCCCAGGCTGAGAAACCTGTTGCTGACGGCGTTTGGTCTGCGGAATGCGATGTGCAATTCATCGCTGAGCGACTCCAGATAGAATCCGTGAGCCTGCAGCACATGCTGCAGGCTGCGGCGGGTATGAAACGCCATGTGCGCATTGCGCGGACAGGCGTACCACCAGTCCACCCCTTGCATTTCAATATCTCTGGGTTGCAATAGCGTGCTCAGCAGCAATGAACCGTTGGGCGCGACTAACGAGCACAGCTCTTTGAACAGGTTGTGTTGGTCGCTGACATGCTCCACCACTTCGAAGGTGGTGACCAGGCTGTAAATCCGGGAAGGTTTTTTACAGTTGGCGTGATGGTGGGGGTCGTAGGTGGCGCAATCACTGAAACCCTGCCTGCGCAACAGACGTTCCAGATGACCTTCGCCGCCGCCGAAATCGAGCAGAGACTCATCTCTTAGATCATCGCCCAGGGCGCGCGTCAGAAATTGCGCCAGACGGGCGGCGCGTTCGCCCGCGAAAGGCGGATCGGCTTTCAGGTATTCGTTGTTGTAAACCTGACGTTCGAAATCCTTATCGCTCCAATCGTCGAAATAAGGTGTGAACATGAATCCGCACTGCTGACAGCGGTAATAGTCGACTTGAATGAGGGACGGGGGGAACACCCGGCGGCCTTCAAAGTGATCGCTGCCGGATTTGTTGAAGTCCGTGGCTCCCATATATTTCACATCGCCCTGGCAGATTCTGCAGGCGTGTACTGCTTTGTCCATAATCGCATCCATTTCTATGCTTATTAGTATCGTCGGCGCTGCCGGAGCGCATCCGACCGACGCCGTCCTGAACCCTTTTTCTTTTTTGATGGTCTGCCAGCGCAGCAAGAATCAATGCGCGTACGCCAGCCCGCGTCTCAGGCCGGAGGGGCTGCGCCAGCGTGTATAGACCTATGCCGTTAATATAAAACGAAAAGCCGTGAAATATCCAAGTTTCGTTGGAAACAGGGCGGCAAGATGAGGAAAGGCGGGATATAAATGTGGCGGATGGGCCAAGCGCGTTTAGTGCGGCTGTGGTCGACCGAGGTATTTGAAAATGGTGGACTTCATCACTTCCACGTCAATGGGTTTGAGGATGAACTCCTGGAATTTGAGGCCGAGTCGGCTCGCTTCCTGGCTGCCGTTCACATTGGCGGTGACGGCGACGATGGGGATGTCGGCGAGTTCCGGGTCTTCCTGAAAGCGAGAGCAGACATCCAGCCCGGAAGTGGTGGGCAGGTTAAGATCCAGCAAAACCAGTTGCGGACGATAAGTGCGGGCCATGGCGATGCCCTGCTCGCCATTATTGGTGGTCAACAACTGGATATTACGCATGCTGGCGAACAGACTCTCCATCAGACGGATATTGGAGTAATTGTCTTCGATATAGAGCACGGTGGCCTTGGGCGCCGCTAGAACTTCCAAATCCGGCGGACGCGGCGACACGGCTTTGATCGCGCTACGGTCCTGGGCTTTGACCACGTCGAGAATCGGGAATTTCACCCAGAACAGACTCCCCTGGCCTTCTTTCGATTTGAAACCGATCTGGCCGTTCATCAACAGCACCAGCTGCTGGCTGAGGGCGAGCCCGATGCCGGTGCCTTCGATGGCCATGTCCTGGGCCAGGCGCTCAAAGGGTTTGAATACTTTGTGGTGGTCTTTCTTGTGAATGCCGATGCCGTTATCCGCGACGCTCAGGCATAGCATGCCGCTGCGGCTTTCGTGCTCCAGTTCGACCTTGACCCAGCCGCCTTTGCGGTTGTACTTGATGGCGTTGGTGAGGAAGTTGGTCAACACCTGCACCATGCGGGTGCGGTCTACCTTGATCAGATAATCCAGACGCACTTCCGGTTCATACACGCTGATGTTGTTCATCATCGCCATGGAGCGAATCATGGACACGGACTCATTGACCAGAGACTGCACAGAGCAGGGTTCGATACTGATGCTTAGCTGACCGCTCTCGATCTTGGACAGGTCCATGATGTCGTTGATGAGCGATAGCAGGTGTTCGCTGGCTTTATAGATTTCGTCGATATTCTGCATCTGTTCCCGGGACAGATTGCGGCTTTCCATTTGCATGAGCTGGGCGAAGCCCATGACCGCATTCAACGGCGTGCGCAATTCGTGGCTCATGTTGGAGAGGAAGCGGCTCTTGGCGTCGCTGTTGGCTTCCGCCCGACGGCGGTGGAAATCCGCTTCGACTTTGGCCTGTTTGGCCAGATACATTAACCAGTACAGAGAAATAAAGCCGATCAGTACGGTCACCGCCAGCACCGACAGCAGCACTTCCGCATAGAAGAAGATATTGGCCAGTTCGTCCCGCTTCGCCACTCGTAAGGTGACCTGTTCCTGATGGGCGATCAGCGTGAGTTCGTGCGCGATGCGGCGGGTTTCGTCGAGCTTGTCGATCAGTTCGGGGAGTATTGGGTCAGGGTCGTTGACGGCGTTATCGAACAGGGGCGACAGGGCTTCGATCTGATAGGTGACGGAGGTCATTAATGCCTGAGTTTTCGGCAGAACGCTGATGGCCTCGCGAAATTCGCCTTTCTTGAACAGGTCGGTGCGGCTGAGCAGCACTGAGTAACGGATATCCAGGTCTTCCGGCAGATGGTCGCCATGCTGCAGCGCATGGGCGATGATCAGCATATTCATCACTTCCACTTCGATCTGATGAATAGACCAATACAAATCGTCCTTCGCGACCCGCACCTCCAACGCCCCTTCGCGTAACGTGACTATGGTGGCGGTAACGGCGATGGCGAGTATGACTGTGGCGGCGGCTAATACAACACCGAGAATCGACCGAATTCGCTTGACCAAAAATATCTACTCTGAAAATGACGCGTTACGCGGGTTACTCGACTTTTATCTGAACAAGTTGCCATATACAACGTTGAAAGAAAATTTCATTTTTGGTTTCGGGGACAAGGTCGAAGGGATATATGACGAAAACCGGACCTTTTTCCCTGATGTTTAACGTTTCTCCATCTATACGCGTGGCCAGCACGACATCATAGGTTTGAAAATCCTGAATCGGAATATTGGTGGCGTAGTCGTTCAGAGCGATGGCTTTGACTTTACCGCCCTGGGCGCCCACCAGTTTCATCAGATCACGCGCCAGCGGGCCGGAAAATGTCTTCGGCGCATCAAACCAGGGCGTACTGGTTTTGATGCTGTGCTGGGGCAGTTGATCGAGCATCGCCAGATCGAATTTCGCTACGTTCTTACCGTTAGTGTTGGCGATTTTACCGCTGACGGTAAGCACGGCCCTTCCCTGTGGCGCATTGAGTCCCTCTGCGAGGGCGGGGGCGCAAATCAATCCCAGCCCGAATACTACCAAAATAAGACGCAGTGCTTTCATGACGCCCTCAAATGACCATTTCCTTCATAAAAATAACCGACAAGCATGAGCTTTGAATGACGGACAGGCAAATTTTTTCGGGCTTTGGACCTCGAATTCTCCCTGCGGAAACGCCTCGGAAGCATGCTGCAGCCGTTCAAGGAACAGTTGTAATTAAATAATAATAGACGGATTCGCATTAAATGCTGAGTCAGTTTCTTATCCGGCCCCATAAATTGACAGAAAAGCGGCCGTTTTCATAGTTCGCCTGCGTAAAAAGATTTTTCCGGCTAAACGCACGCAACTCTATGAAAATAATACTTCTTTCTCTCGCTATCTAGGATTGCCCGGCAAATTGATCTAAAGTTGTCCAGTCAAAGGAGGACTTATGCAAACTGAACTTACTCTCGTTATTGGCAATAAGAATTACTCGTCGTGGTCTTTGCGCGCGTGGCTGCCGTTGAAGCGCAGCGGGCTGGCGTTTTCAGAGGTGTTTGTCCCCCTGATGACGCCGGGTTACAAAGATAAACTGTTGGAGTACTCTCCGGCTGGAAAAGTGCCGGCGCTGTTGATTGACGGCCGTCCGGTATGGGACTCGTTGGCCATCGCCGAATGGGTGGCGGAA
Organism: Hahella chejuensis KCTC 2396; assembly: GCF_000012985.1. Lineage (NCBI taxonomy): Bacteria > Pseudomonadati > Pseudomonadota > Gammaproteobacteria > Oceanospirillales > Hahellaceae > Hahella > Hahella chejuensis. The sequence goes on along the minus strand of NC_007645.1, from coordinate 6,816,465 downwards.
CAGAAACCCGAATTCTGGCCCCGCGACGCCTTCGAAAGGGCCTGGGCGCGCTCTGTGACTGCGGAAATGCACTCTGGTTTTTCTGGTGTGCGCGGCGCCATGCCGATGAACTGTCGCGCGAGTGGTCGCCGAGTGGAATTGGATGACGCGACTCGGGACGAAGTCGCGCGTATCTGCGAAATCTGGACCCAGTGTCGGGAAACCTTCGCGGACCGCGGTCCCTGGCTGTTTGGAGAATGGAGTATCGCAGACGCCTTCTACGCGCCAGTGGCCTCCCGCTTCCGCACCTATGGCGTGGACGTCAACGCGGCTTGCGCCGGCTATATTGAGACAACCTGGAGCGATCCGTTAATGCAGGAGTGGTTGTCCCATGCGCAGCAGGAAACGCAGGTCATCGAAAAAGGAGAGGTGGGATAACCCCCTCGCGCCTGCGGACGTAATCGAAATTTGATGCCTTCGATGCGAACCTTCTCATCCGTAGCGTGCGGCGCCAGCCGCCGCTGCGTCACTGCCTTTCATGTCGTGTTTTTGTCGCGATGGCGCTGGGCCCTGATTGCGCTTTTCGCGTTATTGACGGCGCATCAACCCGCCTTCGCCCGCGATCCCTGTGACGCAATTTCCCTGCTGGAACAACAATGGCGCGTGCGCCTTGCTGAGTCGCAACGGGATTTGGCGTCGTTCACCGCGCTGCGGCGCGGAGAAGTGGAGCCAGGATTTCAACTGTCTCATCTGACGCCGGTGGCGCTGGATGATGACTCCGCCGTAGAAGACTACATACAGGTTCTGCGTTCCGACGGCTATCTGCCAATGTCGCCGCCCGGACTGGATCAATGCGCGCGTCTGGCCAAGTCGATGCAAACGCTGCGAGCGGAGCTGACGGCCCAATTAACGCAACTGCGGGATGCGCGGCTGACGTTGTTCACTCAATCCGCGGATATCAGATGGGCGTTGCAGCGGCTGTTACTGAAGCTGGAGCGCCTGCAACCGCTGACCGCAGAACTGACGCAGCGTCAGGCAGGCGCCCAAAACGTCGGACCCGACGCGCCGGGCGCGGCGCAGACGCCTGCCTCGCCGGAGACCGGCAAAACCGCCACGGAAGCCGAGGCCCAGGCGGAAGCAGTGCGCCGCGCCGCCGCAGTGGAGCGTCTGACGGAGATGAGCCAGCGCGCGCAGGCGTTGTTAGCGGAACTGTCCGCACATTTATATGCGGACGCTTCTTTCGGGACATTGGAAACCTTGTGGCCGCAGATTTTGACGCTGAGCGGGAATCCTGTGCGGGAGTTGGCGGCGCAGCTTCCAGATCTGCAAACACGACCTCAGACTTTGGCGGAGGCTATTGAAGTCCTGCGGGTGCAAGCCACTTACTTGCGCAACCATCGTATTGCGGCGGATGGGATGAGAGCGGCTATGCGCACCTGGCGTGAACCGCAAAGGGAATGGACAGGCCTGCGGCAGGAGTTGGTCATGCTGCCGGAAATGACCTTGAATGCATTGGTCGGCCCGGTAGTGGAAGAGTATCAGCTGGCGCGTGAGCGCCAGAAACTGGTCACGCTATTGTCGCTGTGGTCATTGCAGGTGATTCTGCTGGCGTTGGCGGCCTGGTTAGTGGCGCGCGCGGCCGCCTGGTCGATGCAGGCGTTGTCGCAGTTGCAGCGACGGCTGTTGCGGCTGCTTGGACAGACCGCCGCCATGCGGCTGGTCAACGGCTTGTTCTGGGTGCTGAAACCCAACGCGCCCTGGCTGATGATCTGGTGGCTGTCCGTCACCCTCAGCAACCTGTCTCCTTCTCATTGGTATCTGTTCCATCTGCTGCGCCCTCTTGGCGTCGCCTATGCCCTGTTTCGCGGCATCCGGGTCATGAGCGAGTGGCTGTTCTCCCGCATGTACGGGCAGAGCGGCTTCTTCGTTACGCAACAAACCGGAGATCAATTACGCACGGAGGCGGGGCGGCTGGCGGTTAGCGTCGTAGTGTGTTGGGCGCTGCGGGAAATGGCGCTGGCCACGGGAGGCGGCTACGTTTACTTCATCGTCCAGAGCGCTGTGATTCTATATCTATGGTGTCTGGCGACTCTGTCCCTGCGTCGTCATGGCGATGTCTGTCGGAAATTTATCTGCCGTTTGAGTACGGTGAATTCACGCGAGTCTTGTTCTCTTCTGCTCGATCGTCCCTGGATTTTCCCCTGGTGGCCGCTGTTGTTCATCGCCGCCCAAGTCTGGGATCTATTGCTGCGGTTGCATCTGCTGCTGGGACAGTTCGACGCGTACCGCTCGCTCAGCGTACGCATTCTGCGACTGCATCTGGAGACGGCTACCGGCGCGGAGACGGAGGGCGAGGATGCGGAGGCTGATGAATATCAGGCCCGCTCCTATCGCTACTGGATGTTGGACCGGCCCAGGGAGGAGCAGGCGGTTATCGCTCAGGAGGCGCTGCTGGCGACCTTGACTAAACCAGTGACGGACTGGGCGGAGAAACAGCGGGAAGACAACATGCTGTTGCTGGTGGGGGAGCATGGCGGCGGCAAGACCTCCCTGGTCAGCCAGTTTGAGAAACATTGGGACAAGACCCCGGTGCGCTTTCTCAGCGCGCCGCCGAAACTGACTTCAGCGGAGGCGGTAAAGGCGTTTCTTACGGATTCCACTGCGCTGAGCGACGGCGACAGCATGGCTGACAAAGCCGCCGCGCCGTCGGCGCAGAAGAAAGTGGTGATCGTGGATCAGGCGGAAAACTTTCTGCTGGCGCAGGTCGGAGCGCTGGATGGCGTGAAGGCCTTCCTGCAGCATTTGAATGACGCCTCGCCGGATACGTTCTGGATTGTGGTCATGCATGCCCCGACCTGGCGCTATCTGAGTCGCGTTTTTCAGAAGCATCACCAGTTTTCCCACATTATCGCCATGCCGAAATGGAGCCCGACGGACATTCGCAAGCTGCTGCTTTCCCGACATCATGCCTCTCACCGGCGCCTGCGTTACGATGACTTGTTGCTATCGGCGCTGGCGGGTACTGAGTCCGCGTCATTCAAAGCCGCCGACACGCGCGTCTTCAACCTGATGTGGGAATTGAGCGCCGGTAATCCATTGACGGCGCTGCATCTGTGGCTGGAATCCGCCCGTTTCGATCATCGCACGGTGGAAATAGGCATTCCTCAGCGTGTGGCGACCTCTGTGCTGAACGCGCTGCAGGACGATGAGTGTTTTATGCTGGCGGCGGTGATTCAGCATGAGAATCTGACGCCGCAGGAGATCGCCGTCGCCACCACGCTGCCGTTGGCGATGGTGCGGCAGACGCTGAAATCAGGCTGTGCGGCGGGTATTTTATGGGGAGATGAAAGAGACAGATATCGCGTACATGCGCTTTGGTATCCGGCTTTAACCACTTACCTGGGCAGGAAGAATATTCTGCATGGATAACCAATCGGTCGAAAACCTATTGCAACTGGGCGGGCTGTTTGAGCCCGGCAAAATAGCGCTGCTGGCCTTGGGAATTTTTATCCTCTGGGGCGTTAACCGGGCGGCCCGCCGCCTGTCCGACAGCCTGATGGACAAGTTCCCCAGTCAACGCTTTCTGACCTTGCAAATCGTCACCTTATTCAGCTTTATCTGGTATATCGGCGGGACCCACTGGTTGCTGGTGACGGTGATTGAGCCGCCGAAGGAATTCCTGCTCGCCATTGGCGGCAGCGCCGTGGTGGCCATCGGTTTTGCGCTGAAGGATATCGCCGCGTCCATGATCGCCGGCATCATGCTGTTGTTTGATCGGCCGTTTCAGGTGGGGGACCGGGTCGCATTCGGCGACGACTACGGAGAGATCGTCAGTATTGGCTTGCGCTCGGTGCGGTTGCGTACGCTGGACGACAATATGGTGACCATTCCCAACTCCCGCTTTATCACGGAAACCGTATCCAGTGGCAACACCGGCGCGTTGGACATGATGGTGGTGACCGAGTTTTATCTGTCTCTGGATGCGGACCTGGAACTGGCGCAAAACCTCGTGTACGAAGTGTTGGCCACCAGTCGTTTTATATTCCTGAAGAAACCGATCAGTTGCGTCATGACGGAAGTGGCGCTGGCGGATCGCCTGGCGGTGCGTTTAACGGCCAAAGCCTATGTGCTGGACGTGAGGTTTGAAAAAGCGTTTCAAAGCGACGTGGTGATGCGGGTAGAGCGTCAATTTCGCGCTCATCATATCGCCCGTCCGCAGCGGGACGGCGTGCCTGAAAGCGAAGCCGGGCGTAACGCCGTCGCTTCCGCTCCATTACAGGAAACGCTTCCGCCGCCAAGCGCTGCGTCCGAAGACTAAACGCAGACGATGATTGACGTCCGCAGTAAAACGGCCGCGTAATGCTTTGTCACTGGCGGTGATAAAGTTGTTGGAGCAGAGCGTAGCCCGGCGTATTTCCAACCGCCGGTCAGGCTTGGCTGCGTGTCGGGCGCAAAGGTCCTCCTGGACGGCTGCCCCGCCTGTGCCTGGCGGTATATGCGGGAAACGCCGCAATGCAGTTGCGGCGCGCCACATCAGTTACGGAAAACTGGGATCAGCGTTTGAACCAGCCTGAGATCTGATCCAGCCAACCTTTTTCGTTGGCGGCTTTCTCAGGCGAATCTTCTCGGTCCAAATGCATGGCGGTCGCTTCCGACAGACCCGGGGGAAGGTCATATTTCTCCTTGTAGGCGTCGATGCACATCAGCATCTTGCCATAAGCCTCCGAATCCTCGGTTATGCCCCGTAATTCGCAGATGCGTTTCACGGATAGCTCGAACGCTTTCTCAAAGCCATGCTTGTCCACCGATACCGATTTAAACAACGGCTTCCGCCCTGGAAGCTTCACCCGTAGTTTAAATTCCGTGGCGGGCTTGCGGCCCTCCCGATGCCGGGTTTGCAATTGCAACCCGAGGATGGTGCCATCCTCGTGGATCAATGTATCGCCTTTCAACATCATGAGCTGACGAACGGCGGACTGCCATTGTTCCAACCGCTGATCGATTTCCTTCGCCTCTTTCATCGCCCTTTTCATGGCTGATTTCGAGGCCCCTTCAACCCGCACGTAGCGTTGTTGCTCGCGCCCGTTGATGGCGCGGGTAATTCGCAGGTAGGTACGAGTGCTGTCGCTGCTGTCTTTGAAAACGGTAATGCCCATATCAATTCACTTTGCTTGAGGAATGAGGAGCTTTATCAAGCTGATTTCGTATAACGAATTCAGAATTGGATAGTTTTCGAAGAATTGAATATCAATACGCTAAAGCGGTGGTATTGGATCAACCTTGGCAACTATCTATCAGATAACGCTTCCCAGTCCATACAATCTCCCTAAAGATGTTGATACCAAACCGAGGGGCGCCACAAATGATACCGCTCCGATAAGTCCTTGTTCGGATCTTCATTCATAACGCACGATTACTGCTGGTGATCGGCGGCGCGGAATGCGCCTGACCCACTATAAGAGACGACTACAATAACGTCACACCTATCAATATAACCACACTCCGTGATTTTTCAAATAGGCTTCATGAGTACATATGTAAATAATGTCTATTCGTTCGAAATCAAGCTAATTTTAGAAAGTTAAGGAAACTTTAATGCAAATAATTGGTCCTATATTCGCATGTAATTACAGGCCTGTAGGGGTGTTTCATGGCTGCGACGTTTTTGCCGGCTTTCGTGGCGATCATCGCCATTTTCAGCATTTTTCTCTCTCCGCGCGCTAAAAGTGACGGCGCTTTCTTCAAAGGCCTCTCACCGGATGGCCGCCAACCCGGTTTAATAACGCTGATATTTTCACAGGTGACTACCTGGATTTTCGCCAGATCCCTGATGAACGCGGCGATCCTGGGATATTACTACGGCCTGTGGGGCGCGCTCGCCTACGCGGCCTATTACCTTTCTTTTCTGACCGGCGCGGCCATTATCGACAGTTTGCGATTTCGACATGGTTGCGATAGCGTTCAGGAATTTTTACGGTTGCGCTTCGGTGGCGCAGGCGCCTCCTGTTATAACCTCGTGATTGCGATTCGTCTGGTCAGCGAAGTTTTCGCCAATTTATTAGTGATCGGCATTCTATTCGGCGCCGACGGCAGTCATGCCTATGTCATCGCCATTCTTGGATTTTCCGCAATCACGCTTTTGTATTCGACCCTGGGCGGTCTGCACGCTTCTTTGCGCACGGATGTCTTTCAGATGGGTGTCTTTTTGGTTGTACTTGCTGTGCTGATAGCGATAGCCCTCACTGCGGACGACTTTAGTTTCGCGACCCTGTTGTTCAAACCCTTCGTCATTGACGATCCCGGCCCCATCTTGTTGGCGGTGGCGCTGTTGCAGGTGTGGAGCTACCCGATGCACGACCCGGTCATGATGGATCGCGGCTTCCTGGCGGACAGAAAAACCACGCGGAGAAGCTTTATCCACGCCGCCTGGATCAGCAGCCTGTGTATTACGCTGTTTGGGTGTTTAGGCGTGTTCGCCGGCGCGCAGGCGTTGCAGGGCGAAGACATGAACGCGGCGCTGACCCGGTTGCTGGGAGAAACGCCGATGCTGATCTTCAGCGCTGCCTTGGTGGTGTCCGCCATGTCCACTTTGGATTCCACGCTGGCCAGTTCCGCCAAGTTGGCGGCGGTGGATATGCGACTGTTGCGTCCGACACTGGCCAACGGCCGTATCGCCATGGCGGTATTCATGCTGGCCGGGTTGCTGTGTGTATTTTTCGGTAGCAAAGATCTATTCGCTGCGGTGGCGGTGAGCGGGACCGCCTCTATGTATCTGACGCCGGTGGTGTTTTTCTCTTTGTGGCGTGACTGGCGCGACGTGCCGCTCTGGAGCTATCTGACGAGTTTCTGTGTGGCGGTGGGCGGCGCGGCGCTGTATTTCACGGAGTCGTCCGGTTACAGCAATCTAATTGAGCCGTTGGTCGGCGTTAGCCACAAGTACAGCAAGCTGTTGCTGATTTCCCTGATCGTGATGACGGTGGGCTGCGCCGCCTTTTGGATGGGCGCGCGCTTTCCATTTCGCTCGTCCCGAACGCCGCAGCCGGTGTTAGAGTGAGGGAGGCATTCATGACAACGATGCAGGACAGATATGACCTCGGTGCGATCAATGGCGCAGTGATGGTTTTCGGCGGTCCCTATGGCAACCTGCAGGCGACCCAGGCGCTGCGCAAACGCGCGGAGGAACTGGGCGTTCCGCCGGAGCGGATTATCTGTACCGGCGACGTCGCCGCCTATTGCGCGGAACCGCAGGCGGTGGTGGATACATTGCGCGAGTGGGGCGTGCATGTGCTGATGGGCAATTGTGAAGAGTCCCTGGCTGACGACGCCGATGACTGTGGCTGCGGCTTCGCCGTCGGCAGCCAGTGCGCCATATTATCGGAAGACTGGTACGGATACTGCCGGAAAGCGTTATCCACGGAAGCCCGGGCCTGGATGGGCGTCTTGCCGCGCCGCATCCATCTGCAATTAGGGCCCTGGCGCGCTGCTGTAATCCATGGCGGCGCTGAGATTCTGAATCGATTCATCTTCGCCTCCACTCCGATTGAGACTAAGCGGGAGGAAGTGGCGCATTGCGATGCGGATCTGGTGATCGCCGGGCATTGCGGCATTCCATTCACCCAGTTTGTGGACGGAGCGGTCTGGCATAACCCGGGCGTCATCGGCATGCCCGCCAACGACGGCTCCAGCGAAGTCTGGTGGGGACTGTTGCAGGTGGATAGCGAAGGTCGTTTGCGCATCGAGCATCAGCGCTTGCGTTATGACCACCTCGCCGCCCAGGAAAGCATGCGCCGCAATGGGCTCCACAACGGCTACGCCAGAGCGCTCTCCTGCGGCCTGTGGCCCAGTATGGATGTACTGCCGCCGACGGAGCGCGCGCAACAAGGCGCGCCTCTGTCATTCCCGGCGGAGTGGGTGTTTCAGGCGAGAGACGCCTGCGACAGCGCTGACTGCACCAGCCAGATCGTATAGGCGGCGTAACAGGCGATCAGCAGGCCGCCTTTGTTACGGTTGATCACTCCGTGGCTGGCGCGGCTGTAGCAAAACGCGAACAGGGTGAGGGTGAGGAAACCCATGACGGGAAAGTCGCGATAGAGAATGTCCGAGTCCGTGCTCAAGGGGTGGATGGCGCCGGCGATGCCGATCACCGTCAGGGTGTTGAACAGGTTGGAGCCAATGACATTACCCAGCGCGATATCGTGTTCCCCCTTACGGGTGGCGGCGATGGCGGCGGCCAGTTCCGGCAGTGAGGTGCCGATGGCGACGATGGTCAGGCCGATAATCAGGTCGCTGACGCCGAAGTACGAGGCCGTCTCCACCGCTCCCCACACTAACATGCGGGAACTGGCTGTGAGCAGCACCATGCCGATGACGAGCCAGAACAGCGCCATCTTCAGACTCATATGATCCTGTTCGTATTCCAATTCCAGTTCGCCCACCAGGGCGTCGCCGTCTCCCTTTAGCCCGGTCATGATCGACCAGCCCATCACTATCACGAAAATGCCTAGCAGGATGAAAGCGTCCACTCTGCTCAGGTGCTTATCCAGCAACAGTAAGATGGCGACGGCGCTGACGCCGATCAGGATGGGAAGCTCCCGGCGCACGATGCCGGATTTAACGGCGATAGGACTCAACAGGGCGGTGACGCCGAGTATCAGAGCGATATTGGTGATGTTGGAGCCGATGGCGTTGCCAAGCGCCAGCCCGGGGCTGCCGTCCAGTGCGGCAAGCGCGGACACCACCATTTCCGGCGCGGAAGTGCCGAAACCGACGATCACCATGCCGATCAGCAAGGCGGGCATGCCGGCGTGCTTGGCGGTGGCTGCGGCCCCGTCCACGAAACGGTCGGCGCTCCAGAGCAGGACGATTAACCCGACGAAAATAGCGGCTGCGGCGATCAGCATAGGCTCCTCAATGCGGCGTTAACGTTGAGGGCCGTAATCTATCAGATACTTAGCGTCAGCCCAAGGGGAGGGGTCAGGGGCGCCAGCTCGACTCTACCTGGGTGTGTTGTCGCAGAAAATCACGCATGCCGTCCGCCGGCAGAGGCTTGGCGACATAGTAGCCCTGGATCAGATCGCAACGATGCAGACTGAGAAAATCCAGCTGCGTGCGCTCCTCCACGCCTTCGGCCACCACCTCAATGCTGAGCTCTTTGGCCAGCGCCAGAATCGCTTTGATGATCGCCCGCCCCTGGCTGTCGTGATTGATTTTATCGACGAAGGATTTATCGATTTTGAGCTGGTCGATCGGCAGGTCGCGCAGAGACGCGAGAGAGGAGTAGCCGGTGCCGAAGTCATCCATGGAAATACTTACGCCCAAATTTTTCAAGGCGTTCAACTTATCCACGCCGACCTTGTCGGACTGCATCATGGCGGTCTCGGTGATCTCCAGATCCAGACAGTCCGGAGGCAGGCCGCTATGGGCCAACGCCTCCCGGGTGACAGCGACGATATCGGTGGAGCTGCTGAACTGCACCGCGGAGATGTTGACCGACATACGGATCTCATCCAGACCTTGGGCCTGCCACTCTCTGCACTGACGACAGGCCTCTTCCAGCACCCAGCGGCCAATCTCAATGATCTGGCCGGTTTCCTCCGCAATGGGGATAAATTCCACTGGCGACACAAAGCCGCGCTCGGGATGACGCCAGCGCAGCAGCGCTTCGCAGCCCATCACATTACCGGCCAGCGCGGAAACCTGCGGCTGGTAATAAAGCTCGAACTGACCTTTCTGCAGGGCGCTGCGAATATCGCTGATAATCTGATGGCGCTCCACCGCCATATGATTCATTTTCGTGTCGAAATACTCGAAACCATTGCGGCCCTGACGTTTGGAGTGATACATGGCGATGTCGGCGCACTTCAATAATTCATGGGCGTCTTTGCCATCTTCCGGGTACACGGCGATGCCCACGGAAGCGCCCAGCAAAAAGCTGTGAGACTCGATCTGAAATGGCGCCTGCATGGCGTCCAGCAGTCTTTTCACGATGTGTGAGATATCCATGGGGGAGTGCAGATGGTTGACCACGATGGCGAACTCGTCGCCGCCGATGCGCGACATTTTGGTCGCCTCCATGGCTTCATACTGCGCCGACATATCCGCCACCATATCTTCGGCGCGCAATACGTTATGCAGGCGTTGGGATATTTCCTTCAGCACCAGATCGCCGGCTTCGTGGCCGAGGGAGTCATTGACGTCCTTGAAGCCGTCGATGTCTATGTACAGCAGGCCGAGCCGAAAGTGATGGCGCGCCGCTTCCGCGATGGCGCGATGCAGGAAAGCGCCGAAAGTATGTCGATTGGCGAGTCCGGTCAGACTGTCGTGGTATGCGATAAACGTCAATTTTGATGCGGTGGCGCGCAGATTGCCGTCCATGCTTTTAAAGGCTCTGGCCAACTCGCCGATTTCATCCCGTCGTCGCAATGTGGATTGAAAGTCCCGGGCGGCTTCCGGCGGCGTTTCCGCATGGCTTTCTCCCAGCAGGTGGGCTAACTGAGTGACCCGCGAAATCGGTTTGATCAATTGGCCGTGCACCACGCTGAATATCAGCGCGCTGGTGACGAGGATCAACACCAGGGTCAGCCAGGCGGCCTGATTGGCCAGATAAAACGCGTTTTCTTTCAATTCGCTCATAGGCCAGACGCCCACGATGCGCAGGTCGGGTAGAACTTCCCGTTGCAGGGTCAAATAGTAATTGCCGGGTTCGCCGATCACGATGGCTTCGCGATTTTCGGAGGGAGGAGGAAGATGCTCGAACACTTCGCGATGGCTTGAGGAGTGCTCCTCACTTTCGTGAAAGTAAGGGTTTCCGGCGGCGTCAACCAGCATCACATGGCCGTGTTTGCCAATATGGGCGGCGTAAATGCTTTTGGCGATATCGTCAAGGCGGCTGGCGATCACCAGACTGCCGGCCCGATCGCTCTCATCGATGGTTCTCCAGTCCGTGAAGGTAGAAAGGGAAATGGAGGCGCCCACCAGAAGCAGAGGCGCGCCTGAGACGGCGCGGATAACGCAGGTCTTTTCTTTTTCAGGCTGTCCTTTGTCTGTGTTGATCCAGGCTTGGGTTATCGCGTCGGCGTTGTCTTTGTAGGCTGGCTGAGGGAGGCTGGTTTGTGGTTTGCCGTTAGCGTCCAGAACCCGCATGTCGATGTATTCGGGAAAAATCTCCTGGTAAGAGCGAAACAGCTCCAGCACCGGGCGATAAAACAGGAAGAACCGTTGCTCCTCGTCATCAGTCATGAAGTACTGACGAATCAAGTTTGATTTAGATATCAGGCGCAGATTGCCCTGCGCGACGTCGATTCGGCGCTGCAGGTTCGCCTGGGCCACATTCAGCTGGCCCACCAGTTGATCATTAACCTGCTCCAGAAAGTTTTCTGACTGGCGGTGATACAGCAACAATCCTGCGACGATCAATGGCAACATGATCAATGGCAGCAGCATCAATGTAATTCGGGTTTTGAGTCTGAGCATGCGTTATTGAGACGTGATGGTGACGAAATCTGAGATCACTCTCCGCATGCTCGAGGCGGGGATTCGCTCTAATTGCTCAAAGCGCGTCAGGCTCTTGGCGGAGGGATAAATCACGGGATTATTCAAAAAGCTTTTGGGCAGTTGCTGCTCCGCCGTAATGTTGGCGGTGGCGAAAAAGATGCTTTGAGTGTTGCGGGCGTTGATGGCCGGATCGTGAATAAAATTGATGAACTGCAACGCGAGATCCTTACTGTTCGATTTGGTCAGCACAGCGATGGAGTCCAGCCATAAGCCGCTGCCCTCCATGGGGTATACGAAGTCGATATTGGCGTTGCGCTGCATCAGGTTCAAGGCGTCGCCGTTATACGCCATCGCCAGCCATACTTCGCCGCTGAACAAGTCCATGCCTTCACCTGCAAGCGGGTTGCGATAGGCGCGCACGTAGGGCCGCTGTTTGCGCAGCAGATCCGCGGCGGCGTCCAGCTCGGCCTCGTCGATGGAATTGACCGAATACCCTAATGACTTCAACGCCATACTGAACGCTGTCGAGGCGGTGTTGATCACCAGTATTTTTCCCTTTAGCGCCTCCACCGGGCGAAACAGGTCCATCCATGAGGTCGGCGGCCGCGGCGCCAGATCCTTGCGGTAAATAATGCCGATGCTGCCCCAGGCGTAAGGAGCGGTTTGCAGCTCTTCGGGTAGATCTTTCTTCTTCAGGGGATAGCGCACGTGTTTCAGATTGGGCAGATCGGACTTGCGAAAAGTTTCCAGCCAGCCCCGGGCGTGGTAAGGCTCGCGCATTAGTTCATCGAAGATCAGCAGGTCGAACCCGGCGCCCCCGGTGTTAGCCATAATCAGGTCGCGTTCGTCATCGTCTTCATAATAGACCTGCCGCACTTTGGTGTTGTATTTGGCCTCAAAAACTTCAATCACCTTGGGGTCCATATAATCTTCCCAGGTGAGAATCACCAAAGTATCCTCCGCAACAGCCGTCGCACTGGCCGCAATGCCTGATAACACGAGGCATAAAGTGAGCGCGAGGCCGCCTCTTAACAAGGGCGTGAAAAGACGCATGCTGATTCCTGAAAGTCCCCGTCAGCTCCGCCGTAAACCCGGGAATGGCGGGCGCTGGTGTTTTTCTTGGTTATAGTGAGTATAGATGAGTCCGTGAAGATGGCGTTGGCGGGCGAGGTATTTTCATGCGAACTACTGAGAGTCAAGGCTGACAGGTATCGACAAATCAGTAAGATAGGCTGTTTTGGGGGGCGTATTGAGTCTAAAGGCTCATGATGGACTTCTACTTTGATTACTTGAATAAAAAATATGGCGGTTTGGGCGATTATTGAATATCAGGCTGAGCTCCTTTTCGTGCAGCGCTTCCCCCTAGAACTCCTCCCATTCTATTAGTAATACTTGCTGGCGCCCTAATGATCCACCGTTCGTCCTGAGCCTGTCGAAGGACTTCCTAGAGCGATAAATATCAAAAAGGAGTTTGAGGTTGAGTTTTTTCACCTACATCCTGAAGTGTGCGGATAACAGTTACTACACCGGACACACAGATAATCTTGAAGGGCGTATTTATCAACATAATGAGGGCGTGTTTCCTGATTGCTATACGTTTAACCGTAGACCTTTGACGCTGGTTTATTCTCAAATGTTTGCGACGCGTGAAGAAGCCTTGGCCTCGGAAAGACAGATCAAGGGATGGAGTCGGGCGAAGAAGGAAGCGTTGATTAACGGTGATTGGGAGGCAGTGGTGCGTTTGTCCAAGTCCAGGGGTAGGTAGTGTTGGTGGAGACGCTCTGGGAGGTCCTTCGACGAGCTCAGGACGAACGGGGTGTGACTGGGAGTTTGGGAGGCGATGGTTTGTTTGTGCGACGCTCTAGAAGGTCCTTCGACGAGCTCAGGACGAGCGGGGTGTGTCGGGGAGTTTGGGAGGTGGTTTGTTTGTGCGACGCTCTGGGAGGTCCTTCGACAGGCTCAGGACGAACGGGGTGTGACTGGGAGTTTGGGAGGCGATGGTTTGTTTGTGCGACGCTCTGGAAGGTCCTTCGACGAGCTCAGGACGAGCGGGGTGTGTCGGGGAGTTTGGGAGGTGGTTTGTTTGTGTGACGCTCTGGAAGGTCCTTCGACAGGCTCAGGACGAGCGGTGCATCATTAGAGCTCCACAGTGTATTGCTATGACGAAAGGGATTGGGGTCTTCAAAAGGAGCGCGTCAGGATATTTGGAGTTTACTCCGCACCTCCAGACTTTACCCAATATTACTCTGTTCACTCCAGCATCCCCGCTCGTCCTGAGCTTGTCGAAGGACCTCACTGAGCCATGCGATACAGTATCCACCGTTCGTCCTGAGCTCGTCGAAGGACTTCCCAGAGCGTTTCATTAAAAGAACTCCGCCAGCGCTGTGTTGGAGAGTCTGGCGGAGTTTTTTACGAGAGGGACGAGTTATTCAGCGCCCGTCTCACCATTCATCATCGTCAATAATCACAGGTACTTCCGTATAAGCGCCGCCTTTCTGGGTGACGCGGATGACGTAGTAGCCGTTGACGCTGTAGTTGTGGGATACGGTTTGCTGTGAGCCCAGGTTATTGAGCGCTACGCGGGTTCCGTCGCCCCAGTCTACGGTGTAGTCGCGGGGATGTCTGGAGACGATGTCTCCCACGCAGCTACGGATGGAGACCGGTAGATTCACCTTGGTCGGAACGGCGGCGTCATAGGCGGGACGCAGTTCCGGGGATAGGGCGGTGCTATAGGGTTTCAGGAAGTCGAAGAAAACCAGCCCGGTGCGCCAGATCTGCCAGTATTGCGGCCGGAGAATGTAGATGCCGAATACCTTGGCTTCTCCGGTCAGGCCGAAGCGAAAATCCACTGTGCCCAGGGCGGCGTTGACCGTCTCACGAACACCGTTGTTGTCGCCATCGCCACAGAGGTTGCCATAGTAGCCAAACAGCTCAATGGGGAAGGACGGCTTGGCGCCGATCTGCGCGTACAGGAACCATTCGCCATAAACGATGCCCTTCGCCGCTACCTGCAAGTAGGGCTCCAGGTTGACCTTGGCGCTGATTTCCGCACCCAGACTGTTGCGCAGGTCGCCGCTCAGATTCTGGTGGTGCGCGCTGTTCTTGGTGCAGGCATGGGTAGTGCAGGTGTAGTCAAAATCACCCTTGTAGCGGATGGGTTTGACGGCGGCGATCTTGCCGGTGGCTTGCACCTGAATATTGCCAGTGCCCACTTCGATAGGCAGCTTCAGCTTTACCAGGACGGGAACCGGGCCGACGAAAAACACGGTTTCCATCAGCTTGGGCTCGGCGATCTCCCAGTTTAGGTTGCCGAAGTCATGCTTGGCCACGCCGGTCAGGCTGAACTCGCCGGAGACGTCATAGTTGGACTTGGCCACGACATGGCGCACTTTGAACTTATAGGGGATGCAGAACTTGCGTTTGTACTTGTAGTGCAGCTCCAGGCGCACATCGGCGTCCACATTCATATTGCCGGCGAAATCAATGTAGGCGTTGTCCTGACCAAAACGTTTGTTATGGCTGAACGTCTTGTCGATGCTCTTATCGAAGGACTTGCTCTTATCCTTCCAGCCGCCGCACCCCAGCAGACGTGAGGAGCGCGCGCCCAGAGGGCTGTCGTCTGTGTCCGGCTGCAGGCCGAACTCATCCATATAGAGCTGCGCTTCCGCCTGGGAGGTCAGGTTGGCGCCGCGGCGGTCGATGATCCAGGCGTCGAAGGTGTCCGCGAAAGGGCGGTCTTCTCCGGTGCGGTTGGCGGTAAGCCAGTTACCGTTATCTTCGCGGATTTCCTGCTCCAGTTCTTCTTTCTCCGCCAGTGGTAAGCCGCCGTACAGGTATGCGTTTTCAACGCCGACGCGGCTGTGGATGTAGTAGAGTTCGACGTTGCGGGACAGGCCCTGATCGTCGGTAGTGGTGATCTGTTTGAGTTCGAATCCGTCGCCGGATATCAAAACGGTTTCGTTGATGCTCGTCTCAGCGTTCGCCGCGCCGGAGATCAGGAAACACAATGCAAAGCCGGCGACCGCAAGCTTTTTGCATAAGCCGGCCAGAGATCGGTATGCGGACATATTGAATTCCTTTGGGAAGTACGGGCGCGACAAGGCCGCGCCCATGCGGGATGATGACTAAATGTCTAGGTGACTGGCGCTAGCGCCGTTGCTCACCAGGGACCGTCTGGATCGCATTCACCGTTGCAAGTGTCCTTGTCGGCGATAGTTTTCGCCGTACCGCCGCTCTGCACCGCCAGCGCCTTCAACTGACTGATTTCGTCAGAAGGCATGGTGCGCGCCAGGGAGCTGCGCTCCAAATCCGACACCGTCAGCATCTCTTCCAGGTCGCCCAGTTCTACCAGGTCTTTGTCGGCTCTCGCCGCACGCAGTCCCACGTTGCCGCTGACAAGAATATCCACGTCGAACTGGATGACCGGGTTGGCCAGGATTTTCGGCTTCACCTTGTTGTCCACATAATTGGCGCCGCCGCATGCGCCGGACGCGTTCTCGCCTGCGTCGGTGACGATGGTCATCATCAGCTTGTCGCCGTCAGCGTAGAGGCTGCGCAGAGAGTCGGCGCTTTCACAAAGCGCGTCCCCCAGGGCGGTGTTGCCGGAGCAGGATACGCCGCTCAGGTCGGAGCGAAGTTTATTGAGGAAGGTGTTCCATTGCGTGCTGCCAACCGGAAGCACCGACGCCACATGCTGATAGCCGCCGCTGATGGAGCGCAGCGAACCGCGGCCGTCGAACACGCGGATATCCAGGTAATCGCCATTAAATCTGCTGACGAAAGACGCGGCCTTGGAGACCATCAATGTCTTGCCGAACTCACAGCGGCTGGCGCCGTCCCAGCGTGGAGAAGACATGGAACCGGTTTTGTCGAATAAGAGCACGCCGCGAGTATCCGCTGCTGCAGTTCCCGCCATGGAGCCCAGTAGCGCGGCGCCGCAGAGGACGCCTAAAGTTAACTTTTTCATGAAGTTTCCTTTTCCTATATGCCGTAAAAATAGTTGTTGTATCTGCGCCTTGAGAGGCCTGCTCAAACTAATGATTCGGCGTTGTGAAAACCTGAAAAAGTTTTGTAAAGGCAAGGAAAAAACCTGAAATTTTTATTGAATTTACGGCGCGCCGCAGGGAGGGGAGCGTCAGCGATAGCTAAAAGATGTAAGCGGTAGCGCAAAAAATACTGATAGAATGGCGCGTTCCAACCACGGCGTTGGAAAGAGGCTCTACTACTCCAAACAATGACTGACGCCAAATCATGACGACGGCTGTCCGCAGATAATTAACCAGTCGACCTCAGCTAAGAAAAGGAATAACAAGGAAACGGATAATGGACGGCAAAGGGATAGACTCGGAAGTCGCTTCTCCTGTTCTGAATAACCGCGGTAAAGCTGACTTTGACGACGCCATGGAAGAATACAACATCGCCGGCGTCTGGTTATTCAACCCTCGCAATCAGACTATCGCCCGGGCCGACGGTCTGGTTCATCAGGTGCGCGCCAAAACCTGCGATGTACTCGCCCTGTTGATTCGTCACCATGATCGGGTAGTGACGACGGAAGAGTTTTTCGACCAGGTCTGGGAAGGGCGCTTTGTTGGTGAGAATGTCCTGAAGCGGAGCATTTTCGAGCTTCGCCATATCTTTGAAGATAAATCCCGCGACTATATCGCCACTGCGCCCAAGCGCGGTTACCGACTGAAAGCCGCAGTGGCGCTGGTGCGCCCCGATCCGCCTGAGCCAGAGACGATGACCCCGCCCGCCAGCGCGGAGGCGGAGCAAGCGCCGTCTGACGTTACGGTTTCGCCTGCGCCAGTCGCAACGATTCCGACAGCGTCATGGTATTCCCGATTGGATCTTAAGCGTCTGGCCGTCGGCGGATTCTTTCTATTTCTGCTGATCTGGGGGATGACGCAAAAACAGGCGTTGCGGCAGGCGCAAGAGGATAATCTGCAACTCCAGAACGACTCCGCGCAAATGAACCGCTTCATGTTGGATATGCTGGCGCGCTACAAGACCACGGGCAGTCGCCATGAAAGCGCGCTGAAAGCGATGCTCGACGAAGAACGCCCACGTATCGACCAACGTAAGCTGTCTCCGGCGGAACGCCTGCGTCAGTTGCGTTTTCTCGCCGCCTGTTATCTGGCTGGCGGGCATTACGCCGACGCGCGTATGGTGCTGGATCAGAGCGTCAGAATGGGCGAAGAGATTCACGGCCAGGATGCGGAAGAGGTCATTCGCATAAAGTTCGCTCTGGTGGAAACCCTGGTGGCGATGAATGAAAGGCAGGCGGCGTATGATACGGCGCGCTATACCCTGGACCTCATCCGTACGGCGCGCGAAGCGGATAAAGAGTTGCTGGCGCACGGCTATTACTGGATGGCGATGGCGCAACTGGAATGTATCTATCCATACTGCGACCGCCCCAAAGCCTTGGCGTCGGGGAAACAAAACGCAGAGGCGGCGATGGCTCTGTTTTCCGAGAGTCTGGGTGCGGACGCCACCGAGACCGGCGATGCGCTCTGGCTGCTGAACTGGTTCGTTACCGACAGTGCGCGCAAGGTTGAGATCAGTCGTCGCGCGCTGGATATCTATCAGGCCAATCTGGGGGAGCTGGATGAGAAAACCGCAGCAGCCTACGCGGAACTCAGCCGCACCCTCGCCACCTGGGGCGGCGATCTGGAGTCCGGGGAGCGCTATATGCTGAAAGCCCTCGCGATCCGTCAGAAGCTGTACCCCGAGAATCACTACCAAGTGGGTCAAACCTATCGCTATCTGGGCGAGCAGTACATGTTCATGAATCAACCGGAGTTGGCGGCGGGTTATTTCGTCAAAGCCTCTACCGTGATTGGCGCAGTGAAAGGCGCCGGCGATCCGGAGAACCTGGAGGCGTTAATGTGGCTGGCGAAAGCCAATCTGTACAGGGAAAAATGGTCCCTGGCGGAGAGCGCTATCGCGCAGGCGATGGAGATTATCGCCTCCCACCAGATCACCCCGCCCTATTATCTGCTGCAGGAAATGAAAGCGGTGGAGATGCGGGTTAAATCGGAAACGCTGGCGCGAGAAAGCAGCCTGGATGAACTGATGGCGGACATTAAACTCAATCGCATGTTGGGACTGAAAGCAAAAAACACCTTTGCTACGGCGGTGGTGGAGCATGAGTACCAGACCCTGCTGTTACGCAAGGAACCCGGTTGGCTGGATGAGACCCGTTACATAGACACCTTCAATCTGTTTTTGGACGACTATCTGCGTTTGAATCGTTATTTCGTGCAGCCGGATCTACAGTTTGTTGCGTCCCGCAGTATGCGCTTGTGCCGTCGCAAAAGCGAAGCCCTGTGCGGCAGCCTGATGGAAGCGTTGCAGCGTCGCAGTCTCGACCTGCCGGAACAGGTCATCGCCCAATCCGATTCTGGAGAGCTGGTCAGAACCAGCGTGGTCGAGCCGTTTTGAATTCATAAAACTGTCGCACAAGCGTCACTTAACTGACCTTAAGTTGAAACGCGCTCCCTCTCTAATAGCCGGGATTTTTCATTTCAAAATACCAAATTCCGAAAATACAGGCTGATTCCCTTCCAGCGACTACACTGTCCCGGAGGTGAAGCGGAAGTCGCCTGAAAATCCTGGCAACGAGGGGGAGGGAAACATGCAACCCAGTTATCACAGGTTTGCTGCGGCATGCCTGGCGTTTCTATTGTCGCTGCTCGCCGCAGCGGCGTCTGCGGAAATCAAACCTTATTTGCAAAGTCCGACGGAGTCATCGATCTGGGTTTCCTGGAAAACGACGTCCGGCTCTGAATCCCGGGTCGAATACGGCGTGGCGGCGGATCGTCTGGATCAAAGCGTCAGCGGCGGCGTGCAGTCGCTAAGTTCGGACTATCAATACCACGGCGTGCAATTACAGGGGCTGCAAGCGGATACGCTGTATTACTATCGGGTGAAAACCGGCGCGGAAACATCGGCGGTGTATCGCTTTAAAACCCAGCCTGCGCGCGGGGACGGCTCCGGCCACTACCGCATTCTGGTCATGGGCGATCACCAGATTCGCAATGAAAACCGCTATGAACAACTGGTGAAGGCGGCGAAAGCCAAACTGGAAAACAAATACGCTGAGCCGATTGAAGAGGCCGTTAACCTGATTCTCAATGATGGCGACCAGGTGGATGTCGGTACGCTGGACCACTACGCCAATCTGCATTTCGCCCAATCGGCGGCGATTTCCCCGAACGTGCCTATCATGACCACCGTGGGTAACCATGAGTACTACTATGACGGCGACCTCAACAACTACCAGGCTCATTTTTTCTATGACGGCCTGAGCTATCAGGGCATTTCCGGCGCCGCCAACGAAAGCTACTACGCCTATCAGGTGGGCCGGCTGGTGGTGATTCACATGAACAGCATGAAAACCGACGCGGTGCAGCAGAACTGGTTGACTCAGGTTGTCGCCGCGGCGGACGCGGACGCCAGTGTGGACTGGATCATCAGCATCATTCACCACCCCTATCAGGCGGAGCAGTATATCGGCGACATTTCTCATCCCTTGCGCGACGCCTGGATGGCGATTCTGTCCAGCTCGCAAAAGCATGTGCTCAACATTGGCGGCCACCATCACCTGTACGCCCGCGGACAGACCCGGGATTGGCCGTCCTACCACATGATTTCCGGGGGCACTGCCTGGGATCAGTACTGGGGACAGTCCACGGAGAAAGACTTCGACGACGTGCAGAAAACCATCGCCAACTGGGCCTGGCAAATCATCGACCTCGATCTGCCGGCGCGGGAAATGACCGTGGAAACCTATGCGGAAGCGCATCCGTTGCTATATAAAACCAAAGGTTTCCACTACAACAGCCGGCTTATCGATTCCTTCCACCGCAAACTGGATTTGCAGAAGCCGTATCAGCCGAGCATTGACACCGAAGTGAAAGGGCCCGTCAGTCTTCCGTTCGTGTTTCACAGTTCCTCCTTCAGCAGCGGTGAGCCGGAAGAGATGAACAGCACTCAGTTTCAGATTGCCGCCGACGCAGGGTTCAACGACCTGAAAGTCGACAAAATCCGTGATTTTGAGAACATCTTCGGGGATACCGGCGCGCCGGAATATGAGCCGGTGGATATTCACGCCGGGGTGGATATTCTGGCCTGGGAAATTCCCGCCAATGGCCTGCCCAATGGCGATTACTACATCCGCGTGCGTCATCGCGATAAAAATATCCTCTGGTCGGACTGGTCCGAAGCCAAAGCCTTCACCATTTCCGGTAGCACCGACGGCGAACCGGGCCTTAGCGTCAGCAAGGATAAATATCGCAGCGGCGAAGATGTGGTGGCGCATCATCAGAACGGTTACGGCAACGCCAAAGACTGGGTGGGCGTGTATAAGAAAGGCCAGATACCCGGCGCTGTTCGCGCCACCAAGTGGTACTACGTGGACGGCCCGACCGGCAGCCTGACCTTCAGCGGCCTCGCTGATGGCGAATACTTTGTAGGCTTCTTCGAAAATGACGGCTATTCGGAAATAGCGGAGCGCGCCTATTTCTACATCGGTCCGGTGGCGGAGCTGTCCATGGCGGACACGGAATACGACGAAGGAGAGATCGCGACAGTCAGTTGGACCGGCTCCAGCGCTGGCGCCAAGGACTGGATTGGCGTATATCGCGTGGGCGAAGTTCCCGGCCAGCAGTCCTCCAGCGTATGGAAATATGCGCCGGAGACCGCAGGAACCCTGGACTTTTCCGGTCTGGCCAAGGGCTATTACTTCGCCGCATTTTTCATCAACGACGGTTATACCGAAATATCCAATCGAGTTCACTTCTCGGTCGGCGATCGCATCGCTGAACTGAGCCTGTTGAAAACCCACTTTGAGTCCGGTGAGGACATTGTCGCCAATTTCAGCGGCGGACCGGGAATCGCCAAGGATTACCTCGGCATTTTCGAGAAGGGCGCGGCGCCGGGCCAGACAGGCAGTGAGCTAGTGGCCTATCTGTATTTTGACGGGGCCGCCACCGGCAGCGTCACCTTTACCGAAAATTTACCTGACGGCGCGTATTTTATGGCCATGTACACCAACGACTCCTACACCGAAGTCTCCAATCGGGTGACGTTCAGTGTCGGCGAAGCGGCGGTGGCGGGAGATCTGAACGGCGATGGCGTGGCGGATGGCGCCGACCGGGATCTGCTGCGGAGCATGTTCGGAAAATGCAATGGCGACGCTGGGTATCAGGCGGATGCGGATTATGACGGCGATGGCTGCATCGGTCGTCAGGACTATCGGTTGTGGTACGCGATGTATAAGAGCGGGGGCTGAACTCCCCGTTCCTCTGGTTTCGATAGCTATTACTATTCAGTAGTCAGGAGTATTCCATGAAGTTGTTGCATTTTTTCGCTGTGATTCTGCTTGCTCTGTCGGCTTCCGCGCGGGCCTCATACATTTCATTTCAGGCGTCGACGGACCATATTGTGGTGGGTGATGCGTTCTATGTGGACGTGATCCTGGAGAAGCCGTTTGACGGCCTGTTCGAAGGCGATGAGCTATTGGCGTTTGGCTTTAATCTTGGCTATGACGCCGGTGTGCTTCAGCTAATCGACAGTACAATGGGAGCCCCTTGGGATGATGATTCCGCGCTGTTTCCCG
Organism: Hahella chejuensis KCTC 2396; assembly: GCF_000012985.1. Taxonomy (NCBI): domain Bacteria; kingdom Pseudomonadati; phylum Pseudomonadota; class Gammaproteobacteria; order Oceanospirillales; family Hahellaceae; genus Hahella; species Hahella chejuensis. The sequence goes on along the minus strand of NC_007645.1, from coordinate 6,794,372 downwards.
GGATCGATGTGGCGGGGTCCGCATTTCCCGGTGTGACGGACGACAGCGGCGCCGGCCTGCTACTGGCGCGCTTGAGCTTCAGCGCCGTCGCAGCAGGACTGTCTCAACTGAGTCTGTTTGGCGACAGCGCTGCGAATCCAGATCTGGGGCTGTTGTATGTGTCGGGAAGCGATGTGATCGATGCGCGTAAGGATATGCGCATCTACTCCGTGCCGCAGCCTGCTTCAATGTGGATGTTGGCGTTGGGAGGTTTGGGACTGCTGGTGAGAAGGAAAGCCGCCGGCGTCCGCTAACAGGGAAATCATGGCCTCTGTCGCCGTAGTCGCGGCGGCGGAGCCTGAATACTGAAGGAAACCAGCCGTAGGCGTTAACTATGCTAAGGAAAATAATAATCTCAGTCAGTCTGTGGGCGTCATCCATGATGGCGTTCGCTCATTTAAGTGGGTTCACCGATACCTCCATTCAGATCGCCGAGCCCGGGGTCAAGCTTATCTACACGCTGCCCAGCGATAATCTGCTGGAGCTTGAGCCTAATGTGGACATGCGGGTAGAGGCTCCGGAGGCTTATCTGGCGCAAGTCGCCGCCGGGTGGTCCGTCTCTGCAGATAAACGGGCCTGTTTTCTGGAAGAGCGTCAGGCGACAGCGCTGCCGGACATTGAGTCCTATCAATACACGCTGACCTATCAGTGCCCGCAGGGAATGGACGCCGTCAGCATCCGATATCAGCTGTTCAACGAGCAATGGCGCGGCCATCAGAACTATGTGCGGGTGTTCATGGCGGACAACCGCATGCGCATGCGGTTTACCTTTGATCGCCAAACGCTGGATCTCCCAGTGGCGAAGCTGCTGCAGGAATGGAGCTCTCGACTGACAGCCGAATTTCTAGCCCTGGACCCTCATAGCCGCTTGGCGGTGGAGGGTTGGGAGAACCCGCTGGCGGATGAGCCAGGGGGTTTGGATACGTCCAGCGCGGCGCAAAGCGGCGTCATCGATCCTGCGTTTCTATGGGTGGGCATGGAGCATATCTGGCAGGGCGCGGATCATATTCTGTTCCTGATATGCCTGCTACTGGTGCCCGCATCGCTGGGACGCATACTGCTGTGGGCGACGTCTTTCACCTTGGCGCATTCAATTACCCTGGCGCTTTCCGCGTTTGACGTTATCTCCATACCACCCACCGTGACGGAACCTCTGATAGCCCTTACCATTGTTTTCCTGGGGCTGGAGAATCTGTATTACCTGGTGCGGCAAAATCGCGCGGATGTGGATTTGAACAGGGTATACCGCAATCGCTGGTGGGTGATTTTCTGTTTCGGGCTGATCCACGGCGTCGGCTTCAGCTATCTATTGCGGGAACTGAGCTCTGGAGAAGGCGTCTGGGGCCGGTTACTGATGTTCAATCTGGGAGTGGAGATCGGTCAGGTGGCGATCATCGCATTACTGCTGATACCCGCCTACGTTATGTTTAAGTGGCGTCATGGTCTGAAGCTCGGCGGCGTCTCCTCGTTGTTGACCAGCCTGGTGGGATTGATCTGGCTGGCGCAGCGGATTTAGATCGGTTGACTGCCCCTGTGTTAGACGGGGCGCGGTAGTAAAAAAGGGCGTCGCAGTGACGCCCTTCCTCGCTTGAACCTGTTGATAACCCTCCGTTAATGGTTTAGGGCTTCATCCAGGGTTGTTCGACAATAATACTGTCGATCACGCTTCGGTATTCCCGTATCTTCGCATCCAGGTGACGCAGCTCGTAATTGAGGTCGTCTCTGCGGTTTTCCAGCTCGCGCATTTGCTTCAGTAAGTCTCGGCGTTTCTGTGCGTCGCCGGAACCATTGACCAATTCGTCCTCAATGGCGTCAATTTTATCGCGGTTCTTATCCAGATCTTTCTCGGCGGTGTTGCGTTTGCCTTCTGCGTCTTTAATTTCTTTCTCCATATAACGGACGAATTGTCCGCTTTCAACGGCGCGCATAAATACCGGCTCCAGATCAGGCGGGCATTGGCCTTTGTAGGCGTCGCCGCCGCGGCCCAGGTCAAAACCATTCTGTGGCTTGCAGTAATTGCGGGCGCCGTCGTCAAAACCGGCGCGATAAGCGTCCAGATCAGGCGAGACATTATGATCCGAGCAGGCCTCTCTATGCTGCGAGAGGTAAGTGGCTGAGCGGCCGGCTACGCCGTCTTCATAGCCGATGACGCGCCAGTCTGCGTTGCGGCATTCGTTTTCGTTCATGGTGGCGCATGCGGAAAGATTCAGCAGCGCAGCTACGACAATAATGCGTCTGACCATTTGTTGGATCCCAAACTTCTGAAAAACAAGGCGGTCGCTGACAGCAAGTCATGCAACCCTGAGGTTAGAGATAATTTTAGTTGATAATCGGCAGTGTTGCTGTCAATGACTGTAACGAACTGTGAGCAGTCGGCGACGTCAATGGTTGTCGCGGCGTCTGACCACCACCATTTTTCCATACAGCATAGCGCCGAGCGCCACGCATCCGCCCAGAAAGGAGGCCAACGCCAAGGGAATCTGGTGAGGCCCGGGACCAAGCGCGAGGTTCGCCAGACTGGGAATCAGCAGGCCCAGTAAACCGGCGATATGCAGCCATGCCATTTGCGAGGTCAGGCGGAACCAGCAGCCGCAATTCGGACACTTACGCTCCACATTCACTCCGCTGCGGTGTGTCTGAATAAACTGTCTGGCTGAAAACGCTCTTTTGCAGTGGGGGCAGGTGGTTTTCATGATTGCGCTCCTGTTTAGAGGTTATCGCTCCGGTCAGGGGATTTCTCGTAAGACCCGGAAACCGATAGTTCTGACTCGCTCTTCCGGCCCGACGCCGGCTCTGATGGAGGGTTGCACATAAGGGCTGGCGTTCATCCAGGTTCCGCCTTTCACCACCTTGGCGCTACAGTCGCCGTCCATTCTCGGCGCCAAACTATCTCCCGCGCCTGCGTGACTCTCGTGATAACAGTCCAGTGTCCATTCCGCCACATTGCTGGAGACATCGAACAAGCCATAGGGATTGGCGCTGAAGCGTCCGACGGGTCCCGGATGGAACAGGGCGGTTCCCGCAGGACAGTCGCCCAGGTCTTTGTCGCAATGGTCTACGCCCTGGACGTAATCGTCGCCCCACCAGTAATGGGTTTGCGTTCCGCCGCGAGCGGCGTATTCCCACTCCGCCTCGCTGGGCAGGCGGTAGCTGTGTCCGCTTTGTTCGCTCAACCAGCGCGTATAGGCGACGGCGTCATCCCAGCTGACGTTGATGACGGGCTGATCGCCGCGGCCCCAGCCTTCATCCGAGGGTAAGTTACGCTGAGTGGCCTGGGCGAAGCGGTCGTAGTCCGCGAATCTGACCTCGGTGGCGCTGATAGCGTAGGGGCGTTGCGCCACGACTTCATGACGCGGTCCCTCGTCGGTGGAGACGCCATGGGGTTGGTCGCCGACTACGCCGACGCCCGCTGGTACGATGACCATACGCGGGGCTGCGCCGCCGTCCCTCAGAGAATCCTGCAGCCTGGATGGTGCGTTTTTCGCGGTCATCTGGGAGCACCCCGCCGTTAACGCAAGCAGGGCGCAACCGGTCAAAGTGATTGCGCGCATCGTTTGCCTTCCTGTCTGATTATTTCTGGCCGAAACCAATAATGAAGCCGATGCCGCCTTGCGCTGCGGTCATCGCGCCGGCGCTGCTTCCGTTTATCGTGATGCCGGAGCCCAGCAGTTCCAGGAACTTGGTGCGCATGAGGATCTGCACCTGGGTCTGTGTGTACACTTTCACTGCCTTACTGCCATCGTCGAGCATTCTGGCTCCGCTGAGAATTTCCTTGAGCAGCTTGCGGCTCTTCATCAACTCGGGATGGTCAAACTTCAGCAGTTCTTCCGCCAGACGTTTTCTGCTGGCGCGAGGCAGTTGTTGATACATCTTTAAGAGGTTGCCGCTGCCAATGCCCTTGTTGGACAGGAAGCGATAGAGGATGGCCTGATTACCCAAGGTTTTGACGACGTCGGCGATCTGAATGACGTCCAGTGCGATCATGAGAGCGCCGAACTCCGGGGATTCATCCAGCCACTCATTGTAGTGAGCGTTGCCGCGCACCACGTTGGTTGTGCGCCCGATGGCGACTCCGCACTGGAAAGTGGCGGCGCTGGTGGCGGCCATGGTCAGTGGCATGGCCGCCCAGGCTGCGCCTGCGGACACTGTGCCGCCGCCGGCTTCTCCAACCACCAGTATCCAGCCGATGGCTGCGCCGGTGCAGCTCAGACCTGCGTTGGTGAGCTCTTTGCCGAGGCTGGACTTGGCCGTCGCCACGACCTCTTCCTTACTGGCTTTGGGTGGAATCTGAACTTCCCGGATGTAGACGGTTTTGCCGTCAGCGCGACAGCTTTGGCGCAGTACTCTGACGTCAAACAGGGGAGGCGGATTCAATGGATCGCTACCGGCGACAAAGGTAACGGGACGCAGTGCGATGAAGGTGACGCCGGCGCCGTAGAACTCTTCCGAAGCGTCTAGCGCCAGATAGAGTTGAGCGAGTTTAGAGTCTGGAAAATAGCGTCTGACCTTACTTTCGGTGGAGTCAACGAAAATAGAAGTCGTCAGGTTTGCAGCGCCCATAAAAAACTCCTTGCGTTCTTGCATGAACTAAAGCCGCAGACGTTAGGGGGAGCCTGCGATGTATATCGGGTTTAATGACAAACAAACTGAAAGCGTTAAGAGGTGTGAAAACCCGTCAATATTGGTCTGTTTTTATTAAGGTTTCGGGACATCATGGCGAATGTTGCCTGAAATATCCGGCGCTGCTGCTGCAATGGTGCGAAGAGAAAAAAGTCCAAGAAATTTTTCTGGGGACTACGCTGCAATTTCTCGCTGCTCACCGCTTCTACGAGAAAGACAGATTTACTGAAATTTCCCCCGCAGATCTTCCGCAAAGCTTTCCCGTTATGGCGGTGGACAAAAGGTTTTATAAACGAAAAATATAACCGGCGAAGCCTGTGGACGTAGGCCAATTTTCCACCAATTCCACTCTCCGGTCTATCCCTGGATTATGAAAATGTCATGATTTACATGGGGTTGCGCCCTTTCTACGATTACCTTGCAGCTTAACGGCAGTCTTAAACCAAGCTGTAAACATCTTCCCGAATCCAACAGTTGAATGTGTGTAGGCGCGGATTGATCCGTGTTTTAGTTGTCCTCTGTGAGCTGCATCGCCGTTCCCGGGAAGTCAGTGGGACCGGCCAAGCCTGATGCGCCGCCATGGGAAGTGGAACGCTCGGTATCTCAGGTTAAATTAACGTCGAGGTTTTAAATGATAAGGAGAAATCGTTTCCTTAAGTTTTGCGCCGCCTTGTTGCTGCTGTCTCCGGCAGCCGGCGTCATGGCGGATGTGGACGAACAATATCTGCGGGATAGCGGTGAAGAGATCAGAGGCTTATACGGCCGTCATGTTCAGTCCCAAATTTACGTCGACCAACAGGCGTGCGGCGAACCCAGCCCCAGCGCAGTAGCCTGCTCTCCCAATCGCATCAGCGTGGGCACTCGTTTCATGAGCGGCCAGGAGAGTCAGTTCGGGCAGTATGTGGCTAAGTCTATCCTCGCGCATGAATGGGGACACACCATTCAGTTCACCAAGAATATTCGCTTACAGGCCCCTTACATGGAACTACAGGCGGATTGTTTCGCCGGTAACTTTGATAAGTACGCCGAGACGGATTTAGGTTACGCCTCTTTCATTGAAAACGCGGTGCGTTCTGCACGCGATGCGGCTGATTATGGCGAGCACGGTACTCCGCAACAGCGTGAAAGTTATACCCGTGAAGGCTATCAGAAGCGTGAGGAAGGCTGCTTTGCGATAAGCGGCGATCCTGGCGGAGACGACGGTGGCGATGATGGTGATTGCCCACCCTGGATCTGCGACGGCGGTGACGATGATGGCGATGACGGTGGTGACGACGGCGGCGATGACGGAGACTGCCCACCCTGGATCTGCGATGGCGGTGACGATGGTGGCGATGACGGTGGTGACGACGGCGGCGATGACGGAGACTGCCCACCCTGGATCTGCGATGGCGGTGACGATGGTGGCGATGATGGTGGTGACGACGGCGGCGATGACGGAGACTGCCCACCCTGGATCTGCGATGGCGGTGACGACGGTGGAGATGATGGCGGCGACTGTCCACCCTGGTTGTGCGGCGATGGTGGTGATGATCCCGGCGTTCCCTGTCCAGAATGGTTGTGCGGCGGAGACGGCGGCACGCTTCCTTGTCCGCCCTGGCTGTGCGGTGGTGGAAACACCGGGGGTATTCCCGGCTGCCCGCCCTGGATCTGTGGACGCTTCGATCACTGAGGGAATCAGCCCGGCCTTGAGCCGGGCATGCTGAGACGCAAAGTTTACCCGGACGCCAGTCCGACGGCCCTGGGCTTGGGGCCGCCGGACTGATGGCCCGGGACCATGCGTGAACCTAACCAATCGCAACCTGACAACAGGTGATGGAGAGGAGCAATGATTAGGAAGAAAGCCTTATTCGCCCTGAGCGGCGGCATGCTGGCCGTCGGCGCAGCGGTGCTCGCCACCGACAGCGCTTTAACCCAGGGCTGGCTGACGGCGGAGACTGGAGCTGTGGCCCGATCTGAGGTTGACAAAAACGCGGCGGGACAATCCGCGGCCGCAGATACAGCGGCGACGATGGACCAAGACACACTCACTGATGTGGCGATGGATGCAACCGCATTTAGCCCGTCAGTGGCGAATGGCGCGACGACAGCGCAGTCCGGCGCGGATAACAACGCGAAAAAAGCGGATAAAGGGGACGATAAGGCCGATGCGGAAAACGCGGCGGCGGAAATGAGCCTGGAGGAACGCTATCCCAAGCAATGGCTTGAAGACATGGGATATCTCATTCCTCCAGAGCTGCACAGTTATAATCTTACTACCCTGGAATCCCTGGCGACGCAGGGCGACACCAACGCCATGGTGCACTTGGGAGAGCGTTATCTGTACTTCATTAAAGACAATCCCAGACACCCTGATTTCCGTAAAAATGTAAATTACCCCGCGCTGGCGAAAAGCTATTTTGGCGAAGCCCTGAAAAGAGGGCACAAGCACGCTGCGGCGATTCTGTCGGAAGCTTACTTTTCAGAGGACCGAATGGTTGAAGCCTACGCTTGGAATCTGGTGGCGGAAAAGCTGGGAGATCAGCTGAGCGTCGACTGGTTCCGCAGCACAGACAAATACCAGACGTTATCGGATGCTCAAAAAGCACAGGCGGATTTGATGGCCAAGCTGTACGAGAAACAGCTTAAGGATCGTAATCAGGAACTGGGCGGCGAGTCTCTTTTCGGCGAAGGGACTGCGGCGGGATGACAGTTTAAGGCTGGTTCTGAGGCATAGGGAAAGAACCGCCCGTCTGTTCATGCGTTGCAGGGCTGAGTCGCTGGAGTAGGTCGTTGGCTTGTTAAAGAGGTAGGTGTTTTTTATGTATGAATCAGAACAGGTCGCGGCTCAACCATTATGACTGTATCTTCGCCGTTGAAAGTGTTGCGTTTGGATATCGGGGCGGATCAATCCCGCGATCTACATGCCCGTTCCGAAGGGCAGTTGTATTGGCTGGAGCAGGGCGCGATTTTCTGTCGCAGCGATCGTTTTCACTGGCTGACCGCGCCACGACAGCTGACCTGGATTCCCCCAGGATGCCAGCATGACGCCCGACCATTATCAACGGTTAGAGGGGTGTTGCTTCATCTCCGGGAGGACCTGACCTTCGTATTGCCAAAAGAGCCTGTGGCCCTGGAGCCTCATCGTTTGTTGGAGGCGACCCTGCTCAGGTTGATTGAACTTTGTCCTGAATCAGACTGGCTGGAGCGGCATGAGCACCTGCTACAGGTGTTTTTATGGGAGGCGAGGGAGGCGACGCCTTTACGGCAACGACTGCCGATGCCTCATGACCCGCGTCTGCTGCGTATGGCGAATTCACTGTGGCGCGCCCCTGAAAGCAATCCTGGTCTGGATGCGCTGGCGTTGGAATATGGTTTTAGTCGGCGGACGCTGACCCGTAAGTTCATGCAGGAAACCGGCGCGTCGCTCAGTCAATGGACGCAACACGCCAAGCTTTTGCGCGCGCTGGAGTTGTTGGCGGCGAATGAGTCCGTCAGCAGTGCGGCTTTTGGGGTGGGGTATCAAAGCGTCAGCACCTTCTGCGCTGTGTTTAAGCAGGTGTTCGGTATGTCGCCTGGGGATTATAAACGGCGTTTCCTGAATCGGTAGGAATAACAAGGACATCCCTGTCGCCCTGGGTCATGCGTCTTCCGGTTTGAACCAAAGTTCTTTTCTTTGCAGCGGCGTGTCGGCAGGCAACATGGGATTATCGAGATAGATGATGCGGCGTTGCTTGATATGGGCGCGGGCGATGTCGTCGCCAAAGCGACGCTGGAATATTTTGTCGAAACTGCCGTCGGCGATTAATTTGTTGAGGCCATCCTCCACTCTTTGCGCCAGACGCTCGTTGTCCTTTGACATAAAGAAGTAATAGGGCCAGGGGTAGTACAGCAGAATGTCTTCTTCTATTTTCAGGTTTGGATAATCTTTCTGATGGGCCGCCAGTTCGTCAAAGGCTTCGTTGATGCCCCTGGGAAACAGGTCGTAACGGTTGCGCGCCAATTTGGTAAATAAATCATTGTATTGAAACACGCCAAGCACTTTTACCCTGTTGTGTTTGTAAACGGCGACGTCTCCCCAGTCTTCGCCCTGGCCGACTTTCAGAGCCCTTAGCGCATCCAGTGTTTCTACGTCACGCAGTTTCTTCTGGCCTTTGTCCGTCACCAGACTGATGCGATAACCAAGTATGCCTTTGCGTAACGGAATGCGTATGGGACGCAGGCGTGCTTCCTTTTCAATACTGGTGGAGCTCCAGGCAATGTTGACCAGCCGGTTTTTCTCCGTTTCCGACAGGGTTCTGGATTCGATCAGATCCGCCTTGGTGGCGTGCAATTCATAAGGACCATATTCTTCCGTGGTGGCCTCCAGGGCGGACTTCAGCAGTTCCAGCACATCGTGGAACCGTAAATCTATTTTAGGGTGAACGTACACATCCGTGGCGACGGCGTGTGGAGACGATAGGGCTGAGGCGATGGTTAACATCGTCACAGACAGGGCGTAAGCGAGCTTGTGCATAATAGCGCTCCCAATGGACTTTTTATTTTATTGGGTAAGGAAGTGAGTAGTATCTTGCAGATCAGATTATTATTTGACCATTAATTTAGAATAAATATTTCTAAAGTCAAACAAAAGGGAAAATTTGTTTTATTTTGTGGCGACATTGAGAACGTTGAAATTATTAATATGGCAATGATATTGGCATGTTAATAGCCAGGCGCATGGATGCGCCTGCGCGGCGGCTAGCCGCGGGAGACAGGGCCTGACATGTGCAGGCCTTGTCGTTGCAGACAAATAGAAGGAAGCTATTTGACTGCCTGATTAATAAATGCGACGCAACCCGAGTGAGCTGCGCCTTGCGGGACAGGGCTATTGTTTGTTTTCGATGGTGACCAGCCATTTGCGCAGCAGGTCGGCCAACTGCTCTTGATCTTCCCCTTCCAGCTGCTTGAGAAGCTCCCATTCTGTTTCCACATGACTTTCCACGGCCTTGTCGATGAGCTCCATTCCCTCATCCGTGAGCGCGACGATGACGCTGCGGCGGTCATTTTCATCGGGCTGGCGTTGTATCAGTTGTTTACGTTCCAGCTTGTCCAGACGATTGGTCATGGCGCCGGAGGAAAGCATCGCCGCTGTATAGAGTTGTGTGGGCGTGAGGCGATAGGGCGCGCCGGAGCGACGTAATGTGGCGAGCACATCGAACTCGTCAATCGAGAGCCCGTAGCCCGCGAGGGTTTCCTTGATCGTCTGGTGGGTGAATGCGTGTATCCGGTGCAAGCGCCCGAATATGCCCATAGGTTGGGCCTGCAGGTCCGGTTTTTCGGTTTTCCACTGCCGCAGAATAGCGTCAACATGGTCTTTTTGATCGTTCTGATTATTTTTCTTCATATAAAGATACTTGACGTTAAGCTAGTTAAAGAGGAATATCTCCACATAAAGATATCACGTTAAAAACGAGCGTAAACAGAAAACTTGAAGGAATTGTTGTGTATTGGTTGCTTGGCGTGCTCGCCCCGGCCGTATGGGGCACCACATATGTCGTCACTCAGGCCTGGTTGCAAGATCTCGGCCCCTTATGGGTCTCTGTATTGAGGGCCTTGCCCGCCGGATTGTTATTGATGTGCCTGGATCTTAAATCCCTGCGTCATATGGACATGCGTCGCAGCGTCATTTTAGGCGCGCTGAACATCAGCGTATTTTTCTTTTTCCTGTTCACTGCGGCGCTTCGGCTGCCAAGCGGCGTAGCGGGAACTTTGATGGCGCTGACGCCGCTGACTACGCTTCTGTTTTTATGGTGGTGGCAGCGACAGGCGCCGAACCCCATTCAATTGCTGTGTGCTTTCGGCGGCTTGATTGGCGTGGGAGTGGTGATATTTCAGCCTTCTTCCCAAATTGATCCCGTTGGCGTCGCAGCTTCGTTTGGCGCCGTGGTCAGCCTGACTGTGGGCACGTTTCTGGCGAAAAAATGGTCCCCGCCCAAAGGCATCCTGGCGTTTACCGGATTACAGTTGTTTCTGGGCGGCATGCTGCTGCTGCCTCTGGCGTTTCTATTGGAAGGCCCCATGCCAGCGTTGAACCGCGAAGCGATGCTGGGCTTGTTGTGGGTGGATCTGGTGAATACCGCTCTGGGCTATCTCGCCTGGTTTATCGCCATGCGTCGCTTGCCTGTAAGCGCCTTGAGCTTCCTGGCGCTGCTAAGTCCGGTCAGCGCAGTGATCAGCGGGCGTCTGGTGCTGGAAGAATGGTTTACGCCCGCGCAATATGCAGGTATCGCCATGGTGCTGCTCAGTGTAACGCTGGCGCAATTCGCCAGGGCCAAAACTCAGCCGAAGATGGCGCAACAGGCTTCTTGAGCCGGCGTCAGGCTCCCGGGCGCAGCCAGAAGATCATGGATTTAGAGGTGGCTGCGCTGTCCCCGATGTCCTTCCAGGAGTATTGGGTGACCATATTGGGATATTTGATATAGCCCCGTTTTACCCAGAACAGATCCATCGGGCGGTAGCCCGGTGGGCGCAGAGGGTGATCGAGTGGGCGGACCACAGTGCAAAACGCGGTGATGCTGTAGCCAAGCTCTTTGGCGAAAGATTCTCGCTCATCGAAAAAACAATGCCCCAGTCCCTGTCCGCGAAACGCTTTCTCCAGCACGGATTCTCCGAAATAAAACACGTTCCCTGGCGAGATTCGGCGGTCTCGAAAAGGTTGCTGGAATTCTTCATCGGCATCGCTCAACGGCAGCCCGGTCGATACGCCGATTACCTTGTTTCCCTCCTGCGCCAGCACAAACAAGCTGTTGGCGGACTCGGCATAGTTGGCCAAGTAATTTCTCTCGTATTCCATATCGCCATCGTAAAGATAGGGGAATTCCCGAAATATCTTGATGCGCAGTTTGGCGAGTTCGTCCAGCCAGGGGTGAATAGCGGCTCCGGCGACACGGGTAATTTTTGCCATAGCTATGCCTCTTATGATGGTTGGACGCCTGCTTTTATTCTAATTGGTTGCAAGCGCCGCAAGTATATTCCCAGTTAATCTAATCCTAGGCTGGTTAAACGGCGTACACTAATACTGAGTATAAATTTTTTCAGCGAAGGAGGTCTTCGATGAAAAGGCTTTATTACCTGACGCCAACTTTACAAAGCGCAGAAAGAGTGTCTGACAGTCTGCATGAGCATGGTGTAACCGACTGGCATTTCCACATCCTCAGCAAGGATGAGGCGGGTTTGACCCGCAGGCGTCTTCATTCCGCCAATGTGCTGCATAAGCTTGATCTCATTCACTCTATGGAAAGAGGTTTGCTGTGCGGCGGCCTGTTGGGCGGCAGTTTTGTCATTACTGCTATGATTTTCAGTGAATTGGGCAACTTGGCTCCTCCTGCGGTGTGGATCGCGCTGTTGGTGTTCTGCGTGCTGGCCGGCACTTGGATTGGCGGTATGGCGGGCGTCAACATGGAGAATTACAAAATCCGTCGTTTCCATGACGCCATCGAGAATGGCATGCATCTGTTGATGATTGACGTGCCGAAAGAAGACGAGACAGTCGTAAAAACACTGTTGGCTCAGCAACATCCAGATGCTGTCGAGCAAGGCGAAGATTCAACCATCATCAATCCGTTTACGTCGGAAGACGGCAAAGTCCATATCGTTTGACGCCCTTCATTGGCGTGGCGGCGGATGTTGCGCCGCCATCATACACAGGCGGGAAGCAGGGTTTCCCGCCTTTATTTTATTGAGCCCGATTTTATTGAGCCCGGTTCAGACATTGAGGATGGAATGAAAGAAATTGTTTCCAGAGCCCTTCGCGGCCTGATGTTAGTTGCTTTATTGACGACGCAAAGCGCTGAAGGCGGCGATAAGTTCAAGGTCGAGACGGTGTTGCAGTATCTGGATCAGCCATGGAGTATGGCGTTTCTCCCCGATGGCGGTTTGCTTGTCACCCAGAAAACCGGTGATCTGTTACGTATAAACCTAGAAAAGCAAAGGTTCACGGTGGTGAAGGGAGCGCCGGAATCCGTTGTTCACGGGCAGGGCGGCTTGTTGGACGTGATGTTGCACCCTGACTTCGAAAGTAACCATTGGATATATTTGACCTTCACCCAGAAAAAACAGAATGGCTATACCACTGCTCTGGCTCGTGGGCGATTGGAGGGCGATACCTTGGCGGGAACCAAGATTTTGCTCAGCGCTCGCGCCGTGAGCGGCGAAGGCCAGCATTTTGGATCGCGGATGGCGTTTGATGACCAGGGACTTCTTTATATGACGATCGGCGACCGGGGAGATCGTCGCAATGCGCAAAATTTACAGTCCCATGCCGGCAAAGTTCTGTGCTTGACCGAGGATGGCGCTGCGGCGCCGGGAAATCCCTTTTTGAATCGTGCTGACGCATTGCCGGAAATATTCTCCTATGGCCACCGTAATCCCCAGGGCCTGACATACGACTCGGTCAGTCAACGTTTATGGCTGCATGAGCATGGCCCTAAAGGCGGAGATGAAGTCAATCTGGTACAAGCCGGTAAAAATTACGGTTGGCCATTGGTCACCTACGGTAAGGAATACTGGGGAGGAACCATTTCTGAACAAACGGAAGCGCCCGGTGTGGAAAAGCCTGTCTGGTATTGGGACCCGTCTATAGCGCCGTCAGGCATGGCGGTTTATCGGGGAGATATGTTTCCTCAATGGCGTGGGGATCTGCTGGTCGGCGCGCTCAAGTTTCAGCTGCTGGCCAGGGTGGAGATGAACGAAGCGCGGGCGCAAAAGGAAGAACGCTTTCTGCAGGAGCGTAAGTCGCGTATCCGGGACGTCAGAGTTGGGCCTGATGGCGCCGTATATGTGTTGACTGACGGGAGCAACGCGGAGTTGCTAAGGCTGTCACCGGCTGATTAGACCGCTTCTGCAAGCAGGCTTTGTCGCTGATAGCAGACATGTAACTATTTGATATTTAAATAGTTATTTTTACTTGCAAATCACACTGTCGCCGATCGGAGACGGAAACCCCTTCTTCTGCGCACCCAAAATCCCGCCTTAGGCGAGCCTGCCATTATATCTTATTGAAAATAAAGAATTTTTATGAGTTGGCGCCGATATTGTTACTTACCTCTTCGAGGGGAAGCTGAAGTGGCCGACGTCGGATCGCTGGATGCGAATTATCGCGGCAAACAGGCCGAAGGCTTCAATTCACCGCCAATGAAAAGCGCACTCCGGAGAGAGAGCGTGATATACCACATAAAGTGAAAGAGGAAAGTTTACTATGAAGAAGATTGTTGCCTTTGCATTAGCATCTGTTCTGGCTGGCCCTGTTCTGGCTGAAGATACCCAGACTACAGACATGATGGAATCTGAAGCCGAGTTTGTCGCATTAGATGCTGACAAAAATGGTTCAATCTCCCAAGAAGAAGCTGCAGCAGACGCTGGTCTGGCGCAAAGCTTCGCTAAAGCAGACGCTGACCAAGACGGCGCTGTAAGCAAGGACGAGTTCGTCCTGTACACTGGCGAAGCTACTGCAGCTGGTCAGTAATTGACCCAGCCGGCGCTTTACGCGCCGGCGACATGTTCTTTATTACCTAAAGAACTGTCTTCCTAGCCCTGTTGATGTCGTTTTGAACTCTAGATGAGTTGCCGGCCCCTTCGCAGCATTCCAGTTCGGCGGAATTAGCTGTTCTTGAAGGCGGCCGGGTCTATTTCATACTTAGCCAATAGTTTGTAGAAATCCGTTCTGTTCCTCTGGGCCAGCCTGGCCGCCTGACTGACGCTTCCTTCCGTAATTGACAGCACTTTGGTGAGATAACCACGCTCGAAGGTCGCCCGCGCTTCGTTGAAAGAAGGCAGTTCCGGCGCACGATTGGCCAGCGCCTGTTTAACCATCGCTGCGCTGATGATGGGATTGGTGGTCAGCGCAATCGTCTGTTCCACAACATTCACCAACTGGCGTATGTTACCGGGCCATTTCGCTTCGCAAAGCAACGCCATGGCTTCCGGGGCAATGCCTTTCACGAATCCGTTACGTTGATCTTTGCGTGTGGACAGGATGTGCTTCACCAGGGCGGGAATATCTTCCGCACGCTCTTCCAGGGGAGGGAGCGCGAAATTGACCACATTCAGACGATAGTACAGGTCCTCGCGGAACTCGTTCTCCTCCATGGCTTTTTCCAGGTCACGATGCGTCGCCGATAAGATGCGCACATCCACCGCCTCGTTTTCCACGGAACCCAGAGAGCGAATCTGTTTTTCCTGAATGGCGCGCAACAGTTTCACTTGAAGAGACAGCGGCATGTCGCCGATCTCATCCAGAAACAGCGTACCTCCTGAGGCGGACCGGAATAGCCCGGGATAATCTTTGACAGCGCCAGTGAAAGCGCCCTTGGTGTGGCCGAATAATTCTGATTCCAATAACTGTTCCGGCAAGGCGCCGCAGTTGATGGTGACAAAGGGTTTGTTGGCGCGGGGGCTGGCCTTGTGAACCGCTCTGGCCAGCAACTCTTTACCAGTGCCGCTGGGACCGGTAATGAGGATGTTGACGTTGGTTTGCGCCGCCATTTTGGCTTGGCCAAGCAACTGCTGCATGCGGCTGCTGGTGCTGATGATTTCTTCGCACCAGGATTCGGACATGTGATGCTGCGTTTGCGACAGCGCCGCTTCAATGGTGTTGAGCAGCTGTTCCTTTTCTATCGGTTTGGGCAGAAAACCGAACACCCCTTTTTGCGTGGCGGAGACCGCCTCGGGGATGGTGCCGTGCGCGGTGATGATTATCACTGGCAGGCTGGCGTTGATGGCCTGCACGCGTTCGAACAGGCCGATGCCGTCGATTTCATCCATGCGCAGATCTGTGATCAGTAGATTGAATTTATTTTGCTGCAGTTGCTTCAGCGCTTCCGTGGCGGATTCAACCGCATACACGTCATAGCCCGCAGACTCCAGTCGGATCGATAGCAAACGCAGCAGACTGCTATCGTCGTCAACTAACAGGATTCTTGGTTTGGCGGGATTTTTCATAGGCTCGACTGATTCTTGTCTGAGTTAATATTGGTCCTGCGTCTCTTTCTTCTCCGTGAGATTCTGCTCGATGTTGGTCAGCGCCTCAATCTTCTTGCGCAGTTGATCGACCTGACGTTCGAGACGTGCGTTTTCCCTTCTTAACTGACTGCTGGAAGAAATGCCGTCGAGACGGAACTTCAACTCGGACTTCAGCCAACGCACGTAGTCGCCGGGAACACCGTCTTCCGACTCCGGAATGGTGTCGATAAGCAACATGGCTTTACGCCAATTATCGGGGCCGCTAGGCAAGGCGGCGAGCAAGGTGGCGCGTTGCAGGTGTACTTTCCAGACGGGAATGCTGTCCTGAGGAATCGCCAGCAGGCTCTCCAGGGCCAACAGTCTGGCTGAACGCTCTTCCTGGCTTAAACGCTCTCCGGTGAGATAGTAATCCAGCCAGTTATACTCGGGGCTTGCTGCCTGCGGCTCCGCTACTAACGCATGCGTCTCTTGAACCGGCGCATCGGCAATCTCTGACTGCTGGATTCCGGGTTGGCTGGCGGGGCGATTATCATCGTTGACCCCACGCTCCCAGCCCATCGGCCACTGGACACAGGCCGACAGCGATAAGCTCAATGGTAAGAGGTAAAAGTAGCGTTTCATAAGTAGTGAATATTCCTATATTGCGCTGACGACTGTCCGCGGCAGATAAATGGCGAAACTGACCAACTGTCCAGTCGTGGTCAGCAGCTTGAGCTCGCCTCCCTGAGTCTGTACGCATTCGCGCGCCACAGACAAACCGATGCCCGATCCTTTTACTGCGCCGCTGCGTTTGACCGAACCCTGGTAAAAAGGTTCGAAAATGCGGCTGCGTTCTGCTTCCGGGATCGGCGCGCCCGTGTTGGTGACGCGCAATATAAAGTGATCGTCTTCTATATTCCACTCCAGCCAGATGCGGCCCTCACTGGCGCCATAGGCGATGGCGTTGGAAATCAGGTTGTCCAATGCAGAGTGCAGACGCGGTCGCTCGGCTGTCAGCGTAAGTTGCGGGCCGCCAACACAGATAATCTGGCGCTTGTGCGTCAGCGACAGCCAGTGCAGGTGCAGTAATTCTTCGACCAGCGCAGATACGTCAAAGGTCATTTTTTGCGCTTGGCCGGAAAAATTCAAGCGATTGAAACTTAAAAGGTTTTCAATTAACTGTTGCAGCGCGCGGCCATTCTCATTCACGAGATAGAGCACCTCACGCTGGCCGTGGGAGATCTGCCCCACCACCTCTTCCTGTAGTAAGGCCACGCCCTCTCGAATACTCGCCAGCGGCGTTTTTAATTCATGAGATACATGACGCAGGAACTGCTGCTTCTGATCCTCAACTTGCGACAGGCGCTCCTGCAATGAATTCAGTTCTTCCGCCAGTTGCACCAGCTCTTGTGGGCCGAACAGCTCGATCGGCTTATGTCGCCCGATGCTGAGCGTGCGGATGGCCGCTTTCAATTGCCTGACGGGGCGCACGATGAGGTAGGTGAACAACACGATCAAAGCGAGCGTGACCGGCGCCAGCACCAATGTGGACTGAATGACGTTTTCTCTCGCCTGCGCGGCGGCTCGGCCCAACTCATGCAGTTTGTCTTCGGAAAAGGTGCGGGCCTGCAGAATCAAGCGGTCGGCGGAGCGTTGCAGAGAGGAGAACTCCGCCATTTCCTTGGTTAGCGCAGGGCTATTGGGTTTCTCTTTTTCTAATTTAGTTTGCAGGTCCAATTGCTGTTCTTTGACATCCGCCAGTAAGGCACGCGCTTCGGGGGTGCCCAATAGCTGCGCTATTTCCGTCAGCGGCGCCAGGAATTGCTCTGAAGCGGACTTGAATAAGTCCACCAGCGCTTTATCGCCAATAACCATGTACTGACGCGCGACCCTCTCCATATCGATCAAAGAGGCTTTGGCGTTGCGGCCGTTCTGCGCCATGGCGACGGAATCTTCAGTGACAGCGCGGCTATCCAAGGCCAATGTCTGTAACGATACGGTGGTGTGGTACAGCAACAGCCCCAATGGCGCGACCACTGTCATCAGGGAAATAAGCACCAATTGCCAGACTGCTTGGGGTTGAAGTCGCTTGAACATGATTTTCCGGAAAATGTACGGCGGGGCCGACAGATATGGAAGTGCAATCGGCAGCCTACCGTTAAGCCGCTGTACTGTCTAGCGTTGCTACCGCGGTTTAATCTTGCGTTTAGAATCAGAGCGCAATCGTTTTCAGGCTGGACAGGGCAATGCTGACGCCGATGAACAAGAGCCCGATAAACACCATCCGGCGTAATGGCGCATCCGCCAAAGGCAGACGATAACGTTTCGCCGCAAGCGTGCTCAGCCATACCACTGGCAATCCCGCCAGCCACAACCACCAGGACTCCGGCGATATACTCTGTAGCGCCAGCGCCAAGGTGACCCGAAGAATGGAAGAAGTAAAGAACATCGCCTGTAACGTACTGCGGATAGCGTCCAGTGGGAGAGGCTGGCGATACATCAGGAAGGCGGCTGGCGGACCGAAAGTGGAGAAGAGGCCGCCCATCACGCCGGCGAGCGCGCCAGTGGCGGCGAAGGTCGCGTCATGACTGGGCTGAGGCGATGCGTGCGGCTTGAAGGCGATGACCAGGCTGCTGACCGCCAGCGCGACGCCGAGCGCCAATTGAATATAGGCGCTATAGGCCTGCGCATGCTCAAGCAACCAGACGCCGGCGGCGATGCCGGGGACAGCGGCGCCCAGGCAGCAGAGTAATGAGCGCCATTGTACATGGTGCGTCATGCCCTTCAAGGCGGTGGTGGTATTGGTCAGGCTGAGCAAACTGATCGCCAGCGTTAGTGTTTTCAGGTCGGATAAACCTAACAGCGTGCATCCTCCGAGAAACACCAGGCCAAACCCGAACCCTACCCAGGTTTGAATGGCGGCGGCGCCAGCGAGAATGACGAATATCAGCGACCAGTCAATGAAAGCCATAACATCAACAACCTGCGTAAATGCGAGGGGATGAGCGGCCAAGTCTGCAACAGGCGCATGGGAGTCTATTCAGCGTTGATGGCGAAGCGTTGCGACCGGGCTGGTGACGATCTTTGCGGAGAGTCCGCGAGAATGCCGCAGAATAGCGCAATATTTGACGAGGGGTCCAAGTAAATGCGCGATCGGGGTGCATATTTTAGGTGTTAATACTTATAATGCTTGCCGGCAATAAGGCGACAATTTGTCCTGTTATGGTCCGCTGGGCGGGATGAGGCGGGGCTTCATCCTCCTCGGGCCAGGATTGGCTTGTCGCTTGCTTAATATTGCCGTCGAAAGATGTAGGAAGTACCAACGCTATCAGGAGGAAGCATGGTCTATACAAAGGAAGCGATCGA
The DNA here is from genome assembly GCF_000012985.1 of Hahella chejuensis KCTC 2396. Classification (NCBI taxonomy): domain Bacteria; kingdom Pseudomonadati; phylum Pseudomonadota; class Gammaproteobacteria; order Oceanospirillales; family Hahellaceae; genus Hahella; species Hahella chejuensis. The sequence goes on along the minus strand of NC_007645.1, from coordinate 6,775,388 downwards.
CTTACTGCAACTACTAAGACGCCGGTTCCGCGATGAGGATATCGGCCTTTTGCATCTGAATGATCCAGAGGCGCTTGAACATGTGATTGTCTGGGCGCAGCGGTCATCCAGTGGAGAAACCAAGGATCTGGCCTTCAAACTGGCGCAGATCGCCAACATGCCGCTTAGCCGTTGCGATCTTGAACGGGCGCCGGGGGAAATCAACCGGCGCTTGTATCGGGGGCAGGAGATTCTGGTGGAGCGCAAATCCCGGGAAGAGAATAATGAGCGCCCAGTGCGCATGTATCGGGGTCAGGTGGTGGCCTGACCCGCTGACGCTTCAATCGGCGTTGTCGGAGACGGTCTGGCGACGCCGCAAATTTTTACGACGTTTCAGGTTCAACATTTCTACCGCCAGAGAGAACGCCATGGCGAAGTACACGTAACCTCTTGGAATATGGAAATCCAAACCTTCTCCCAGTAGCGCCACGCCAACCAGTATCAGGAAACTCAGCGCCAGCATCTTGAGCGTGGGATGCGCATCAACAAAATCGCCAATAGGTTTGGCGGCGACCATCATAATCAATACGGACAAGACAATGGCTGTCACCATTACTGCGATGTTATCGACCATTCCGACAGCGGTTATGACTGAGTCGAGACTGAACACGATATCAATGATGGCGATTTGTGCGAGGATGCTGGCGAAGCTCGCGGCTTTGGGCATGTGACCTTTCTCTTCGCCGCTGCTTTCTACGTCGTTGTGAATTTCATGGGTGCTCTTTGCGAGCAGGAACAGACCGCCGCCGATCAGAATCAGATCGCGTCCCGATATTTCCTGACTCAACAGTGTGAATAAGGGCTCTGTAAGCGTCATGATCCAGGTCAGGGACAGTAATAACAGAAGGCGGGTGGCCATCGCCAGACCCAACCCCAATATTCGCGCCTTATCGCGCTGATGTGGCGGCAGACGACCGACCAGGATGGAAATAAACACAATGTTGTCGACGCCCAGCACAATTTCCAGCGCGGTCAACGTGGCGAGCGCAATCCAGGCTTGTGGATCAAGTAACCATTCAAACATCAATGTGCTCCTTTATTATCGGTACGGTCATTCAGGGGGAAGGCCGCCTCCCTCAAGACGTTCATCGGGCCCGCCTTTTTAATTGTAAGAAGTTGTTCTTCCTTTCCGCAGAGTAATGCGCCTGCAAATCCCAGTGCATTAATAGATATGCCCTGAAAGCGCTCTTCGCGACGGGGAACCAGCATCATCCAGCGGCGAGTGGCCAGTAGATTGTAAGGCGCGGGTTGCGCTCCCGGTGCGGCGGCCAATCTCAGTTTCTGGAGCCATTGGCGGTAAGTGTCATGCAAGGCCGCCGGTTCTGGGAGAGGATCAGCGAAACGTATGAATGCGTGACGGAATGGCAGCGAATTTTCTGCATTGGGCGAAGACGCCAGAAAAGCATCCAGCGGCGTTTTTTTATCCTTTAAGCAGGAGGACAGCGGTAAAGGAATCGTCTGCAGATGTTTGTGTTTTTGACTGGCGCCCGCCAATTTGCCGCCGTTGAAAAACACAAGCCCGTCAACCTCCCGCAACGCCCAGTGCAGCGCTTGCATGTCCGCGAGGCTGAGCGCTTCGCTTTGTTCTTCGAAGTGCGCGGTCACCATCAAAAAATGGTTCGGCAACACATTGAATTTGTTGAGCAGGCAGACGTAATCGTTGTTAATGTGTCCTATATACAGCGCTTCATCATAAGGCAGGAACGGGTTGACGGCGGTTTGGGGCGCGGACCCGTCTTCCTGCAGGGTGGCGTTGGCGTTTTTGCGTTCAAGGTTCGTCAACAATCTCAGAACGAAAGGGACGCCTTCATCCGTATAGACTTCCTCACGTGTGGGAAGGGAAACCAGCGCGCCGCTGGCCTGGGCGCTTTGTGAGACCAGACGCAGCCGTTCAGGTAGTGCGCCCTGCGTCAAAGTAATCTTGCTCGACATTGTCGGCGGTAACTCCAGTGCAAAGATTGGCGCCGACGGTGTCAATATGTCGGCGGTTGAAGTTCGATCGAGAACTCAGCAATTATTGAAAGGCAGCCCTTGGTAAATAGCAACCGCTAAGACGCTGATTAACAAGATGGTCATCCGAAAATCCTGCATCTCTGGCGCGATAGTCCTTGGCTCTCCGGCGCGTTTCCCCTAATCTTTCCGGGTTTACCCTCGAAGCAGTCCAGAATAATGAGCGATAAGACGTTTATAGAATTTTTCGCCGGTATTGGTTTGATGCATGCCGGGTTAGTGGGAAGCGGTTGGCGATGCGCCTACGCCAACGATATCGACCCCAAAAAGTATCAGATGTATCGCGATCGCTTCGGCGACGCGGGTTATTATCACATTGGCGATGTTTGGGAGACTGACGAGGTGGTGGAGCGCATTGAGCAAGCTCCATTGTTGGCGACGGCTTCTTTCCCCTGCGTTGATTTGTCTTTGGCGGGTAAACGCAGCGGTTTGTCTGGAGATGAATCCGGCACGTTCTATGGTTTTGCCGCAGCGTTAAGAGGGCTGAAGGAAAAAGGCCGCCAGCCCAAGGTGGTGCTGATAGAGAATGTCATGGGATTCCTGACCGCTAATAAAGGTCGGGATTTTCAGGCGGCCTGTCAGGAACTGGCGGATCTGGGGTACTGGATTGACGCTTTCTCCGTTGACGCCAAGCACTTCGTCCCTCAAAGCCGGCCGCGAATATTCATTCTTGGTTGTCTGCAGGAGGCGCTACCGGACGGACACAGCCTGAAACCGGACGATGCCGTCGGCGTCGCTGATTCCGAATGGCGTCGCCGTATCGACGCTCAGGATGGGATACGTCCCAAGAGTGTCAGAGCGGCTTTATTGGGCATGAACTTACCCACCGGTCTGTTCTGCCAGGACGTTAAAGACCTGCCGCCGGTCAAGACGAATCTGAGGGATGTAATCGATGTTGACGCGGGCGAATGGTGGGAGCCGGAGCAGGTCAAGAAACACTGGAATGAGATGAGCGCAGGGCACCAGAATGTGCTCAGTGAGCTTAAACGACAGGATGACTTCAGCGTTGGCGGTATGTACCGTCGTGTGCGTAACGGCGAGTCGCGCACTGAGATCCGCACGGATGGCATTGCTGGCTGTCTGCGCACGCCCCGTGGCGGCAGCAGCCGACAAATGGTGTTTGTCGCGGGTAAAGGGCAACTGAAGATGCGCTGGATGTCCCCGGTCGAATATGCGCGACTGCAAGGCGCATCGGATTTCCCTATCAGCGTTGGCGTCAATCAGGCGCTGTTCGGCTTTGGCGATGCAGTCTGCGTCCCCGCCATTGAGTGGATCGCCCGCCATTGTCTGGAGCCGATTTATCACACCCTGGCGTTGCGTGAAACCCGCAAGGAGAGTATCCAGGCGGATTTATTCGCCTCAACGCCGGCCTGACGGCAGGCTTGGACCCAGCAAAGGGAGTAGAGTGGCGGCGATATGAAGCGAAGCGAAATCATGGCGGCGGTGAAGTCGAAAGATACAACCCCTGAGTTGAAGGTTCGTAAGCTGCTCCACTCCCTGGGTTATCGCTACCGACTCCATGCGAACGACTTACCCTGCAAACCTGATATTGTCTTTCGTTCCCGCAAAAAAGTGATCTTCATTCATGGCTGCTTCTGGCATGGCCACCCCTGTAAACGCGGCGCGCGCATGCCCAAGACCAACGCGGAATACTGGATCAAGAAAATCGGCCGCAATATCGAGCGTGACCGACGCGGCTATGAGGCGCTGCACCAGTTAGGGTGGCGCTGTCTGGTGCTATGGGAGTGTGAACTGAAGGATATGGACGCTTTGCAGGAGACTTTGCATGCCTTTTTAGAAGAAGATTCGCACAACAGTCGGATAAGCGACTGATCTACAACTCCCCTAGGGTTTTCCCCATCAGCCCAAAGTCCTCGGGCGCTTAGACGATGGTTATTTACTGTCCACAAACTAGAATCATTGCCTTTCTGGTTATTACAAGGACAGTATCATGCAGGAACGGACTCTGCCTCCCTCTCATCAACTTCTTCCACTTGAATATCCACAGTCTGGTTGGAGCCTGCGCAGAAAGCGTCACGGAAAACAGGTGTTTATCACCCGCGAAGCAAACCAGTTTCTACTCAATTTAAACGACTATCAGAAAAACGAAGTCTACCGCGCCATATCCAAAATCGTCGCTGAAGGCGGCTATGGCCTCACCAGCGGCGGACTAAAAACCAGACCCATGGCCATGCGCTCGAAAACCGACGCCGTTGCGGCGGCGGGCATCCTTAACCTGATTTACTCCGTGAATCCGGAGAAGATTGTGGTTAATGCGATTGGGTTGAATAACGAAGCTATTGGCTATAAAAACCCGGTGTCCCAAGAACAGACATGTTTATATGAAATCTCACGTAAATCATCCGTCAGATACGATGAGTACTCTTCAGCACAAGATATTCAGGATTTAACAGGGGCGTGGGGGGAGCCTATAGGAGTCATTGAAATTAAAACGGAACATGCCGCGGTAAATGGTATGCAAAACCCGTTAGATAAGGCTCGATGGTTAATGGGAGTGCACCTAGATACTGCATACTGGGATGATCATATTAGTCGATATACACTCTTCCATAACCCGACTCAGGGTTTTGTCCAAGATGTTTTCGAGTGTATTCAGGACAAGATTGGAAGCTCAAAAGCCGCAAAACAACTCGCAGCAGTTATGGTGGATTGCCAAAGAAAAGGACGTTCCGTTAAGTGGGTGTGTCATAGTCAAGGCGGTATTATTTTCAGTCGTGCGGTAGAGTTGGTAAATCGAATGGGGATGACACTGGAAGGACAAAAAGTAGCTATTCATGCGGGGGGAAACAAGAAAACGCGTACCGCTAAAGCATTTGACTCAGCTAAGCTTGAAGTTGTCGATATGGACAGAGACAGTCCTTTTGATTTTGTGCCTAATCTAGCTGGTGGAAATAATTGGTCCTGGTCTTCAGTACGTCGCTGCTACCAGTTTGCGAAGTTGGTGGTTAGTGATAAAAACCCAATGCAGACGAGTCCCCACACGTTACCTTTTCTTAGTTTGGAATGCAGCATTCGACATCTGCAAATGAATGGATACGAGGACGAAGCGAATCGTGTGATTCGAGAACAAAAAAGGTTGGGCCTAGGATGATGATTAAAAAGCTCCTGATGCCTTTAATAACTGGTAAGGGGCCAGACTTTGGACAATTAAAGCCATTAAATTGCAGAGCTGGCGATTATCTGTTGCATTGCCAGCTACCTGGAAATGTCCACATGCCCACTAAAGAGAGGGAGAAAAAACCAGATGTGGTTAATCTACGACAGGACATGTTTGAAAGTATGTGCGGGCAAGTGTTTAACCGGCGCTGTATTTCTATTGGGTTTGAGTGGTGGTTATATAGGGGGCTTATCCTCCAAGGGGCGATGGGACAGCTTGGCGACTTGAGCTTAAACATAGACGTCAATCAAACAGCTTCTACCAAGCGCTTAGTTCCTAATGATCTTTTAAATTTAGAGTCTTATTTGAGGCAAGACTTCTGGGACTATTACGAGACAGAAGGCGATGGTGGTATTAACTGGAGGGCGCGAGAGAGGTTTAAGAATGACCCTTTCACAAACGGTATCGTTCCTCAGCAATATCTAGTTCAGCTACCTGACAACTATGAGGTCGTTGATATCAACAATGTCAGCTGGCTTGCATACCACTTAGTGGGGGAGGGGACCACAGGCACTAAGCATAGTTATTATTGGGCTTACCCCTTAAATGAGAACTTTTATCTAACTATGCGATTTCAAATCAACTTTGAAGTTGGCGATGCGAGCATAAGACTACAACGCATGCTATCAGACGCAAAAAAAATCATGTCGATGGTGGAGTTGCGTAAGGAGTGAGGCGCTTTGCAGGATTTCACTGAAAACCTGAATGACCTGATGTTTCAGGTCATTCAGGCTATCCGCTGCACTTACGTTTCTGATTTTATGTCGTCATACCGGGTCTACGCCGGCTTATAAAGTCGTTAACCTCAGGCCGCGCCCAGAGCGGCGTGTTGAGATCGGCATTGCTCTGAGCCGCTGGACCAGTGATAGGTCATCTGCAGAATACGGGCGTCGCCGCTGGCGCGGTGACGAGGCAGTCCCAGCATTTGCTCGACACGGGCGCGGGTCGCGCCCCAAACCGATTTCTGCGTTTCCGACATCAGCATGCTGAGCGGCTCTACTTTAAACTCCATCGGTACGCCAGCTTCTGCGAACAGCAGAGACAACCAGGCGAAATCCTGTCCCCAGGCGTCGCTATAGATGGTTTGCCCGGCTAATTGGGCGTTAAGATCCCGGGCCACGTCCCGTGCATCTTTACCCCTGGCGGCCAGGGTCTGTCGGCTGACGCCGTGAGCCTGTTGGGCGCTTTCGTCCCATTCCGTCCAGGTAGGTTGTGGTTTGATCAAACTGCAATAAGAAAATCCATCCGCGCGAATAAAACCTACTTCAATGGGGTAGCTGCCCCGGCCGAAGCCAGAGGCCTCCACATCGATAATCGCAGGCAAGCTAGCTTTTGGTTGGTTTTGAGCCATGTCAACCTCGCGTTGAGTTTATGGTGAGGCTTTATGTACTTCTTCTTATTTTGCTCGGGCCCTTAGGTCCAACGTTTGATACGTGGAACTACGTACCCGCTGTTGAGTGTGCAAGCATGTGTCAAAACCGGACTTTACGCAAGTAATTATTTATCTATTTGATTTTAAATGGATTTCTTTGTCGTAATTTCTCCGGCGCGAGGCTTGCTGATCGCCCTCCGAATTTCGTCACTGCTCAGGCCCAGGGCGCACAAATGATGCAGTTTGGCGAAGGCCGCTTCCACAGTCATATCTCCGCCTCCCAACAGGCCAGTCTTCGCCAGCTCCGAGCCGGCGGCGTAACTACCCAGATTGACGCTGCCGGAAGTGCACTGGGTCAGGCTCGTTAGGACCACGCCGCGTCTATGGGCTTGCTCCAGCGCTTTCAGGAAGGGCTTATCGAGACTGGGTCCGTTGCCGACGCCATAAGTGCGTAATATCAGCGCACGACAGGGCGTCTGCGTCATCGCTTCGATAACCTCCGCTTCAATTCCCGGATACAACGACAATACACGCACCTGGGCGAAGTTATAATCCGGCAGCTCAAAGTGGATCTTATCGGGAACGGGCAGCAGTGCGTGTTGATTCAGCTCAATATAGATGCCGACATCGGCGAGGTGGGGATAATTGGGACTGGCGAAAGCTTCAAAACCCGTGGCGAGCAGTTTGCTGCTGCGGTTGCCTCGCAGCAAAACCCCGTTAAAGTACAGGCAAACCTCGGGAATGTTATAAGAGCTGGCCAGCTCTATCGCGGTCACCAAGTTGGTCTGAGCGTCATTGCGCAGTTCGCTGAGGGGAATTTGAGAGCCGGTGACGATGACGGGTTTGGTCAGATCCCGCAACAGGAAAGACAGCGCCGAGGCGGTATACGCCATGGTGTCGGTGCCGTGAAGAACCACGAAACCATCATAATCGTCATAGCGGTCGCTGATGTCTTTGGCGATGCGGGCCCATTCCGGCGGTCTGATGTTGCTGCTGTCGATGGGATCTGGATATTCGAAGAGGTCGTAATCCGGCATGTCCATGGACAGGCGCGGTGGAATTTTTTCATCAATCAGCTTCTGCAGGCCGCTGACGGCCACATAGCCTTGAGGAGAACGCACCATGCCGATGGTGCCGCCGGTGTAGATGATGAATATGCGTTTGCTCATTCGGAATCCTCGTTCATCAGGAAACGTTCGGCTACGCGGGCGAAGAGGTCCGGCTTCTCCGCGTGCAGCCAGTGTCCCGTATGCGGAATGACCCGCAAACCTGCTGCGGGAAACAAACGCGCTATATGCTCACGATGCTTGGGTTGGATGTAGTCGGAGTTTCCACCCTTGACAAACAGGACCGGCCCGGAGAAAGGCTGTTGTGAGTCCTGACCCGCCATGATATTCATGTAGTTCTGTTGAATCGCCGGTAAATTCATGCGCCAGGAAAAACGCCCATCTACGCCTTTCTGCAGATTCTTCAGCAAAAACTGGCGCACTGGCAATTCCGGCGCGTAAGGTTTGACCAACTCGTCGGCCTCCTGTCGGGAGGATAGCGACGCAGGGTCCAGAGCCGTGAGCCCTTTGAGAATGTCTTTGTGGTGTGGAGGGTAAGCAACCGGCGCGATGTCCGCCACGATCAGTTTCTCAACGCGCTGAGGGTATTCCAGCGCAATCTGCATGGCGGTCTTGCCGCCCATGGAGTGTCCCAGCAGGTGGGCTTTGGCGATGCCTGCATTGTCCATGTAGCGGATGACGTCCGCCGCCATGAGGGAATAGTCCATCATCTGCGCATGGGGCGAGCGGCCGTGATTGCGCATGTCCAGGGAGTGAATGACAAAATTATCGGCAAGCAACCGGGCGATGCCGCCCAGATTTTCCATAGAGCCGAACAGGCCGTGGATCAAAACCAGCGGTGTTTTGTCTCCAGCGTTTTCCTGAGTATTTCCCTGAACGCGATGATGCAACTGCAGCATTAATGTTTACCTTCGAATAACCAACACCAATAGGCTAACTCGCCCAAAGCCGTGGAGTTTAGCAGATAGGCGGACTGATGTTTGCCCGCCAGCAACTGGATCTCCCGGAATACGGTTGGAAGAGGCGTATTGTCCGGTTTGAGCTGGGAAAACTGGGAAATATAGCCCCACATATGCCAGACCGCGTTACGCAGCCCACCCAGCGGAGGCGGCACGCGCAGGGCGGCGACCAATTCCTCCGCGAGATCGCCCAAGCCGATTTCACGGGCGGCGACGGCGCGGCCAAGGGATTGGTACATGCCTTGATTGCGCGCCATAACAGAGTATTTGTGCTGCGCCCACAGCGCTTGATCGTTGCGAGGGCTGGGAAGGCGCGCGCCAGCCTCGGCTTGAGGCCACTGCTCTTCCACTGGTATGCCAGGGCGGGCGGGCCAGATCAAGGATTCTCCGGAAGCGTGAATGTAGGGAAGGGTGCTGTTTTGCCGCAGATTGATTTCGCTGACCACCAGGTTATACATGGTCATCAACGCATCTACGTGCCCCCGCCAGGACTTCAGATGGGGGTCCTGCTGGATTTTTTCCGGTTTCCTGATGGCTCCCTGCAGCATATTTAGCTGGTGCTGCAGCTGAGGTAGGCTGAGATAGCCAGGGTCGATGTCAAAAAGAAATTGTGGCATAGGGTTCGCCAGATGGCCTCTTGTTCGGTTGGTTGTCTCGTTCTCTACAGTCGTTTTTTTTATGAGTCCGTTATTTACAGCGCCAGACGCCCAAAATAACGTTTTGCAAAGGCAAAATGTAGACGCATGTGCAGCAAAGAACGACATTAATTTCCGCACTATGTGAAAAAAGTATTGCTGTTGCGATGTGAAAGCGCCGAGGTTCCGCGGTTCGGCCTATAAATTGTCTTATTCGGCCATTGGTCTGCCGCGTGGCGGACTTTTATGATGGTTTTTATGCCGCGCTGCGGCGCATACTCTGAAGCATCGGGGCCTGAGCGGTAAATATGAAAAAAAGGTTAGACAAAAAGTAACAGCTTGACGCTGCAGGCGTCAGCCAAAAAGCTTTGGCTCCCGAACCGGATATAACAATACCAAGAAGAGCGAGGTCCGCGCATGACTGTGAATACTGGCGCTGAAATTGAGTCCAGGGAGGTCCACTTTCGAAACTGCACGCTGTGTGAAGCGATGTGTGGTCTTCGTATCGAATCCCATGGCGATGAAGTGATCAGCATCAAAGGCGATGCTGAGGACCCCTTCAGCGAAGGGTTTATCTGTCCGAAAGCCGTGGCGTTGCAAGATCTGCAGAATGATCCAGACAGGTTGCGTCAGCCTTTGCGGCGTACTGCCGACGGCTGGGAGGAAATCTCCTGGAGCGAAGCATTGGATTACACCGCTCAGCGCCTGATTCAAGTGCGTGAGGAGCATGGCCGCAATGCGTTGGGAGTATATTTGGGCAACCCCAACGTGCATGACCACGGCAATACGCTCTTTATTTTGCCGTTCCTGCGCGCGTTGGCCACCAGAAAGCGCTTTTCCGCAACATCCCTCGACCAGCTTCCGCACATGCTGGCCAATCTCACGATGTTTGGAAATCAGGGACTGTTTCCGGTGCCTGACATCGACCGCTGCGACCTTTTCGTCTGCATTGGCGGCAATCCCCTGGCGTCCAATGGCAGCCTGATGAGCGCAGGCGGCGTTGAGCGCCGGCTCAAAGCCATTCGCGAGCGCGGCGGCAAAGTCATCACCATCGATCCGCGTAAGGCGGAAACGGCAAAAGTGGCGGATGAGCATATCTTTATACGACCGGGAACGGATGTGCTGCTGTTGTTAGCGACTATCCACACCCTGTTCGATGAGGACCTGATCAACCTGGGTCACCTCTCCGATATCATTGACGATGTGGAGCTGCTGAGACTGGCGGGCGAAGCTTATCCTGCCGATCGCGTTGCGCAGGCCACTGGCGTGGCGGCGGAGGACATTCGGCGCTTGGCCCGGGCTCTCGCGCAGACTCGTCAGGCGGTTTTATACGGTCGGATGGGCGTCAGCGTGCAACGCTATGGCGGGTTATGCGTCTGGTTGATTTACTGCATCAACATACTGACCGGCCATCTGGATCGACGCGGTGGATTGATGTTTACCCAGCCCGCCATTGATTTGCCTGCAATTGGCGCGATGTCCGGACACAAAGGACATTTTGATCGCTATCGCAGCAGCGTGCGTGGTTTGCCGGAGTTTGGCGGCGAATTGCCGGCGTCGACTTTGGCGGAGGAAATACTCACCGAAGGGCCTGAGCAAATCAAAGCCATGGTGGTGGTCGCCGGCAATCCTGTGCTGTCTTCCCCCAATGGCGGTCGCTTGGATGAGGCCTTCAGTTCACTGGAATTTATGGTGAGTATTGATATGTACGTCACCGAAACCTCCCGGCATGCGGATATCATTCTTCCGCCTGCCGGCCCCCTGCAACGCAGCCATATCGATATCGTGTTCGCCACACTGGCGGTGCGCAACACCGTGAAATATTCGCCGCCACTGTTTGCGAAAGAGGAGAATGAGCTGCACGACTGGGAGATATTTCTGGAGTTGTCGCGGCGTCTGAGCAGTCGCGACCTGCGTTCTTCCATTGAAGCTGAAATCAAGTACAAGCTGCTTAAACGGCTGGGACCAGATGGTCTGGCGGATATCTATCTGCAGCTGGGTCCCTATGGCCGCGACCTGCCGGCGTCGGAGCGCTGGTCCGGTTATCTGGAGATAGCGTTACAGGCGCTGCATCCTGGGCATCCATTGCGGCAACTGTGGAAACAGGGTCCATTAAGCGAAGAAAATCGCGATCTGCCGAAAGGACTTTCCATCAAAACTTTGTTGCAGCATCCTCATGGCGTGGACTTGGGGCCGCTGCGTCCGTGTTTGCCGCAACGTTTGTTCACCAAAGACAAGCGCATTAACCTGGCGCCGAAGATATATCTCAGCGACCTGTCCCGGGTGAAAGCTTTATTGAGTGAGAATATGGAGGAAGGGTTGCTGTTAATTGGCCGCCGCCACGTGCGCTCCAACAATTCCTGGCTGCACAATAGCCATCGTCTGGTGAAGGGAAAAAACCGTTGTACGTTGCTGATGCATCCTCGCGACGCCAGCCGCTACGGAGTACGTGACGGTGAAGACGCGGAAGTGCGCTCTCGGGTGGGGGTTGTGGTTCTGCCTGTGGAGGTGACGGAGGATATGATGCCTGGCGTCGTCAGCATTCCGCACGGCTGGGGACATAAACGCAGCGGCGTCAGTTGGCGGACCGCCAGCGAGCATGGGGGCGTTAGCGTGAACGATCTGACCGACGAACTTTGGGTGGACCCTTTATCCGGCAACGCAGCGCTGAACGGCGTGCCGGTCACAGTGAAATCAGCCGCCTCGCGCAAAGACAAGCGTAGGCGGGGCGAGACCCTGACGCAAGACGGTTCCGTAGCGATTTGAGTTTAGCCCAGCCATTGTAGAGCCGCTGTCAGCAGGGAAAGCGCCAGCGGCATGGTGAGCATGGCCATCAGTGTTTGCGCGCTGATGATGCCCGCCATTAATGGCGCATCGCCGCCGAGCTGGCGCGCCAGGATATAGGACGCCGTTGCCGTAGGCAGGCAGCCAAGTACGGCGAAAACCGTCACATTCAGAGGAGGTAGTTGCAACGCCAACGCGCTGCCGACGAATATTAGCGGGAACAGGCCCAGCTTGAAGGCGCTGCTGATCATGAGCGAGCTGCCGGCGCCTTTCAGGCTGCGCAGGTCCAGCGCAGCGCCAACGCACAGCAGGCCCAACGGCAGCGCCATATTGCCTACCAGCTTTAATACTTGGTTGACTGCGTCTGGAAAACTAATCCCGAGACTGTTGAAGGTCAGTCCCGCCAGACTTCCCAAGATCAGCGGGTTCGTAATGATCGCTTTGCCCACGCCGCGCCAGCCAGGCGCTGATTGCTCTACATAGAGCGCGAAGGCGCCGATGCACAATACGTTGATCAGTGGGATCATCATGGACATGGACAGCGCCGCCAGCGCCAGTCCCTGATCGCCTTGCAACGCCTGCACGGCGGCCAGCCCTACATAAGAGTTAAAACGCACGGCGCCCTGGTAAACCGAGGTGAAGCGGGCCCCTGACCAACGTCGCCAGCGTTGTAATCCCATCATCAACACCGTAGCGATGGCGAACGCCAGTAATATCGCCAGAAACAAATGGTCCAGCAGTAGCCCATCGCGCTTGGCGTAGGTGAGTTTGTCCACCAGCATCATGGGGAACAGAAAATAATAGAGAAACTTTTCCGCCGGCGGCCAGAAGCTGTCGCCGGGAAAGTTTAGGCGACGCATGCCGTATCCAATAAGGATGAGGATGAAGACCGGAACAAGGGCGGCGCTGACCTGCATATATAGCGTCCGTTAGAAAGTGGAGGTTGCTATTAACATGGCAATGATCTTGGCATGTTAATAATCAGGCGCATGGATGCGCCTGTGCGGCGGCTAGCCGCGGGAGACAGGGCCTGACATGTGCAGGCCCTGTCGTTGCAGACAAATAGAAGGAAGCTATTTGTCTGCCTGATTAATATTGTCGGCGGCGCCCAGCCTTAATAGCCATACGCAAAAGTGGCTAAGGTCGGGTCAGTCGATGCCGAGAATCTTATGGAGCTGGACGCTCAGTCGCCATTTGGGGTGACGCATACAGTATTCCATCGCCAACTGAGTATTCCGGCGTTTCTGTTCGTCATTACCTTCTCGAACCAGGGGGTTGGCCATGGGAGAGAGGTAATGGCGGCCAGCGCGAATATCAGAGAAGCGCTCCGGCGGCGCCTCGGGTTGCGGGTAGACCAACTTGAGTTCATCGCACTCTGTGATCACCACTTCCGCCCGGCCTTTGGGGCTGACGCATAACCAGTCGATGCCGGCGGGAGCGGGCAAGGTGCCGTTGGTTTCTACGGCGACTTCGAAACCTCTGGCATGGAAGGCTTCGATCAAGGGTTCATCCAACTGCAGCAGGGGCTCGCCGCCTGTGCAGACGACAAAGCGGTTATCCTGCTCTGGCGGCCAGAAAGCAAGTATATGATCCGCCAGCTCTTCCGCTGTCGCGAACTTGCCGCCATTCTGGCCGTCCACGCCGATAAAGTCTGTGTCGCAGAAATTGCAGACGGCGCCGGCGCGGTCCTTTTCACGACCTGTCCACAGATTGCATTTGCTGAAGCGACAGAACACGGCGGGGCGCCCTTGGTGCGCCCCTTCTCCTTGCAGGGTATAGAAAGCTTCTTTTACCCGGTACATACAGACTCGTACGCCAGGGGGTCGGTCGCGTCATTCTTGTCAAAGGCTTCCAGGCGCTCCACACAGGAACCGCACTTGCCGCAGGCTTTCTCGCGCCCGTTATAGCAGGTCCAGGTTTGGCCGTAATCCAGACCCAACGCCAGCCCCCTGCGCAGGATTTCGATTTTTGTCTCATACAGATACGGGGCGCGGACTTCCACCGGCTCATAGTTAGCCAGTTTAGAGGCTTCGCTCATGATTTCCACGAACGCCGGGCGGCAGTCCGGGTAGATGGCGTGGTCGCCGCCGTGGGCGCCGTAATAAACCGCTTCGGCTTTGAGAGACACGGCATAGCCAATCGCCAGAGACAGCAGAATCATATTGCGATTGGGCACTACGGTGGACTTCATGTTCTCTTCTTCATAATGCCCTTCAGGCACCTGAATGTCGTCAGTCAGAGAAGAGCCGGCCAACAGAGAGTTGATGGCGGTGATGTCGATGATCTTATGTGCGATGTTCAGGCTTTCGCATACTTGTCGGGCGCATTCCAGCTCTTTGCTGTGTCGCTGTCCATAGTTGAAGGAGAGGGCGAAAACTTCTTTGCCTTCCTGCACCAACTCGTTGAGAAGAGTGAATGAGTCCATACCGCCGGAAAAGATGGCGACGGCGCGATTTGGAATAAGGGACGTGTCAGACTGATTCATTGCCTACCGCTTGTGAGAGAACAAAAGCGCATTATATCGCGGGCCATGCCGGCTGTCGTCCGTTCATGCCCTGATCCGAAGCCTCGGAAAAGCGGCAAATCGGAGAAAATCTGCTATACAGAAAAGAAGGGGCGGCGTCCCGTGATGCGCCGCGCCCCGGCGTCGTTTCATCGCGATCTCCGCTCCCGGGCGAGAGAAGTACCAAGGGGGAACGCTTATGAGTCCGGTTCAGCTAGCCCTGTTGGGTCAGATCTTTGCAGTCATACTCTGCCTGATCGCCGCTTTGGCGATGCTAGGATTGGGCGCGGAAAGAATGCGCCGTCAGCCAGCTAAAATCAAAACGGAAGAAAAGCGGCGTCGTCGTCATGGAGGCATGTTTCTAGTCGGCGCGTTGGCCTGGGGCGGTTTGGCTTATCTGCAGGCGCCGGAGCGCAATAATTGGGATAGGACAGCGCAGACGGATGACTGGCCCGGTCTGTTAAATATGATGCCCGCCGCTGCGGCTGGCATACCTCCGCAGTTCAATGATCCGTCCACCGAAGACAGCGCGCTGATTACGGCGCGAGTGGCCAGTCTGGCGGAGGAGATGTTGTTGTTTCCGGACAATCCTGATTTCATCAGCCTGCGCAATTATCTCGCCAGCGAATTGGTGCAGTCTGAGCAATTTGATCGTTATCCCGACCCAGTGCTGATTGATCTCTCCAGCCGCGCAGACAAAGCCGCCATCAAATACATTGCGGATGAGCGCCCGGGGATACTTACGGTCATTTACTATACCTCCGGCGCTAAAGATCAGAGTATGCTTGTCTACTGGCCTGAAGTAGCCGGCGACCAAATAATATACACGCCCATATCGGGAGCGTCGGCTAAAGCCGCAGTCATACTGCTGGAAAAGGAACTTGCCGACGCCGGAGCGGGATAGGCGCTCCGCCGTGTTAAAGATCGACGTCCTCCGCATCGGTCCGTTCGCCACAAGGCGGATAGTACAAGTGGCCGGTACAAGCGCCCCGTCCTGCGACAGGGGAGAGTGGCGGATACGTCGCCGCACAGAGGATGCCGTGAGGAGTATGTGAAAAACGAACCGAATATGTCCTTTGAGACAATGGCTTCGCAGATAGAAGCATTACAAGAACAACCCTGCTTTATCGATTTTGAAGCATCGAGTCTGGATCTGATTTGCAGTTATCCGATTGAAGTGGGCGTATGTCTGCCGGATGGCGCTATTCATAGTTGGTTGCTGCGTCCTGCGCCCTTGTGGACGGACTGGTCTGAAGAGGCCTGCGCCATTCATGGCATCACCCGCCAGCAGTTGCAGGAGGAAGGCGTAAATATCGTCGATGTGGCGCATGCGCTTAACGAGCTGCTTCCGGAACATGTCTATTGCGACGCCTGGACCTTTGACAGCTTTTGGCTGCATCGCCTATTCAGGGCCGCCAAGTTACAACCTGCCTTTAAACTGGAATCCATCGCCGCACTTCTGGCTCCGCAACAGGTCAATAACTGGGCGGATACGCGTCGTCGCGCTATTGAGACGTTGGGTGTGGAAACCCACCGCGCCGCCAATGACGCGCAGATTCTCTACACAACCTGGAAAATGGTCATCGAACAAGATCTGTGATCTGAGCGGCGGGCGCAAAAAAAAGCGGGAGACTGCTTGCGCCTGCAGTAACCCGCTCAGGAGAGCACTTTTGTGCCTACATTAAGGAAATGCAAGAGGGTATGGAGTGCGTTGGGAGTCCAACGTTCCCGTGTCTTCTAAACCCTACAATTGACACGCTAAAAAGTATGGTTCAGCCACCCTGCTTTTACTGTAGGTGAATACCGAGGCACTGATTTTACATAGGTTTGACGTTAGATAACGCCTTCTTCCACCGCCTGTAATCCCTGCGCCAAAGCCCTTTGCGTTTGCTCCCTCAGCCAGATGTGGGCAGGCTCCCGATCGGTGGATCTGTGCCAGTAAAGATAGGTTTCCAGCGGGTTCAGCGTCAGGGGAAAAGGCATGACCTGTAAGGGGATAGTTTGCGTGAGTTTCCGCGCCACTTGCTCCGGCGCGCACAGGATCAAATCACTGTTGGCCGCCGTCAACGCCGCGCCATAGAAGTTAGGGGTGCGTAATCCCAATTTACGTTGCAGGCCGTGCCGGGATAACTGGATGTCTTCATATCCCGGTCCGTGCTCGCGGGAGGAAACCTGCACATGTGGCCAGCGTAGCATTTCCGCAAGGCTCCACTCACTGGCAAGAGCGGGATGATCCCTGCGCAGCAGACAGGTCAAACGGTCTTCGAACAACTTTTCATGACAAATGCTGTCGTCGTGACTGATCAGCACATCCGCCGCTAAATCAATGCGCCCACTGGCCAGATCATGAAGGATTTGTTCACGTGGCGAGCGCAGGCAGTTAAACACCACTTTGGGAGCGATCGCCCGACAGTTCTTAATCAATGCCGGCAACAGCAGCACGTCGAACAGGTCCCGCACACATAATCTGAAACTGGTTTCCAACTGTGCGGGGGCGAACTCCTGCCCTTGGTGCAGACCACGCTGTAACTGATTCAGCGCCTGCCTGACTGTGCCTATCAGTTGATGCGCATAGGGGGTGGGCGTCATGCCGCGGGAAGAGCGAATGAACAGCTCGTCGCCAAGTGTTTCCCGCAGACGATTGAGAGCATGACTCACCGCCGGCTGGGTCAGATGCAACACCTCTGATGCGCGTGTGATGCCGCCTTCACTGTAGATAGCGTCGAACACGACGAACAGGTTCAGGTCGATACGACTGATATGCATGATTTTTATATTTATCTATTTCTATTATTCATTGGCTTAATTATATGGCGATGTCTATGGTTTAGCCATTAACCCACGCGCTTCCAGCGCGACAGGCGACGCTTCAAACGCTTTCGCCTGAACGGCCAAACTCTGACATAGAGGTGAGCAATGGAATTCGATCATTCGCCGCGAGCCGCTGAGTACATTCAGCGGGTTCGTGAATTCATCCACGAGCGGATATTGCCCGCAGAGCAAGAGTACTACGCCCATCTGGCGGAGCCTGGGCGGACCTGGACCCAGCCTCCCGTCATGGAAGCTTTGAAAGCGGAAGCAAAACGGGAAGGTTTATGGAACCTGTTTCTGCCAGAAGAAGAATATGGACCCGGTTTGAGTACGCTGGAATATGCGCCGCTGGCTGAGGAAATGGGATGGTCGTTTATCGCGCCGGAGGTATTCAATTGTAATGCTCCGGATACGGGCAATATGGAAGTCCTGGCCCGCTATGGCTCCCATGAGCAACAGGAAACCTGGCTCAAACCTCTGCTGGCGGGCGAGATACGTTCCGCATTCGCCATGACAGAAAGAGATGTTGCTTCTTCAGACGCCACTAACATGCAGGCGACCATCGAGCTTGATGGAGAGGAAGCCGTTGTGAACGGCCGCAAGTGGTGGACCTCCAATGCCGGACACCCGCGTTGCGAATTCTTTATCTTCATGGGCGTGACAGATTCCGGCGCGGATCGTCACCAACGCCACTCAATGGTAATCGTACCCCGCAATACCCCTGGCGTTAATGTGAAGCGCATGTTGCCTGTGTTTGGCCAGCTGGATGAGCCATACGGCCACGGCGAAGTGCACTTTGAAAATGTGCGCGTCCCGAAAAGCAACATCATCGCTGGTCCCGGACGCGGCTTTGAAATCGCGCAGGGCAGGCTTGGGCCGGGGCGAATACACCATTGCATGCGCGCCATCGGCGCGGCGGAAAGGGCGCTAAAGTTGTTGTGTGAAAGGTCGCTCAGCCGCGTCGCTTTCGGTAAGCCTCTGGCGAAGCTGGGAGGAAATGCGGACATTATCGCCAACGCGCGCATGGATATTGAAATGGCGCGGCTGCTGACGCTGCAGGCGGCGTATAAAATTGATAAGTACGGCGTTTTCGCGGCGATGAGCGAGATTTCGCAAATCAAGGTGGTGGCGCCGAGTCTGTGTCAGCGTATTGTCGATCAGGCGATTCAGATGCACGGCGGCGCCGGCGTCTCCGATGATTTTCCGCTTACTGCGCTGTTTGGCTATGCGCGAGTGCTCCGCTTGGCCGATGGGCCCGACGAAGTGCATCGGGCCTTGATCGCTAAATACGAGCTTAAAAAATATCAACAATAAACCAGGGGAAGGGCTATGCATCGATTTCCAGAAAAGCGCGTCGCGATAACCGGCGCCGCTAGTGGGCTGGGTCTGGCCACCGCACGGCATTTTCTTAGCCGGGGCTGGCGGGTGGCTTTTGCGGATGTTCAGGATGAAACAGGAAGCGCAATTGTGGCGTCACTGGGACTGCCCGAAAATAGAGCTTTCTATCAGCACGTTGATGTCACCAAGGTGCGCGACATACAGGCCTGGCGGCGCAAAATCGTCGAAACTTGGGGCGGCTTGGATATCCTGATTAATAACGCTGGCGTCGCCGCTCATGGCGGTATTGGCGAAGCGCCACTGGAAGACTGGGAGTGGGTGATCGATATTGACCTGATGGGCGTGGTGCGTGGCTGCAAAGAATTCGCCCCGTTGTTCAAACGGCAACGCTCCGGTCAGATCGTGAACATAGCCTCCATGGCGGGACTGGTGCATGCGCCGGAAATGGGGTCCTATAACGCCGCCAAAGCTGGCGTCGTCGCCCTGTCTGAAACGTTGGTCGGTGAATTGTCGCCCTTTGGCGTTGGCGTTAATGTCGTTTGCCCTGGCTTCTTTTCCACTGGGCTGGCCAGCACTGCGCGATCTCCTAATCCCAATCTCAAAGAAACCATGGAGAAGCTGTTTGCGGGCTCCAAGCTGAGCGCTGCGGATGTGGCGGAGCGCCTGTACGACGGCGTGGAAAAACAGCATTTCTATATCCTTCCCCACGCCAACTATCGCCTGCTGTGGTGGTTGAAACGCTATGCGCCTGCGGTGTACTTGCGAAGTATGAAGACGTTGGGACGTCGTTTCCTGGCCAAAAAGCAGGAGTGCGAGAGCGCGCCGGAAGACGCTGAAAAAGGGCGGGCGGTAGGATGAGCGAGACTTCTTTTACTGATAACGCCGGCGTAGTGCGCGCAGGCGAAGAATTAAATGCGTCGGCTATTGATGGTTTTCTGAAACAGCATGTTTCCGGTCTGCACGGCGAACCGCACATAAAGCAGTTCCCGGGCGGCGCCTCTAACCTGACCTATCTGCTGCAATACCCCGATCAGGAGTTTGTGTTGCGACGCCCGCCATTCGGGCGCAAGGCCAAATCCGCTCACGATATGGGCCGGGAGTATCGAGTGATGCAGGGATTACGGGAGCTATACCCCTATGTGCCCGCCATGGTGGCGTTCTGCGAGGACGAGAGCATTATTGGCGGCGAGTTTTATGTCATGGAGCGTCTAAAAGGCGTCATCCTGCGCGGCGATCCGCCAGCGGGACTGAACTTCAGCGAGTCGGACCAGCGCGCTTTATGTCGCAATATGGTGGATCGTCTGGTGGAGCTGCATCAAGCGGACTGGGAGAGCACGACCTTAAAAGCCTTGTTAAAGGAAGGCGATTATGTCGAGAGGCAAATTGACGGCTGGTGTGATCGCTATCGACGCGCAAAGACGGACGACGCCCCTGATTTTGAAGAAGTCATGTCCTGGCTTCAGCAGCACAGGCCTAAGCAGATACGGCGATGTCTGGTGCATAACGATTACCGTTTCGACAATCTGGTGCTGGACCCCGATAACCTGATGAACATTATCGGGGTGCTGGATTGGGAAATGGCGACAATTGGCGATCCGTTGATGGACTTGGGCAACAGCCTGGCGTATTGGGTGCAACGAGATGATCCGGCGCCTCTGCATATGTTGCGTCGTCAACCCACCCACTTGCCCGGAATGATGAGTCGCGCGGAAATTGTCGACTATTACCTGCAGCGCGCCGACCTGAGCATCCCCAGTTTTGATTTTTATGAGGTGTATGGGATGTTCCGGCTGGTCGTCATTATCCAGCAGATTTACTACCGTTTTTATCACGGACAGACCCAGGACAAGCGTTTCGCCGGTTTCATTCAAGCCGTGCAGTATCTGGACGGCTACTTACGAGACAAAATTCATGCGTCCTCTTTGTCCTGACTTGGGTTGCCTGCCCGGACATGCGGCCGGGCGGGAGAGCGGCTGATGGGCGCGGTCTATTTGATTCGTCATGGGCAGGCCAGTTTTGGCGGCGACGACTACGACAAACTGTCTGAACTGGGGCGTGCCCAGGCGGAGCGGTTGGGAGTCTATCTGGCTGCGAAAGGTCTGCAACTGGACGCTTGGCGCACGGGCTTGCTGAGTCGCCAGATCGACACGGCGGCGATTGCTCTCAATGCGATGGGATTAGACCTGGATGTGATGCGCAGCGCGGGTTTCAATGAGTTCGACCATACTGCGGTATTGGCCAGGGTGTTGCCCGAGCTTGCGCAGAGAGACGCTGATGTCGCGGCGTTTGTGCATGGTAAGGTGGACCGCAGGCGAAGCTTTCAGAAAGTATTCGAAAAAGTAATCGTGGCCTGGCTGGCGAAAGACCAATGGGACGGAATGGATTCCTGGGCGGCATTCAGCGACAGGGCCGCGCAGGCCTTGGAATCGACGCTGGAGGAAATCGGCGGCGGCCGCAATATCGCCATTGTCACCTCCGGCGGCGTTATCACGGCGATATTGCAAAAAGTGCTTGGACTGTCTTCAGCGGCGGCGTTCAGTATGAACTGGTCTATCGTCAACGCGTCCATCACCAAAGTTATGTATAGCGGAGGCGGGCGTCGCTCGCTGGCTTATTTCAATAATTACAGTTACTTGCAGAGCGGCAGTGATCGCAGTTATGTCACTTGGCGCTGAACTGACGCGAACATAAAGGGCCTTATTATGCATAAAGACTTATTTCAACTGGCGGGACAGGTTGCGTTGGTCACCGGCGCCAGTCGCGGGATTGGCGAGTCCATCGCCAGAACATTGGCGCAGTATGGCGCGCACGTGATTGTGTCCAGCCGCAAGATAGAAGGCTGTGAGTCTGTGTCGCAGTCGATTCGCGATGAGGGCGGGTCCGCGGAAGCTATCGCCTGTCATATCGGTGAGATGGAGCAAATTTCCTCCCTGTTTGAGCAGATCAGAGAAAAACACGGCAAGCTGGATATTCTGATCAACAATGCGGCCACCAACCCCTATTTCGGGCATGTGCTGGAAACGGACCTCGGCGTATTTCAGAAAACCGTGGATGTGAATATCCGTGGCTATTTCTTTATGTCTGTGGAAGCGGGCAAACTCATGCGAGCCCAGAAGAGCGGCAAGATCGTGAATGTAGCGTCGGTCAACGGCGTCATTCCAGGGCACTTTCAAGGCATTTATTCCATCACCAAAGCGGCGGTCATCAGCATGACCAAAACCTTCGCCAAAGAATGCGCCGGTCTGGGGATTCGAGTGAATGCGTTGCTGCCCGGAGGCACGGACACCAAGTTCGCCTCCGCTCTTACGCAGAATGAAGCTATTCGCAAACAACTGTTGCAACATGTGCCGATGAACCGTATCGCAGAGCCGACGGAAATGGCTGGAGCAGTGCTTTATCTGGTCAGCGACGCCGCATCTTACACCACAGGATCGGTGCTGGCGGTGGATGGGGGATATCTGGTCTCGTAAGCAGGGTGGCGCCGCGGCGAGGCGCCGCGCGCCATTTTCAGGCGACTCAGGATTCCGGAGGTTGTGTCTGGATGAAGGAGTCGCGCTTGAATAAGCGATCCACGTAGTCAGCCAGATGCGGATGCTTCTGGCGCCATCCTGAGCTTTCAAAGCGGAAGTCGTACCATCCGACTACGCAGCCGATGGCGATGTCTGCAAGCGTTAGATGGTCTTCATAGACCCAATGCTTACCGACAGTAGCTTTTTCCAATGCTGCTAAGCCACGTTCCACTTTTTGCTCCTGACGGGCGATCCAATCCGGACTCCGCCATTCCTGTGGACGCTTTTTTTCCAGAAAGATAGCGATAGCGGCTTCACAAACGCCGTCCGCAAGCGCTTCTAACTGACGGACTCTCACCGCATCGATTGATTTGATCGGAACGAGGCGATGGCGGGTTTCCAGCGTTTCGATGTATTCGGCGATAACCGGCGAATCAAACCAGATTTCACCGTGTTCATCGATTAAAACAGGTACTTTACCTAATGGATTGAATTTGGGTACGGAGGTATCCGCGTTCCAGGGAATTTCCTCCAGCAGGGAAAACGGAAGCCCCTTTTCCAATAACTGTATGCGGATCTTCCTGACAAAAGGACTGGTAAGTGAGCCGATGAGCTGCATATGCTTTCTCCGTTAACAACTCCCTATCGTTGAGGCCTATTATAGTCAATAACTTAGACTGCTGACGTCAACTGTTTTCGTTCACTGCAAAAAATACTGACGCAGAAATAAAAAACGCCGGCGGTTTCCGGCGTTTATATGAAAAAGCTTTGTTCTGCTTAGGCTGAGCGGCGACGGAATACCAGCAATCCGACCAAGGCGATGCCGAATAAGGCCAGACCTGCTGGCTCAGGAACTTCCCGACGGTTGTAACTGCCATCGTGAGAGAATGGAGCGAACGCCACTATCGGTTTTTTGCGGTCGAAGTCCAGCGCGTACAGGTCAAAGTGCAGCCCGGCCCCGGTATACCCTGAAACATTGAAGTCAAAGGCGTTGTAGTACAGGTAGTCGCCTGATCCGCCGTAAAGAGCGAAACCATCGGGATCGTCCTGAACATTGTAGGGCGTGGCCTTATTGCTTGTGTCGAAGGAGAAGTCGACTTCGTAGTAATAGGTATCGTAAATACCGTGTCCTGGCAGGTCAGTGCTGCTGCTGGTCGCTTCAATCGGCGGAGTGCCGTAGGTCATATCGTCGGTGATATCAATGGTAATGCCATTGACGACAATGCTGCCCAAGTCAGTCGGCGTCGATAGTTTTGGCGTGACGGCGATGCTGAGGCGGAAATCAAATGAACCAGCGTCTACGATACCTGTATCGGCTAAGGCGTAAAGTGTAAAGGCGGTGGCGCTGGTTACCGAATCCTCGGAGGCCATGTCATAGGTTCCATCTTCAATTCCAATTTGCAACGCCGGAAGAGCGAATGCTCCGGCAGAGGCGAGCATGGCAGATGAAAAGACAAACGCTTTGAGTGAGGTTGTTGTTTGTTTCATGACTCTTGAGCCTGTACTGCAATAGAGGTTGATGACAGGGTGGACTACATAAGAAAACAGGCAATTACCCCACCATACTAAAAGTTAATGAATGTAGACAGGCGCTTGTCGAGTTACATGATGTTGCAATGATTTGGTAAATGTAAATTTTTGTGACACATGTCGAAAACTGAATGCTGTTAATTTGACAGTGCTCTTGTCGATTAGAATGGAGTCAGCAGAATGTCCCGGCCATGAACTTACGGAAAGGTTCACTCTGAAATGCTTGTTTTTGCTATGCTGAGCCCCCATCAAGCGGGAAGTTATTTCGCTACGGCACTTTTCCTCAATCTAGTATGACTCAGGCGGAGATCATGGAGCGTTTTATTGAAAATTTGATGTATTCAGCGCGCTGGATACTTGCCCCGATTTATCTGGGCCTAAGCTTGGCTTTATTGGCGCTGGGCGTGAAGTTCTTCCAGGAGATCTTCCATGTGTTGCCAGTAATCTTCTCCATGAAAGAGGCGGATCTGGTGCTCGTGGTGCTGTCGCTGATTGATTTGGCCCTGGTCGGCGGCCTGCTGGTCATGGTGATGTTCAGCGGTTATGAAAACTTTGTTTCACAGTTGGATATTGCGGACGGGCAGGAAAAGCTTAGCTGGCTGGGCAAAGTGGATTCCGGCACGCTGAAAAATAAAGTGGCGGCCTCTATTGTCGCGATCTCCTCTATTCATCTGCTGAAAATATTCATGAACGCGGAGAATGTGGAGGAAACCTATCTCTTCTGGTACGTGGTTATTCACATGACCTTTGTCGTGTCCGCATTTAGTATGGGGTATCTGGATAAGATCACCCGCAAGGATCACTAACGTTCGTCGTTGCCGGGCGAAGACATTTCTCAAGCTAAGCGAGATACGCTCATTCTGAAAAAAACCGGGGCCTTCGAGCCCCGGTTTTCGTTTGCGTCTCAATGCAATTTGAGACGCGGCCGAATGATCTTGTTGATGCGCGCGGAAAACATGATCAGCGCAGTTTTGATGTAGCCGTGCAAGGCGATCTGATGCAGGCGATAGAGAGAAATATACACGAAGCGGGCGATGCGTCCCTCGATCATCATGGACTTGCCGGTCAGATTCCCCATCAGGTTGCCCACAGTGGAATAGCGGCTCAGCGACACCAGTGAGCCGTGATCCTTATATATGTAGGATTTCAGAGGCTTGTTGGCCAACAGATGGCGCAAATTGATATAGACATGGCTGGCCATCTGGTGAGCGGATTGCGCACGCGGCGGCACCTTGGAGCCATTCGGCTGTGGGCAGCTGGCGCAGTCGCCGATGGCGAAAATGCGGTCGTCCTTGGTGGCCTGCAGACTGGGCAGCACCTCGACCTGATTGTTGCGGGTGGTTTCCAGGCCGTCGATGCCTTGTAGGAAGTCCGGCGCTTTTACCCCCGCCGCCCAGACGCGCATATCGGCGGTAATGAAGTCACCGTCGCCGGTCTCAAAGCCTTTATCCGTAACCTTGGTGACTTTGGTGTTGGTCTTGATTTCGATGTTGAGCTTGCCGAGCTCTTCAACCACCGCGTTTGAAATTCGCGTAGGCAGGGCGGGTAATACTCTGGGGCCTGCTTCGATAATGGTGACTTTCAGGTTCTCCGGCGCCAGTTTCAAGCCATAGGCGCTCAGCAAAGCAGTGGTGTTATGCAGCTCCGCGGCCAGTTCCACACCGGTGGCGCCGGCGCCGACGATGCCGATGTTCAGTACAACGGGCTTGCCTTCCGACGCCTGGTTGCTGAGACGCAGGTAGGTGTTGATAAGGTTCTTGTGAAACAGATCAGCCTGTTGGCGGCTGTCCAGAAAGGCGCAGTATTCGGCGGCGCCAGGCGTTCCGAAGTCATTGGTCTGGCTGCCCAGGGCCAGCACCAGATAATCATAAGCGAGCGTTCGCTCCGGGCTGATTTCGTCGCCACGGGCATCGTGCATGGGCGCCAGACTGATCGTGCGGGCCTGGCGATCCAGACTGTGCATTTTGCCGAGGTGGAAGGTGAAGCCGTGGTAGAAAGCGTGGGAACGGTAGCTGATTTCGTCGATGCCGGAATCCATGGAGCCAGTGGCGACTTCATGTAATAACGGTTTCCATAAGTGGGTGGGATTGCAGTCCACAAGATGGACCACGGCGCGCTTTTTCTTGCCCAGCGCGTTGCCCAGACGGGTGACCAGTTCCAGCCCCCCTGCGCCGCCTCCGACGACGACTATTTTAGGTATGCTCATAAAACAACTCCCCGAAATAGCTAGGGATTATAAGGGGAAATACCCAGAAAATCCCGGCTACATTAAAGAAAAAGCGCAGACTTGCGCAGGGGGAAGTGAAGATGACATGCATCTTGGGTGGATAGCCAAAAAAGGGAGGGCATCCTGTCCGCCTGGATCAAGCGGGCGCGCCCTCCAAAAAGCAGGCCTGTAAAACGTACGTCTCGGCGTCGGTGAATCAGGGTCGGTCCATCACCTTCAGGAATCATGCTGAGACGTCCATTGGCGGCCGGCTTGCGTTGAATCAGCGTTGCAACCGAGAGCGACTCTTTTGGAGTCTGTCGCCCTGATAGCGCCGGCGAAATCGGTCCGCCGCCTTGATCAGGACGCCTTAACGCTGCGTTTTCCCTCGAGTGCGGCAGTCTAGGGAGAAATGCGCCCCCCTGCATCCGTATAGGATACGGAAATGGGAGGGGCGTCCTGACGGGAGCTTATTCTTGTTTTGTCCCTTGGCGGGGCTTACCGGCGGGGTTATCCGGTAGCCTGCAACGGCTGATCCTGGTGGTTCGACTGATACTCGGTGATGTAGCTGCCTCCCATCAACACGAGCGGAATGTGCAGTTTGTTGCGTATCAGCAAGTCAAAGAACTTGATTTTGTTGGTGATGGAAAACTTGTTTTTGATGTTTTCCCGGTAAGTCTCCACCGTTCGTGGCGACAGACCCAGCACCTGACTGCTTTCTTTCGCGGACAAACCGCATAGCCAGAGTCCGATGGTCTGCGCTTCTCGGATGGAAATTGGAACGCCGCTCAGCCGCGCAAGCGACGGCAGCAGATCGTCTTCCGCGGGCGCGCCGCGGTACACAGTGGGGAGGTCATTTCCTTTTGTAACCATGGTAAGCACTTTTACGTCCTATCCTTACATCCATTACTGTTTAACATGTCCCTTTTTGGCGCCGTCCTTGATCGGGAATCATTCCCTATCTGCGCCCAGCGAGTGCTCTATAGTTATCTTATGACGCTAACTGATTAAAAAATAATGATTAATTTTCATTTTGTGTTGCCGTAAAGTAATCATGTTGTATTAAAGGGAAATTTTACATGACTAGGGAACAGCTACGCATATTCGCCGCCGTGGTGAGTGAAGGCGGGTTCAGGGCGGCGGCCAAAAAATTCTACCGCAGCCAATCCGCGATAAGCAAAACCATACGCGCGCTGGAGGAGGAAATCGGCTTCCAATTGTTCCAGCGCGACCGATACCGACCCAAACTGACCGAAAAGGGGGAAGCGTTCTCCGGCAAAGTGAACGAACTTCTGTTGAAATTCTCCGATCTTGACTCTTACACCCGCGAACTGGCCATGGGATACGAGCCAGTCATCCGCGTCGCCGTCAATCATATCTGTCCTTTGGAGAAGGTGTTGCCGTCTTTGCGGGAGTGCGCCGCGCGCTACGCCAATACCCAGGTGGATTTTTATATTGAAACCCTGGAAGGCGCCATGCAGCGTTTGCAGGAGAATCAGGCGGATATCGCCATCACCTATCAGGAGAGGGTGCACGCGTCCCTGGAAGCGTCCCCATTCAGCCAGATCGTTTTGAAAGTGGTGGCGACGCCGGATTATCTCGCCAATCTGTTGCGCTGCGACAATGGCGAACCCGACCTATGCCGTAGCACGCAGATTGTGGTGGAGGACAGCGCCATCAAGCGCCTCGACGAGCGTTATCTGCTGGTGGACAACGGCGGTAAATGGGCGGTCAACGACCATAATCTGAAAAAGCGCATGATCCTCGCAGGCCTGGGCTGGGGACGTCTGCCGTTGCATGAAATCAGAGAGGAGCTGGCCCAGGGCGAGTTGCTGCCAATGCCCCATATCCCTTGTGACGCCACTGAAAAAGTAGATCTCTATGTGTTGCGCAAGTTGGAGAAGCCCCATGGTCCCGCCGTGCGCTTTTTATGGGAAAGTCTCACCCGGACGACGCAAAGAGTTGGCGTGGCCGAGCCGGTGGCGGCCATCTGAGGGAAATAGGCCGGTCATGTCGGGGAAAATATAAGCATCTTCCCTGATAACCGTAATATTCGCGGATACTGACCTACTGGACCTGCTGCTAAGTTCTGCTGCGCACTCCGGCCCGCCGTCCATGATCAGGGCCGTTCATCAAGCCGGCAGGACGGCGCGCAACAGATTGTTGCCGCGCATCTGTGGTCATGACCGCGTCCGGGACCATATTCCAGGGAAAACGTAAGTAAAGGAAGATGTTATGGACGCTGAAAGAGCTGTCGCCAGTGCGCGCTTATGGTTATCGTCGCCATTCAACCCATCACGCTCAGGCGCCGGGTTTGGCGTAACGGCGGAGGAACGCCTCCTATGAGCACTCTGCAGTATTTGGAAACCGCCCAGGGCGACGCGTTGATTACTGCTCGCGAGCGTATGAGCTTCGCGAAACTCCGTCAGGAGGCGGATGCGCTCGTCATCCGTCTGAAAAGCTATTCGATTCGTCGTGCGGGCATCCTGGGCGACAATGACGCCGCCTGGATTATCGCCGATCTCGCCATCGCCCGCGCGGGCGCGTTGTGCGCGCCGCTCTCCCCAAAACTCAGCGATGAACAGTTACGTCATGTCATCCGCCAGGCCGGACTGGAAGCTGTTATTTGCTATGGCTCCGCCGGTGTGCGCTTGCGTAAATTATGGCCGGAAAGTCGGCTGTTGCAGGTTGGCGGCCTTCAGTTGGCATTGACGGGTCTATACAGCGAACCGATGACGGACGTAGATCGCATCGCTTTTTATGTGGATGATTGCGACATTCTCCGTGGCGTGTGTCTGAACCGCCAGACTTTGGACGCCGTGACGGCGTCGGTGTGCGCCAGTGCCAATATCACGGCGCAAGGCCGCCATTTTTGCTTATTGCCGCTGAACTCGTTGGCGGAGCAGGTGGCTGGAACCGGCGCCGCCCTGGCGGCGGGCGCGGCGACGATCATGCTTCCCGCTGAACAGTGTGGATCTGGCTCCCCAACATTTAATCCGGCGGAACTTTATCGCAGCCTGGTGGACTATCGGGCCTCCACCATGCTGATCACCCCGGAACTATTAAAGCCCCTGCTCAGTTATATGCAGTCCCGTTCTCTGACGCTGGACGCCATGCGCTATGTGACCCTTATTGGCGCTCCGGTATCCCGACGCTTGATCAATGCGGCGCGGCGTCAGGGCGCGCCGGTATATGCGGGATATTGTCTAGACGAAGCCGGCTCAATGGTGAGTTTGAGTACGCCCAAGGCGTATAAGCCAGGCTCTGTGGGAAAACCTTTGCCGCACTCGCGAGTGCGCATCAGTGAAGAGGGAGAAGTCATGGTGGGCGGGGCGTTGAGCCTCGGCTATCTGGGCGGCGAGCCGCGCCGCCCCAATGCACAATGGAACAGCGGAGACCTGGGATATATGGACAACGAAGGATTTTTATTTATACGCGGGCGCAAAAAAGATGTGCTGGTGACCGCTGAGGGACGCAGAATCTCCCCGGACTGGATCGAAGCGGAGCTGACCGGAGACCCGCAGATCCGACAGGCGGCGGTATTCGGCGCGGGAAAGTCCAATCTGGTGGCGGTGATCGTATCGGAAGATGCGGATGAACTTACCTCCGTGGTGGAAAGGGTGAATCGTCGCTTGCCGGAGTTCGCCCAGATCAAGGCGGTGGTTGGCGCTACGCAAGCATTCAATGTCGCCAATGGACTCCTGCATTCGTCGGGTCGTAAAAATCGCGAAGCCATTCAGCAAACCTATCAAGAAGATATCGACGCGGTGTACGAGTTGCTTGAAGCCACCCATCGCATGACCTCGCCGAAGGAGGACAGCAAGACAGGGGAGGCGCTGTCTTGATCCCGTTTCCCGAATATGAAAAGTATGACGCCATCGGACTGGCGGAGCTGGCGCAGTCTGGGGAGGTCAGTCCGGATGAACTGCTGGAGGCGGCGATTGCTCGCATTGAGTCTCGCAATCCGCTGGTGAATGCAGTGATCAACAAACTCTACGATCAGGCCAGAGCGCAACTTGAGCACTTGCATCCGCAACAGCCATTGTATGGCGCGCCTTTTTTGCTGCAGGACCTGAATGCGGAGGTGCGCAAGACGCCGACCTCCGCCGGTTCCCGCCTGTTTTGTTCGCGCCCGGTGTTTCATGATTGTGAACTGGTGCAACGCTACCGGCGCGCGGGGTTGGTCATCGCCGGCAAGACCAATACGGCGGAGCTGGGTCTGGCGGTGACCACGGAGCCGCAATTGTTCGGCGCTTCCCGTAACCCCTGGGACCTGAGTCGTTCGCCGGGAGGCTCCAGCGGCGGCGCTGCAGCGGCTGTGGCGGTGGGGATGACTCCGGTTGCGCATGCGGTGGATATTGGCGGTTCTCTGCGGGCGCCTGCGGTGTCCTGTGGTTTGTTTGGCTTTAAACCCTCCCGAGGGCGAGAGCCGGAGGGGCATACTTGGGGGCGGTTGCAGGGCATGGCGGTGGATCATGTGATCTCCCGCAGCGTGCGGGATAGCGCAATGCTGTTAAGCGTCAGCGCAGGGTTGGAGAATACCGAGCAGTGCTATCGCCGGGCGTTGACGGGACCCCGACGCCCTTTGCGCATCGCCATTTGCGAAAAACCGTTCTTCAGCGCCACGTTGAACAACGACAGTCTGCTGGCGCTGGACCGCGCCGCCATGGTGTGCGAGGACATGGGCCATGAGGTGATTCAATATACGCTTAGTCTGGATGAGGAAGAGCTGACGCAGGCCTATCTGACTATCGTGGCGGGAGAAACTGCGCAGATGGTGCGACAGGTCAGTCCCAGCGGTCGGCCACGTCGAGGCGATCTGGAGCTGGCGACCCATCTGTTGTTCAATCTGGGGTTGAGCAAGACTGCAGCGGAATTCGCCTGGGCGACCCAGGTTATGAATCAGGCGGGGCGCAGGCTGGAAACTTTATTCCAACAGTTTGACGTACTGCTTACTCCGGCGATGGCCGGCCCGCCGACCCGACTTGGCGAACTGGCGCCTTCCCAGCAGGAGAAACTGTTGCTGGAGCTGGCGAGAAGTATTCCAATGACGCCGTTATTGAACCTGCTCGCGCAAAATATTCGCGCCAGAAGTTTTTCTCTCACCCCGTTCTCTCCTCTGTTCAATATGGGAGGTCAACCCGCGATGATGTTGCCGGTGTGGTGGAATCAGGATGATTTGCCCATTGGCGTGCAGTTTGCCGCAGGCATTGGTCAGGAGCGTCTTCTGTTCAGTCTGGCGGCGCAGATGGAGCGGGCCTTGCCCTGGTTTCAGCGACGACCGCCGCTGGCTGAACCTCCCAGCATGACGTCAGCCGCGCATCTGGTGTGGCGGAGAACGGCGGGTTATGACTGGGGAGGTCGGATGGCGGCGGAGGGATGATCCTGCGCCGCCGAGAAAACGTCGGTCAGCTGGCGGGCGCGTTCAGGTCCGGCATAAACAGCCGTCTGAAGCGTTCGATCCAGCGACCGATGGGGCCGGCCAGACACACCGGCGCGTCCAGATAAGCGAGGCAGATGCAGTCTTCATTTTCCAGGGCGCGGGGACGGTGACGCTGGTCCCCGCTGCGAATGACGAAGTCGCCTTCTTCATACACGCCCAGTTCATCGGAAAAACCTCCCTGCAGCACCACGGTCACCTCCTGGCCATAGTGCGCGTGCAGAGGCGCGCGGCCGCCGGCGGCGATCTTTTGCAGGCTGAGGCGCTGTCGGCCTTTGCGGGAAACTTCCAGCACGTACTCATACACTTTGAACCACTGCTTGCGCCAGCTTACGGCGCTTAAACCCTCAGGCAGCCAGCGCTGTAGCAGATCCTCTACGGGCTTTTGCAGCGTCGCCGGCGCGCTTTCCTCCAGCTCGATACGCAGCATGATGCGTTCGAATAACGCTTCGTTCAGGTCTTCCTGCGGCAGTTGCTGCAGCATTTCTCCGCCCAGAGCGTTGAGGCGCTGGATGCCGGCGCGGCAGTGAGGGCAGTACTGCAGGTGAACGGCTACGCACAAGGCGAGATGCGGTGAGGCGCAACCCGCTGCGTATTCCATCAGAATGTCATCACTGGGGTGATGTTGACTCATACTGCTTTTTCCCGTTCCTGCAAAATCACCTTCAGTTTCTGCAGAGCCAGACGGACTCTGCTTTTCACGGTGCCCAGCGGCAGGCTGAGTTCTTCAGCCACCCGCTGGTGAGACTTGTCTTCCAGATAGACTTTGGCGATGACGTCTCGTTGCTCTTGCGGCAGCTCTCCCAGAGACTGGCGAATATTGCGTACGATGACGGCCTGCTGGAACGCGCCGGTAGGTTCATCGGAACCTGGCAGGCTCCACAAATAGTCCGTTTCCACCTGGGTTTCCTGGCTGGAGCGTCCCAGCTTGCGCAGCAGGTCGATGCGCGCATTACGGGCGATGGCGAACAGCCAGGTTGAAGCCGCCGCCTTATCGCGGTCGAACTGGGCGGCGCGCCGCCACACGTTGACCATGACTTCCTGCACCAGTTCCTCTGCGTGTTCCAGCATGCCCTGCTTGATGGCGTATGCCTTCACTTTGGGGGCGAAGGCCTGGAACAGTTGACGGAACGCATCCCGGTCCCGCTGTGCGGCTACCGCTTCTATCAAGGGCGCCAGGACATCTCTAGAGGAGGCGGAGTCCTCGCCGGCGTCCGGGTCCTGTTGGTTAGGGTCCATCTTTCGATTAATCGGTAGCACTATGACGTTGTTACTTACCTGCATAGCGTAGCAGCTCCAAAATAAACCGGGCAAATAATGTTCTAACTACGCTGCTGGTGAGGATTTGGATCAGTTCAGTCGAGTATCCGTCAAGTGTCAGTCAAATAAAGGAAGCAGCGCTTCCTTTATCTCATTACGAAGCAGAGGAGACCAGGCGAGTCCCAGCTCCCGTTTGATGTCCGGGAAGCCTTCAATCTGCGAGAGGGGGATGGCGATGACTCCATCTGGCGCGGCGGCGTCAATCCCCTGCGGCGCCAGACAGGCTCCGACGCCGGCGGCGACCAGCGCCAGCGCCCATTCTTCGTTGTCAGTGCGGGCAGTGATGGTGAAGTCCAGTTGATGCCGCTCCGCGAAGGCGCGCCATTGGCCGGACAGATCGCAAAAGGAGCGCTCCACCAAACTGATGCCGTTCAAGTCGCTGATTTCAAGCTGGTCACGCAAGGACAAAGGATGATCGGCGGGCAACAACAGGCTGTACTCATCCCGCCAGAGCGGACTGAAATGGTAGTTTTCCGGGCAGCGGTCGCGGCTGACGATGCGAATATCCGCGTTTTCTTCACCGCGCAGCAGCTCCAGCTGCATTCGCAACTGCAATGGGGCCAGACGCGCCAGCAAGGCTTTGACGCGCTCCAGGCTGACCACCAGGTCCAGGCCAATGCGCAGGGGCGGCAAGGGTGCGCTTTGCTGGAAATGCTTCACCATGGCGTCGCTTTGCGCCAGCAGGCGGCGGGCCATATGATGCAACTCGCGACCGGCGCGCGTAGTGCGTACTCCCTTCTTGCCCCGTTCCAGCAACAGCGTGTCCAATTCGCTTTCCAGCTTACTGACTGCGAGGGAAATGGACGGTTGCGCCACATGACATTGTTCCGCCGCCGCAGTGATGCTGCCGGTTTCCACGGCGGCGACGTAGTAGCGCAGGGCTCTCAAATCCATACAGGCTCCGTTGGTATCAAGTCACCCCTGTACTCTCAACTACTGTGAGGAGAATTCAGGGTAGTGAGGCAGGTCGGCGGCGATCAATTCGTCATGCGCCGGCACGATGGTCAGGTCCGGCTCCACCTGCTGCAGATTGTGTAGCTGAGTCACCATACGCTGAGTCAGGCCATCGTCATCGTTCAAGTTCGCCATCCAGCGCACGAACCCGGGGCGTGGACTGTCATCCCGAACGCCTTTCAGGGTCCAGGTGGCGTCGCCGATAAAGAAATACCGGGTCTGCGCGTTCAGCGTCAAATACAACCCCAACTGACCGCGGGTATGACCGGGAATCTCCACCAGGACGACAGAACCGTCGCCGTAAACATCCAGACTGCGTTCGAAGCCTTTGAACTCAGTGTCGCCCAGCGTCAGAAAGCGCCAGTCGATATTCGGCCCTTCCAGTTGTGAATGCAGAAAGGCCGGCGGTGCGCCTTCCAAGGCCGCGTCATACTCCTTCTGCTGCACCCAGATGGGAACGCCGGGAAAATCCGCCACGCCGCTGGCGTGATCCCAGTGCAGATGGGACAGTACGATCGCCTTCAGGCGCCTGACGTCATAAGTGGTCGCCGCCAGCTGGTCGGCGACGGGAACCCCTTTATCGTAGGCGAACAATGCGCGCGCCCACCAAGGATTGACCTCGAACTGTGCATCCACCTGACGTCCCAGCCCGGTGTCGTAAAGCAAGTCGCCATCCGGATGTTGGATCAGCACTGCGCCATGGGACAGTTTGCGTCGGGTGAACCAACTGCCGCTGCTCACCACCATGGCTTCCTGGGCGCCGCTGGAGGCGCCGGTTTCAATATAGGAAAAACTAATTTCCTCGGCGCGTCCGGGCGCCGCGAGTAAAAGCTGCAAGGACATAGCCGCGCCGAGCGTTAGCAGGCGCGTGGCGAGAGCTATACGTAAATTAGGGTTCCAGAGCGTCATGTCTTATTCCTGCGTGTATGTTTTCCCGCAGAATAAGTCAGACGCTTTTATAGATAAAATATAGTGTTTTTATATTAAAACAATAAAAAATATAGGGATGGGGCGCGAGATATCCTTCATGGGAACGAAATCTGTACGCGCAGCCCGGGCTGATGATCCTGCCGCTCATCCAGAGACATGTGCGCTCGGTGCAGGTCCGCAATGCGTTGACAGATAGAAAGGCCAAGTCCGCTGCCGATTTCGTTCTGCTGCTTGCCGCGGTGAAATCGCTCCATCGCCTGCTGGCGTTGCTCGGGGGGAATGCCGGGGCCCTGATCTTCAATCACCAGGGTTTTATTCTTTACGTGCAGGGTGATCTGAGAGTCTTTGGGCGAATAGCGTAAGGCGTTGTCCACCAGATTGCGCAGCAAAATGCTGAGCGCGGCGGGATTGCCCTGAATCGGCGCACAGCCGTCCGCATTGAATTCCGCACGGATGTTCTTTTCTTCAATCAAGGGTTGCGATTCCCGCAGGATATCCTGGCACAGCATGTCGATCTGCACCGGTTGCGCGTCGCTGAGGGCGCGCTCGTGATCCAGACGGCTAAGCTGCAACAGTTGCTCCACCATGTGAATCAAACGGTCCAGGCCGCGCAGGGCTTTGCGCAGGCAGTCGGAAACCGGTTCGGATTGCGCCATTTCCTGTGCGTTCTGCAAATGCACTTTTACCCCGGCGAGAGGGGTGCGTAACTCATGGGCGGCGTCGGCGGTGAATTGTCGCTCGCGGTCCGATGTGGCTTGCAGACGCTGGAACAGGTCGTTGATGGCGTCCACCAGGATTGACAGTTCGGAGGGATAGTTGGCGTCGTCCAGGGTTTGCAGATTGGCGTAATCCCGCTGTTTCAGCTCCCTGGAGATAGTGGAAAGCGGCCGCAGGGCGCGGGTCACCGCCCAGCTGACGCCCAGCAGGATGATGGGGATCAACAGCAGCGACGGCCAGATCGCGTGTTCGGCGATTTCCGCCGTCAGCTCGCTGCGCACGTCTTCCTGTTGCGCTACCTGTATCCAGATCCGCAGATTCTCATCGAACAAGGTAAAGGTGCGCCATGACTCGCCATCGACCTTGTCGGAGTTGAAGCCAGCCTGATGCCGGGTGAGGTCCTGTGACGCGGATTGGGTTTGAATTAACAACTTGCCGCTTTCACTCCAGACCTGAAACGCCAGCTTTTTCTCATACTTATGACCCAACGGCGTATATTCCTCGCCGTCGCTCAACCCCGCCTCTTCTTTTTCGTCGAGGGCGTAGTCCTCATACACCAGGGCGTCCTGCAGGTGGTCCAGGTTGGTCCGCTTCATCTGGCTGGCCAGCAGGCTTTGCAGCATGCGGGCCATCTGCGCCAGTTCGGCGTCGAACAGCTCTTCCACCTGTTCCTGGGAGTCGCGGTAATTGGCGAAGGCGGTGAACAGGCCGCCCAGACAGATTATGGAAATCAGTGAAATCAGCAGAAAACGTTTGATGGAGCGCATTATTCCTTCTCGATCATATAACCCATGCCGCGAACGGTTTTAATCAGGTCGGGGTTGAGCTTTTTGCGCAGGTTGTGAATATGGACTTCCATGGTGTTGCTGGACACATCATCGGACCAGCCATAGACGAGCTCTTCCAACTGGTCTTTGGACAGCACCCTGCCGCGATGAGAGGCGAGCTCATACAGGAGCGCGTATTCCCGGCGCGACAGGCGCACTTCCTCAGCGCTTTTATAAACCTGATAGGAAGAGGGCAGAATGCGGATGTTGGCGAGCTGGATTTCCGGATGCGCATTACCGGAACCACGCCGGCTGAGTGCGCGCAAACGGGCTTTCAGCTCGCTGACGTCAAAGGGTTTCAGCAGATAGTCGTCGGCTCCGGCGTCGAGGCCTTTGACCCGATCCTGTACCTGGTCGCGGGCGCTGAGAATCAGAACGGGGATCTCATCGCCGCGATCGCGCAGGCGTTTCAATACGGTGAGGCCGTCGATGTCGGGCAGCCCCAGGTCCAGAATGACGAGATGGAATTGCTCCAGTTTCAGGGCGTGCAGCGCAGCCTCGCCAGAGGCCACCCAGTCCACGGTGTTGGCCTGTTGACTCAAGCTGGTCTGGATACCGTCGGCCAGTAACTCGTCATCCTCCACCAATAAAATGCGCATTGCGCTACATCATGCTCCGTGGTTATTGCATTTTCTTCAACAACGCCTGGACTTCGCCGCGACGACCTGTGTCGGCGACTTGGCGATCAGGACGCGGCGTCGCCTGCAGGGCTTTTTCAAGATATAGCTTAGCCTGTTTGAGGTCGCCTTGCTCTCGCAGATAGTCCCCGTAGAAGAAGTTGGCGTCAATACCATCCGGATTGATTGCCAGGCCTTTGCGCAGCAGTTTTCCAGCTTCTCTATCGTCGCCGAAGCTGAGCGGCCAGCCTGGAACCTGGTAGTACAGCGCGCCCAGACTGGTGTAGGCGGAGCCGCCGAAGGCGTTGGCGTCGATAGACATGGCTTTTTCGAAGCAGTCCCTGGCTTCTTTCACCAGGGAAAGGGCTTTGAGGCCGCCCTTGGCGCCGGCGTAGGTGCTGGTGATGACGCCTTTCCAGATCCATGCGTTGGGATCTTCAGGGTGCGCGTCAACCGTCTGATCCGCTTGTCCCTTCAAGTCCTGGTAACCTTTCTCCTGTTCCTTGGCGTCGACTTCATAACGAACGTGCGCCCAACCGTGATACAGGTCTTTAACGTAACCTGCGACCTCTTCCGCTTGTGCGGAGGCGGCTCCCAGAGACATGGCTCCGGCGACGATCAGCGCGCGGGCGATAAGTGTGTATGACATGGATAATCTCCTCTTTTAATCAGACGCTGTTGCGTTTAGAGCGGACGAGTCAGGTGTTCTGGCGCGCCAGGTATTTGCGAATAATAGGTAGCTGCTTGCTGATGGAAACCGCCACCAGCGCAGGGAACAAGGCGTTGATGCGCACGAATAACTTTTCCGGCCAGCCCAGATAAACCCTTGGAGTGCGTCGGATGATGGCGGCGCAGATTTGCTCCGCCACCCAGTCCGGTTCGTCCATGCGGTTGCCCAGCTCCGCATTCATGGATTCGACAGCGGAGCTGTTGATAGTGGTGCGGGTCGCGCGAGGCGCGACGTACAGCACCTGCATTGGCGAGTCCGCCAGCTCCCGCTGCAGGGCCTCGCTGAAACCGCGCATGGCGAACTTGCTGGCGCAATAGGCGGCGAAACCGGGATAGCCGATGGAGCCGAATGTAGAACCGATATTGACGATCATGCCCTGCTGAATGCGCAACTGCGGCAGCAGGCGTTGGGTCAGCAGCATGGGGCCGGTGACGTTGGCTTCCATCAGACAACGGATGCGTTCGGCGCTTTGGTCTTCGAATTCAATAAAGTCGCTGACGCCGGCGTTGTTGATAAGCATGTTCACCTGGGGGACCCGCGCCGCCTCTTGAGCGACTATGGAGATTCCCGCCTCCAGACTGATATCCGCCACGACGCTGCGGCAGCGGCCGCCGTTGGCCAGAATGCGCGCCTGCAGCCTTTGCAGTTTGTCTGCGTTTCTACCCGTGATCACCAGCGTCGCCCCCTGTTTGACGAGCCGCAACGCCAGAGCCTCGCCAATGCCGCCGGTGGCCCCTGTGAGCAGAATGGTTTTATCTTTAAGCTGCATGGTGGCTCTCCTGATTAAGCGCTTCGCGCTCATGGTTGCGAGGCAGGGCGCGGAAGACGGCGCCGTACAGTTCGTAGAAGACCTTGCTGGCGTGGATGATGGCCTGCTGGTCTTCGTGGCGCCCGATTTTGTTCATCAGCTCCTCAAAGAAACAAATGTGGTCCTGATCCAGACTGCCGTGGGAGAACAGGTAGCTAAACGCCTGATTGGGCAGCCCGAGGGTCTTTTGAATGATTTCCCCGGCCTGGGTGGCGGTAGTGACGCTGGTCCCCTCCAGCACGTGCACCATGCCGAAGAAGCCCAGCGGATTGACGCGCATGACGGTGTCGTAGGCGTACGCCACCATCAGTTCTGTGGTCAGATGGGGGCGACTGCGTCGGACTTTTTCCTTGTCGTCGCCGCAAACGGCGATGTCGTTCAGAATCCATTCCTGATGGCCGCACTCTTCCTCAATGTATTCCGCTACGGCTTCCCGCAGCCATTCGTAATGCTCGGGCAGACGCCCTCCGCAACTCATTAGCAGAGGTACGGTGTGCTTGACGTGGTGGTAGGCCTGCGTCAGGAATGCGACATACTGACTCAGTGTAATTTCACCGCGCAGCGCATCCTGGATAATCGGGCTGGATAGCAGTCGGTTGCGTTCCTGTTGGGTTTCCGCCTGCAGACGTTGGTAAAAGCTCATGGCATGCTCCTGGTGAAAGGCTGGGAAGATTGAAACAGGTCGTTGAGACGGTCCTTGTGTCGGGCGGCGATGGCGCACCTGCGCACCCGGCCATTGGCGGTGAGTTGGCCGTTTTGGGCGCTGAAGGGCGCGTCGCTGATAATGATGTTGCGCACTTGGGCGTAATCCGGCAGGCGCTGGTTAATCTGTTCCACCGCCTGCATCAACAGGTCATGACCGATGTCGGGTTTGGCTGGCGTCACCACGGCGACATTGAAAGGTTCGCCATCGCCAAATAAAGCGGCCTGGGCGATACAGGGCGCGGACAATAGCTCGCTCTCCACCCATTCTGGCGACAGATTGCGGCCAAATGCGGTGACGATCAGGTTTTTCTTTCTGCCTTCGAGATAAAGGTAACCGTCTTCGTCCAGTCGCCCGATGTCCCCGGTGTGAACCGGCTCGGCGCTCTTCTGCGGCTCGCCCAGATACCCTGAGTAGACCGGACCCTCGACAATGATTTCCCCGTCATCGGCGAAGGACAGACTGATGTGAGACAAGGGCT
This sequence comes from Hahella chejuensis KCTC 2396, assembly GCF_000012985.1. Lineage (NCBI taxonomy): Bacteria > Pseudomonadati > Pseudomonadota > Gammaproteobacteria > Oceanospirillales > Hahellaceae > Hahella > Hahella chejuensis. The sequence continues at coordinate 6,735,920 of NC_007645.1, read as the reverse complement.
TGCCCACGCTGCCGGGACGTGACGCCGATGGGCGGTTGAGGCTGACTACGGAGGCGCATTCGGACAGTCCGTAACCTTCGTATACAGGGACGCCCAACTGCGCCGCTTGCGCGAGCATGACAGGAGATACCTTGGCCCCGCCAACGGCGACGCACTGGAGCCTGTTCAACCGTAGTTGCCCGCCGGCGATAAGAAACAGCATCGCTTTCAGCAACTCTGGGGTGAGGATCAGCGTTTGCGGATTCCAGCGTTGCAGAGTCTGCGCCCACTGCTTTAGATCCAGGCCGCTGGAGCCGTTCAGTCCCAGGCTGCCCAGGGCGGGAGCGATAACCCTGCCGCCTTTATATAGCGCGACATACACGCCTGCGATGTTTTCCAGCAAGGTGGCCAAAGGCAATGTGCACAAGTGGCCGATGGGCTCATTGATTTCAACCGCTTGCGCCAGACTCAGCATGACCGTCTCCAGAGCGGCGGCGTTCAGGCGCGCGCCTTTGGGTTGAGCGGTAGAGCCGGAGGTGTAAGTGACCTTGATGATGTCTTCGATGGCCTCGTCGGTACGCGCTGAGGCTCCGGTCGCTATCGCGTACAAGCCCAACTCTGCATCCAGTAGTGTCGCTTCCGCTGTTGGCGGTTCGGCGGCCTGCGTGATAACGGCTTCAATGGCGGCTTCGTTAAGTAAGTGCTCTCGCTGTGAGGCGGTGAAGAACAGTGGAATTGGGATCAGCGTGACGCCAACGTGTAAGCAGGCCAGGTCGGCGCAGATCCAGGCTGGCCCATTGTCCGCCTCCAGCGCCAGACGGCGAACGCCCAGCTCATGCAGTGTGCGGGACAGACTTTCTACCGTGCGCCATAGCGTCTCATAAGTCAGCGCTCCATGTTCATTCTCCAGCGCGATGAGGGTGGGGGTGGTCTGCGCGTTTTCGCGCAGGCGTTGTATTAAGGCGTTTGCAGTCATACAAGCTCTCCCTGCGTGAGTTAGTCTTCGTGTTGCGGTTGTGGACAGCGCTCCAAAACCTTCGCCATTACCGGGTTGCTAATCAGGTGGTGGATGCTGTGTGGAATGGATATGGCCATTACTCTGGGAGATTTGTCGTAGTAGCTGCCCCAGCTGGCGGCGTCCCGGCCCAGTGCTTCCGGCATCGCTTTGGCGAGTTCGATCATGGGCAGGTCAAAGCGACGGAAGCTGTTCAGCAATTCTGGAATCACGGTCAGGGTCAGCCACTGGTAATTGCGTTCCGAGAAATAGCGGGCCAGCACCAGAATCAGACGACGCAACGCCCCTTGAGTGGTGGACGCCAGATTGCCCACTTCGATAATCCCGCTGCGTGAGCAGGGCGCGCCCTGAATCCGCGCCAGAACCTGTTCGATGGGCGCATTCAGATATTGCTCCAGAAACAGCGGGCGGGATTGGGCGCTTTGGTAGCCCAGGACGGAGATCAACCTGTCCCGCTCATAGCAAAGAACAAAGTTTTCCATGAAGTAACGGATGTGGGCGCCGTACTCCTTATTGAAACGCGTACGGATGAACGATTCGGCGACAGCGCGCGAACGATGTCCCGGTCCGGCGTGGATATAACGATTGCCGATGGCCGCTGCCGCCACTGGGGCGGGAAGTGTGTCCGGTTGCTGCATAAAGCCTCCTCGTGGATGTCTCTCTGCAGGTTACTTTGGCAAGCTTAAGGAACCCTTAAGTGAAAAATATTTTTCTTTGAGTAGAGAACCCGTGAACTTTTCAAAACGCGCCCGGTCAAATCAATCGTTGTCGCAATACTGGGACGACGAAAAATTCTCAATCACTATTTTTCTGCTTAAGGATATTGTTATGAACCAATCACAAAAGAAACTGACTGGCGCTGCTCTGGCTATCGCTGCTGCGGGCTTTTTCGGTACTGCCGCGCTGACTTCCACTACCGCAGTAGCGGCGGAAGCACAGGTTCATTGCTGGGGCGTTAACAGCTGCGCCGGTCATAATGACTGTAAAACCGCTAACAACGACTGCAAAGGCATGGGCAGCTGCCAGGGTCAGGGTTTCCTGAGCATGACCGCGGACGAGTGCAAAGCGAAAGGCGGCACAGTTAAGTAATCGCGGTTGCGAGCCGACCGTTGATGCGCGCTGGTCCGGTGGCGACGCCGGACGCGCCTTTGCAATAAAACGGTCTATATTGTTTTCGACTTTTTATTCCATCACGACGCACTGAATCTCTATGAATGCCCGTCCCGCTTTTTCCGGCTTTGGTTTGGGCCTCAGGCCTGATTACTACTCCCATATTCTGGAAACCAGACCGCCGGTGGACTGGTTTGAGATCATCAGTGAGAACTATATGGTTGAGGGCGGCAAGCCGCTGTATTTCCTTGACCGCATTCGAGAAATTTATCCCCTGGCGATGCATGGGGTGTCCCTGTCCATTGGCTCCACGGCCGCGTTGGATCTGGGTTATCTAAGTCGACTCAAGGCTCTGATCGACAGGGTGAACCCGCTGTGGGTGTCCGACCATCTGTGTTGGACCGGTCTCAGCGCCCATAATTCCCATGACCTGCTGCCGTTGCCTTACAACGCCGAGAGCGTGCGTCATGTGGCGGAGCGGGTAAAGCAGGTGCAGGCGTTTTTGGGGCGACGCATTGCCCTGGAAAATCTGTCCAGTTATGTGAATTTCAGCGAGTCCGATATGATGGAATGGGAGTTTGTCGCCGCCGTCGCCGAGGAAGCGGACTGCTGGCTGCTGCTGGACATCAATAACATTTACGTGAGCGCGCGCAATCATCAGTTTGACGCGCTGACCTATATGAACGGCATTCCGCAGGATCGGGTGATCCAATTTCATGTCGCTGGCCACTCCGATTATGGCGACTATATCGTCGATACCCATGACGCTCCGGTAGCGGACCCGGTATGGGAGCTTTATCGACTGGCGGTGCGTCGTTTCGGTAAAGTCTCGGCGATGATCGAGCGGGATGACAATATGCCCGAGTTTTCAGAACTGATGAGCGAGCTGGCGACATTACGCGGCATTGCGGAAGCGGAGTTCCCTCGACTGGAGGCGGTGCGGAGCGAGGCGGCTTATGTCTGATTTGTCCCGGCTGCAACACGACTTTCTGACTGCGATCAGCACCGCCGAGGGCGGGGCCGTCGACTCTGCGTTGAGCGCAGGGGCGTTAAACGCGGCGCAACGCATAGAGATTTACCGCAACGCCTATTTCACCCGGCTGATTGGCGTGTTGTCGGAAGACTATCCTGCTGTGCGCGGGTTACTGGGCGACGAAACCTTCAAGCAAATGAGTCGCGACTTCATTATTCTGCATCCATCGTCGAATATGTCAGTACGCTGGTTTGGCGAGGCGTTACCGGATCATCTGGCCTGTACGGAACCTTATCGCCGCCATGGCGTGCTGGCCGAACTGGCGGAGTGGGAACGCTTGCTGCGCCTGATGTTTGACGCCAGCGATGCGCAACCCATAGACATGAGGGCGTTTCAGTCGATTGCGCCGGATGCCTGGCCAGCCTTGTGCTTTGATTTCATCCCGGCGCTGACGCTGCATCGTCATTGCTTCAATACAGTTCCCATCTGGAAAGCGTTGAAAGAAGAGTATACGCCGCCGGCGCCTCAGGCTTTGGAGCAAGAGGAGACCTGGCTGCTGTGGCGTGCGGAGTGGGTGACTTTGTTTCGGTCTTTGGCGGCGGATGAGGCGGCGGCCATTACAGCGGTGAGCGAGGGGGCCAATTTCGCTGACTTGTGTGAGTTGTTATGGGAGTGGCATGGTGAAACCGCGGCGCAAAGAGCGGCGCAGTTACTGCAAACCTGGACCCAGGCGGGATTGCTGCGGGGCTTAGCGCAAGACGTCTGAGCGGCGTCGGCTCAGAAATAAAAAAGGCGACCAATGTCGCCTTTTTTATATTCGGATCACCGCTTAGTGGTGGTGTCCGCCCTCGCCGTGAACGTGGCCGTGAGACAACTCTTCTTCAGTAGGCTCGCGCATTTCAACGATTTCCACGTCAAAGTGCAGCGTTTGGCCGGCCAGAGGGTGGTTGGCGTCGATAGTGGCGGTGTCGTCGGACACTTCCATAACCACGATGACGCGCGCGCCGCCTGCAGTCTGTGCATGGAACTGCATGCCAGGCTCAACTTTCTCTACGCCTTCGAAAGCTTCCAGCGGAACAACCTGAACCAGTTCCGCAGAGTACTCGCCATACGCGTCGGCGGGATCTACCGATACTTTCTGTTTGTCGCCAGCGGACAATTCACGCAGGGCGTTTTCCAGTCCCGGAATAATGTTTTGAGCGCCTTCCAGATAGGCCAATGGCTCGCCGCCGGCGGAGCTGTCGATCACTTCGCCATCGTCGTTAGTCAGTGTGTAGTGAATGCTCACAACCCGGGGTTTGATATCAGACATAAAAGCACCTTTAAGGTTTGGTGAGGTGGTTGAGCACGCCGCCGTGGGCGTTCCCTCGTGTGTTTCCGCCTCGTTATCGTAAAACTCAATCGGACCGGGTTTAAAAGCGCAGATAGGCAACTGGCGTTAAAACAAGGGAACGATATTAAGAGTTAAGTTGGAGCGGTCCCATTGTCAAAAGGGGACCGCCTGCCGTACCCGCCAGTCTAGTGAGGTTATGCCCAGTTCTCAAGGGTCGCCGGACAATCCGCGGAGGATAGATTGCGGCAGGCGCTGGGGGGTTCCAGCAGCGCCGCTTACATGGACGACTCCAATTGATATTTATCCAGAACTTTCTGCGCTTCGCCGTCTTTGTATAACTGGCGCAGAGTCTTGTTGAACTTATTTATTACTTTGCGGGAAGTGTGGCCTTTGACGAAACCGACGTAGTAGTTGATCGACTTGTGGTTCCAGGCGAAGCGAATGTCCTTGAGGCCCAGTTGGCGCAGAATTTCAAAACCGACATCACGGTTTGAATAAACTGAATCCACTTTTTTATCGCTCAGCATACGGAAAGACACCAGATCGTCTTTCGCTAGCACGATTTTCATCGTGGGCATGGCGGTACCAATAGTCTCCAGCGTTTTGGAGGTGTTGGAGGGACCGAATACGCCAACCTGATGCTCAGAGAAATTGTAGAGGGTTGAATATTGCCTGGTGTCGCTTTCGCTAACGAAGAAACCGTAACTGGTTTTCAGGATGGGCAGGGAATAGTGCAGCCACTCGCTGCGCTGCTCATTCCACCCGATGACATAAAGGCCATCGACCTGCTTTTCTTTGGCCTGCTGTTGCGCGACCGTCCAGTCCAGCAAGTTGAACTCGCATTGGATTTCGGATGCTTTACAGATGAGTTTTACCAGCTCGGTGCCTGGGCCGGCGACTTCGCCTTTTTCCAGATAAGTGAAAGGTCTGAAATCCTGTGTGTTGAAGACCAGCTTGTCTTCAGCGGAAGCCAGCGTCGCCGCTCCCATGCACAGTGCGGTTAGGGCCGCAGTTAGGATTTTCATTATTGCCTCCGGGTATGTGAATATTGCTTGTTATTATTTCATGTTATTCCCGATGGTTGTATTTCCTTGTTTTATATAATTATTTGTTATGTTTTTCTGTCTCGCCAGTCAGCAAAAAAAGGGGTAGTGGGACCTACCCCTGAATATCCGCGAGAGTATGCGGACGTTTGCGAATCTCGTTACGCTCTACCTAACGCCTCCTCTATTTATGCGTATTTACGCGCCTTTTAGTTGTATCCCTGTAGCTTGTCGATGTATTCCGGCAGGAACAGAGATATTTGCGGCACGTATGTAATCAGGATCAGGAAGCCCAGGAGGAGGCCCAGCCAGGGCAGGGCGGCGCGAATGACCCAACCGATGGAGCGATTGGTTATGCCCGCTGTTACGAATAAGTTTAGCCCTACTGGCGGCGTTAGCATGCCAATTTCCATATTCACCACCATAATAATGCCAAGGTGTATCGGGTCGATGCCCAGCTGGGTGGCGATGGGGAACAGAATCGGCGCCATGATCAGCAGAATGGCGGAGGGTTCCATGAAGTTGCCCGCCATCAACAGCAGAATATTCACCACAATAAGGAAGCCCCATGCCGGTAAGCCCCACTCTACGATAGTCGCGGCGATGGCCTGAGGAATGCCTTCGGACGTCAGTACGTGGGCGAACAGCATAGCGTTGGCGATGATGAACAACAGCATCAGACTGACTTTGGCCGCATCCAGCACCACGTGACGCACTTCTTTATCGGTCACTGACTTGGGCAGCGCCAAGGCGCATTGCAGAGTGTTGCGGATCACTGCGCTGGGAATCGCTTCGCCTTGGTTGCGCCAGGCGATGTCTTTCAACGGACCAATATCACGATAGCCAATAACGGCGATCAGGTAGGCGTATACCGCCGCTACCGCTGCGGCTTCCGTTGGACTGGCGACGCCGCCGTAAATGGAGCCCAACACGATAACGATCAGCATGATTCCACCCATTGCGACTACACCGGTTTTGATGAGTGTTTTGACGCCGGGGAATGGCTGAGAGGGCAGTTTCTTAATGCGTGCGGCGATATAGATGGCGATCATCAGAATGCCGCCCATCATCAAACCGGGAATCAGGCCAGCCATAAACATGCGCGCCGCGGAGACTTCCGTCGCGGCGGCGTACACCAGCATGACGATGGAAGGAGGGATAAGAATGCCCAGCGTACCGGCGTTGGCGATCAGGCCTGCGCCGAAGCTTTGCGGATAACCCGCGCGCACCATACCGGCGATGACGATCGAGCCTATCGCCGCTACGGTTGCGGGCGAGGAACCGGATACCGCCGCGAACAGCATACAGGCCATGACGGACGCCATACCCAGGCCGCCGCGAATATGGCCGACGCTGCTGACGGCGAAGTCAATCAGACGTCGCGCCACGCCTCCGGTGGAAAGAAACGCGGAAGACAAAATAAAGAATGGAATCGCCAGCAGCGTATAGTGGCTGGAAGTCGCCTCAAACATCTTCAGCGCTATGGACGCCAGTGACGTGTCCGGGGCGAAAAACAGAATCGTGACGATACTGGACAGACCCAAGGCGACGGCGATCGGCATGCCCATCAGCATGCAAGTGAACAGCAGGATGAAAAGTACGGTGGCGGTCATGGGCGGTTACCTTGCGCTGAAGTGGAAGCTCCCGCTGTCTCATCGGCGAGATGCATGCTTTCTTTGGCTTCATCTACGAACTCGAAGCCGTTGGACTTACCGACGATGATCGCCCACAGCAATTGCAGGAAGCGAATTGCCAACAGGATGAAACCAATGAACAGGATGCTTTGCGCAACCCAGCGAGGCACGGGAATGTCGCTGAGTTCGATGCCGATCTTGTGCATTTTGGCGAGGTAGATCCAACCGCCATACAGGAATAACCCGCAGTAGACCAGACACATCACGACGGCTAATGCGGCGACGGCGCGACGGGGTCCCTTGGGTAAAAGTTTCACGAAAGCGTCCACGCCGATGTGGGCGTTCACCCTGACGCCGTAGGATGCGCCAAACAACACCATCCAGGCTCCCAGATACAGGGTGGCTTCTTCCGCCCACAGCAGGCCGGTGTTGAAAAAGAAACGAAGCATGGTTTCCGAGAACACCAGCAGGGTCATGGATACCAACAACAGACACAGAACGCTTTCTTCAAAGCGATGGACGATTCGACCAAACATGATGGGACCTAATTCTGGTTATTGTACGGCTTAAAAACGGTTCTACAGCTCGAATTACGAAAGTATAGGAGCAACCTGGCGGTTGCTCCCTTTCCCGGAGAGGGTTATTGATTGGAGGCTTCAGCGGCCTTGATCACATCCGCCCCGATCTCCTTCTCGAACTTTTTCCAGACAGGTTTCATAGCGTCAACCCACTGCTTGCGCTCTTCTGGAGTCAGAGAGGTCACCTTGGTGCGACGGGAAGCGATGATTTCTTCTTTATCGCTATTGTCTTTCTCCGCAGCGATGCTGTTGCCGTAGGCGATGGACTCGTCCAGGCTCTTTTTGATGACGTCGCGCATGTCGTCAGGCAGCTCCATCCAGAACTCTTTGGAGGTCACCACCAGGTAGTCCAGCAGACCGTGGTTGGACTCAGTGATGTGGTCCTGAACTTCATAGAACTTTTTGGAATAGATATTAGACCAAGTGTTTTCCTGACCGTCGATAGCGTTGGTCTGCAGCAGTGTGAACACTTCAGAGAACGGCTTTTTCACAGGCACCGCTTTGACGGCTTCGAATTGCGCCGCCAGTACGTCGGAAGTCTGGATGCGGAATTTCTTACCGGCGATGTCCGCGGGCACGCGAACCGGGCTATTGGCGGACAGCTGCTTCATGCCGTTGTGCAGGTAACCCAGACCAACCAGCCCCTTACGCTCCAGCGCGGACAGCAGTTCCTGACCGGCGGGGCCGTTTTGGAAGCGCTCTACCGCCTCCATATCCTGGAACAGGAAAGGCAGGTCGAAGACTTGCAGTTTTTTGGTGTAATTGTCGAACTTGGACAGAGATGGCGCAGCCAACTGTACGTCGCCCAGCAGCATGGCCTCCAGCACGTTGTCGTCACCGAACAGCTGGGAGTTGGGGAACACTTTTACTTCAACTTTGCCCGGCAGGCGTTCTTCCACCAGTTGTTTGAACTTGATCGCCATCTGTCCCTTGGGAGTGTTTTCCGCTACAACGTGGGAAAACTTGATTTGGAGAGGGGCGGCGAAAACAGAGAAAGACAGGGTGGCGCCAACAAGGGCCGTCAGGAGTTTTTTGAATCGCATGTTATACCTCACATTTTGTTTTTGTTGGGGTTAGGCGAAAGCCATAGTCGATTACATAAGAGCAACCTCTGGGCCAATTTTTGAATTAACGTGAAATTTTAGTAATAACAGCGTGTTACGGGATTTTGTCGGAACAGTGGGATTTCTAAATGGGTGGGAATCCACCCATTTCGCTGGTTAGCGGTGGGCGGGAATCCGCATATTCTTCTCAGGTTGAAATGCGAAGCCAACGTTGTCTGGCGAATCTGGGAGCAGAAAAACTGCAAGAAAAGGAAGGACGACGGAAGTTCTGTAGTTACATCCGTCAGGACGCTCACTACAGAACTTGTGGATGAGAAATATTGGATTTATTGCCGGAAATACATGATGGCGGATAATGCCGCCGCATCAGCCTGCGGCGTGAAGATAACAGAGGTAGGCGGACAGACCTTCCTGCGCATGCTCTCTTTTATCGTAAGGGCCCAGGGGGATTTGCTCGCGAGTCATGTAATACCACTGACCGTCCTGCTCATAAAAGCGCTCCTTGCGCTGGTGATGTAAAAACTGCTCGTCATTGCTACGTTGGATTCTCGACATAAACTACTCCGTTAGAATCTTTTGGTACAGATTTACAAAACGGGCTGCAGTTTAATCAATGAGCGATCAGATAGTAATCAGCGTATCCCCACGGAGACTGTGAGACATCTCTTACAGAATCACATGGGGCAAATAGCGGGAAAGGTCTTGGGTCACCAGGGCTTTGTCCTCCCTCACGGAGATGCCCGCCGGCTGATCGTTCACCAGCCAGGAGCCCACCAGCGTGTAGCTCTCGCCGAATTTGGGAAGGGGGTGATAAGCCTGAAAGATAAAGCCTTCTTCGCCATAAGGGCCATCCGTATCGAAAAGCATTTCGCCGTCGCGGTAGAGAGCCACATTAGCGCCTTCGCGGGAGAAAATCGGCTTTTTCACCAAATCCACCCCAGGCGCATGCTCGACTTCATCTTCGAAATAAGCCGGTAGCAAATTAGGATGATTGGGGAACATCTTCCACAACATCGGCAGAAGCGCCTTATTAGACAGCACAGATTTCCATAAAGGCTCAATCCAGCGCATAGGGTTTTGCAAAATCAGCGGGGCGAACTCTTCCCGCTGCATGAACTCCCAGGGATACAGCTTGAACATCAGCTCAATGACCCGGTCATCCAGATCCGTAAATTCGCCGTTCTCGCCTTGTCCGATATCGTCGATGTAGATAAAGCGGTTGGGGATGCCCGCTTCCGCCGCGCAGTCCTGCAGATACTGAATCGTTCCGCGATCTTCTTCGGTGTCTTTGCAGCAGCTGAAGTAGAAATCAGGGCCATCGGTTTGCGCATAGATTTCCGCCAGCCTGCGCACCAGCTTTTCCTGCAGGGAGTTGAACTGGTCGCAAGCGCGGGGCAGGCGACCGTTGCGCACGTTCTCCTCCAGCCACAACCACTGCCAGAAGCCTGATTCATACAGGCTGGTGGGCGTATCGGCGTTGTTCTCGTACAACTTGGCCGGATTGCGGCCATCGTAGGCGAAATCCAGACGCGAATACAGACTGGGCTGCTGATCGCGCCAAGAAGCGCGCACCGCTTCCCAGAACATCTCAGGAATGCTGAACTTGCGCAACAGGCGCTCGTCCTCCACCACCCGGTCGACGACCTCCAGGCACATTTGGTGGATCTCGGCAGAGGGATCTTCGAGCCCGTTTTCTATCTGCTCCAGAGAGAACTGATAGTAGGCGCTCTCATCCCAATAGACTTCCCCATGCATGGTGTGAAACTGGAAGCCGTATTCGTGGGCGAGATCGCGCCAATGCGGCCGTTCCTGGATCGGTATGCGCAGCATGATTTAACCGCCCCAGCTGCTTCTTGAGCTGGAACTGGATTTGGAAGAGCTGCTCCAGGAAGATTTTGCATTCACCGTCGAACCGAATCCGCCGCGGGAAATGGTCCGCGTCACAGCGGGCTTGGGCTGAAACGCTTTGTTGTCCACGGTGACTTTACGGTTGTAGGTGCTGCCGTAGCGATAGCCGTCGGAAGTCACCCAGCTGCCGTAAAACGGAGAGCCGCGATAGTAGGAGGTGAACACCGGCTGATAATCATAACGGCGGTTCGAGTCCAGAATCTTGGCGAACATGAAGCCGGCCATGGCGGGCATGAACCAGCTCTGACCTGAACTACCCTGATAGCTGGTGCAGGCGTTGGCGCCGAATTCCGCTTCACAGTCGCGCATGGACATGTATTTGGGCGCGGTCTCCGTGGCCCGTTTGAGCGCTTGCTGATACGCTGCTTCACATTCTGAGGCGTAGCTTGGGTTTTCATTAATGCACTCGCTCATGTCTTTGTAAACCTGAGCTTCGCGGGTATCCGAGCAGGCGGTGAGCGTGACGCCGGCGACAGCGACAGTGATGGGTCGTAGCAAGAAGCTCTGACCGTTCTTTTTCATCCTGTCCAGATTAATTTCTTTCGTACGCTTCATTCCACTGCTCCTTAGTAGGTCATGCAAGCCGCGTTCAGAATGCCTACGGCCACGGAAAATCCGCCCAGTACGACGCCCGCGGACACTTCGCCGTCAGTAATGCGCTGTACAATTTTAGGCATGAAGATGAAGCGAATGATGGCGAAGGCCACAACCTGCGCAATCAGCGCGACAGCAGCCCATACCCAGAAATCAAGCAGAGATACGGAGTTGGAGGCGGCTCCGGCGAGTGCGATGGAAAAGCCAATCACAGCGCCGATAAGGCCTGTCGCAGCGGCGACGCTCTTACCTTCTTTGACCAGTTTCCACTCGTCGTGAGGCGTGACCATGGTATACAGGAATTTGAACACCAATAGCAGGACTAATGAGGAAGAAAAGTAAATCGCAAAATTCGTTAGGCCTAACAGCGAATGTGCGATAGCGTCCATGGACAGCTCCTTCTTTAATAATTATGGATATGTTATGTGGGTTGAGGGGATAAATGCGGAGGGCCGCATTTATCCAATGATAACGATGTCCGCAGGCCGCAGATTAATGCCGGTGGACAGCACCAGACAGCGGTCGGCGCGGTTATCGATGATTTTTTCTTCGCCGCAGACCATGAGAAACTCATCCAGGTCTTCATTCACGGATCTTTCATACAACATCGAAAACTGATCCGTCTCTGTGACTTCGCCTGCTTCGGTGGTGGTTTTCTCTGTCATGGCCACAGGGGGAGAGGATTCTCCGACGCTTTCCCAAACCCGCTGGAAGCGGTGGCCTTCAATACTGTATTCAGGCTGGCTGATCTGGGAGTTTATTAACATGTCCCAATCCGACTGGCTTCCAACCGCGCGGGTTTCATAGAAATACCAAAGCTTGACGTCTTCAACGTGGTTTTCCGTCATGCCGCCATTCAACACCACCTGAATAAATCCGTCGTCGTCGGTGTAGAAGCGCAGCAGTGTGCTGCTGGCGTCCAGTTTCACCTGGCCTACCGCCTGGATTAACTGGGTTTTGGCCGCGCCTTTAAAAATGACCGAAGGTTCGATCAGTTTTAGTCTCAGTTGATCGAGTTCAAATGCGCCGCCGAGACGCAACCCCATGATCTCTGGAGCGGAAGGGGGCTTAGGTTCATCTTTTTTGAAAAACTTGCTAAACACAGAGTTTCTCCCAATCAAGTCCATCGATGCGTTCGTCCGCGATGTAGTAAATCGTGGTTCCGGGCGCAACAGTATGGTCCATAGGTGGATTCAAGGTAACGGCCCCTTTGCCGTCGCCGACGGCAATCAGGATCGCATCATAACGTTCTTTTAGCGGCAGAAACAAATTTCGCAACGGGACGCTTTTGGCTTCGGCCGGATATCTGATGGAGTATTGCGTCATGCCATCCTGCACGTTCAGCAGGTCCTGATGCAATACGCTGGAGCCGGGATGCATGGCGGACTTCGCCAGCAACTCAACGTCTACCGACGGCGTGCATTCTATGTTGGGACAATGAACTTTCAACAGGCGGCTCAGATTGTCGTCGTTGAAATAGGCGATCATGTGGGCGTCTTTGTTGCGGCTGGCGCAATAGAGGGCGGCTGTCATAGTGACGTCGTCTTCCGGGGCGTCGATGATGATGGTGGACGCACTTTCCAAGCAGGCCATGCTCATTTGCGCGTCATTGTTGTAGCTTTCAACTTTGACGAAGCCTATTTCCTCCGGCATGGGATTTTCAATATCCGCTTTCGCGCAGAGAACTACCTGGCGGGTTTCCTCACTGCCGAGCTGCTCACGCAACAAGAGACGGATCAGATGAGGCGTGCGTCTTTCGTTCCAGCCGATAACGAGAATATGATTGGCGCAATCGAGTTGTTTCAAACCTTTCACTCCCTTTTTCCAGTGATAAGAGGCGAACACGGCGACTCTACCTACGAATAATGCGAACAGGCTCAGGCCGAATGGAATGACAAATACGGAAACGGCCAGTTTGCCGGCGGGGGTTTGCGGCGAGAAATCGCCATATCCGACGGTGGAGGCGGTAACGACCAGCCAATAAGCAAAATCCGGCAGAGACAGTAAATCCGTCTCGCCGGACAAATATAGGAAGAAATAGCTCAGACCCACATAGGAAAGCAATGCGATGACGACTCCTTGCCATCGCAGCTCCATAAAATGTCGGATAAAGATTCTCTTGATCTTATTTATTATTGGCATCAGACAAGCTCTTAAACTCAGTTCCCTCCGAGTATACGCGCCAGTTCGTCGTCTGCGTTAGCGTTGGAGCCGTTAATGCCGGCCGCCTTCAGTTTTGCGTCCAGAGAATCGCCGCTCTCTTCGGAAGCCAGCTCTTCTGCTGCGTCCAGCTCCGCCGAGCGCTGATTCTGGCGACTCTGGATGCGCTGCAGGGATTCCGCCGCGGTCTTCATTTTGCTGTTTGCGCCCATGTGTCTGGAAGAGACTGCGACTTGCGCTTTCTGCACGGATTCAGTCGCCTTCACCATATCGATCTGCTGCTCCATACGACGCAGGTTGGACTTGGCCTGTGCAATGTTGCGACGCAGGGTCTGCTCGGACTGGTTGAACTGATCCACGTATTTCTGCTCAGCGTCCATCTGGTCGCGCAGCTCCACCACTTTCTGCGCGCATTCCAGCGCCAGATTACGGTCGCTATCCGCCGCCTTGCGTGCGTGGCCTTCGTATTCGGCGACAGAGGCTTTCAGGCTCGCTACTTTCTGGTCGGCCAGCTTTCTTTTCGCCATGATCTGGGTCAGTGCGTGATCGGACTTACGCAGTTCTTCTTTGGCTTCACGGATTTCCTGGTCCAGGATGCGCAATGCTTGACTGTCCACAACCGCTTCCGCCGCTTCGTTGGCTCCGCCCTTGATGGCGGTCACTAATTTTTTCCAAACGCTCATAATTCAACTCCGTTAACAAGATGGTTCTGGTACGCGTCCAAAAACGCTTCAACGTTTTGGAACAACATATCAACCTCGATCAGGATGCTTTCTTCTTTGGATTGGGCCGACAGGGCGCCGAAAGCCATGTAATAGTCCTCGCCTTCCACATTGGTGATGCCAATGGTGGTGAGAGGGAATATTTGATGCGTTTTCAGAATGTCGTCATTCAGAAGTGCGCAATCTTTAACTTGGCCTTTTGCAAACAGCAGAGACTCGACAATAATTTGTTCGCCGCTGATCGCGAGATAGGCGTCGATGCCGTCGCTATTAGTAATGCACAGGCAGGTCGCTTCTCTGGTGACTGCGTAGTCATCGCGTTGACTCAAAAGGCTTTCCAGCTTTAAGAGATCCCAGCTCATTTTGTTCTCCTATTAATTTTTACCCCGATTGAAGGCTTGTAGAAAAATGTACACCAAGAATTTTATTTGCACAAACTTTTTTTTGCTCTATAGTAAATTTTAACTCATAAACGTAAATTATCTTTTACATAAAGAAGAAATGGACGCCATGGAAAACGAAACCAAACCGTCAATGAACTCCTGGAGAGAACTGGCTTCGCGCATCATTAAATTCGAAATGGCCAAACGTGGCGTTAAGTATAGCGACCTTAGCGACAGGCTGGCCCGAATCGGAACCCAGCAGAGCGCGGATAATCTCCGCAACAAGATCAATAAAGGCATTCTCGGCGCGGACCTGTTTCTGCAGATCATTCTGGTTCTGAATGTCAGAAAGCTGGCGCGAGAAGAATTAATGGACATCCTGCATGACCTTGGCGTGGACCACTCTGACCTGGAATAAAGAGAGCCGTAGCCTGTCATCGCGTCGCTTCCTCTGGTCTATGATTGGCCCGGACCTGCTTGCGCCAGGCAGCGGGCGTTGCGCCATAGTGCTTCTTGAATTGCCGTATGAAATGGGTGACGTCGCTCCACCCGACGCTGACGGCGATTTTCTCTACTGATTCACCTGTGTGGGCCAGCTTCAGGCTGGCTGCCTGCAACTTGTTGCGGGCGATCCAATCCCCTACAGAATAGCCGGTGGATTTCTTCACCGCCGCCGCCACATGCGCTGGCGTACGGTGCACCGCTGTGGCGACATCCTGCAACGATATTTTCTCCAGACAGTGACTTTGAATATATTCCAGCGCCCGTGTTGTCAGGCTGTCAGTCGGCGGCGCTGTGTGTGGAGAGTCTGCCCGCATAGCGCGGTTAACTTCCGCTAATATCAACAGAAGCAGGCAGCGGGTGACAACGCCGGTTTCAGGTGTGTTGTTTTGGCACTCCTCACGCAGATCCGCAAGCAGAGAAAGCAGACGCGCCTGTCGCGTCGGCTCAATGACGATCATCGGCGGCATACCGGAGCGAACCCGCTTGAAGGGGGACATTAGCGGGTGGGTTTCGTCAATACTCAGACAACCGGCGCAAAAGCCCAGCCACCATGCCTCCAGATTATTCGCCGACAGCAAACGGTGAGGCATGCCTGCGGGAACCAGCGTGACCACCCCCGCTCCCAGCGTGATTTCATCGCCATGACGGATGCGCGCGCTGCCGTCCAATATCAGGGATAACACATGCTCGGCGTGGGACGCCTCTTCGCTGTGTTCGTTAAAGCTCATGACGCCGTGTTCGACGGCGATAGGTTGTGTCGCATGCATGGGACGAATATAGCCGATTTTTCTTTTTTCTATTACTCAGGCAGACAAATAGTTTCCTTCTATTTGTCTGCAACGACAGGGCCTGCGCATGTCAGGCCCTGTCTCCCGCAGCTAGCCGCCGCGCAGGCGCATCCGTGCGCCTGATTATCCGCAGGCCAACATCATTGCCATGTTGATAACGTAGTTCCCAGAGCAATAAATCTAAATATCAGCCGATTTATTCCCTTGTTCCGCTCTGCGTAAAAACGCCTGGGACGCCTACCATGGTTCAGGAGTTCAACCAGAGGAAAAGCATGGTATGTCTGAGGAGAAACATCAACCGGAATGGAATGAGACCATCACGCGCTGGTACTGCGACAATTACAGCGAATGGCCAAGTAACGAGTTTGTTGTCGAAGCGGCGGACTTAAAGCCCGACAGCTGTGTACTGGATATAGGATGCGGCGGCGGGCAGGCGTTGCGTCTGGCTTCCGCTGTGGTGACGACGGGGCGTTTGGTGGGCGTAGAACCTACGCCACTGATGCTGCAGTTCGCCAAAGAGCATAAGGACAACGTTGCATCGATTGAATATCTGTCTGGCGCGGCGGAATCTTTGCCGTTAGCGAACGCTTCCGTGGATATCGCCTGGGCGGTGAATACGCTGCATCACTGGCGGGACGTCGCGGGAGGGTTGGCTGAGGCGGCGCGTGTTGTGCGTCCGGGTGGGCGACTGATCCTGGCGGAGGATGCGGATGTTACAGATCGTTCTGCGCTGAGCGACGAAGCTTTGCGAAGCGCTTTGGAGAGGGCTGGGTTCACTGACTTTCATGTCGTTCCGACGCAGCGTGGAGATGTTCTTTGCTATCTCTATCAGTGTCGTAGACTGCTGCGCTGAACGCCTTCCAGGCTGGTCGCTTGGCGACAATAACCGACGCCGGGCGGTTTACACTGTTTCACTATTATCTCCTTTACTAATAGGGATTATGGGCCACAATTATGATAATCGCGTTTAAGCATTTCGCCCGGGGAGGGCGTGTACGTGTATCCGCTCGGAAGCCTGTTGTTTGTGAGGTAAACACCGGTGACACGTTGGTATCTGGAATGTTATTCAGGCCAGGGTAATCAATTAAAGCGTCTACCGGTCAGGGATTTTCCATTCGTTGTCGGTCGCAGTG
This sequence comes from Hahella chejuensis KCTC 2396, assembly GCF_000012985.1. Lineage (NCBI taxonomy): Bacteria > Pseudomonadati > Pseudomonadota > Gammaproteobacteria > Oceanospirillales > Hahellaceae > Hahella > Hahella chejuensis. The sequence goes on along the minus strand of NC_007645.1, from coordinate 6,718,999 downwards.
ACAACGTCAGCTTCACCATAGACGCCACAGACGTTTCCCGGCAGCACGCTGAGTTCCATCAGGATGGAGGGCAACTATTCGTCCGCGATTTGTCCTCCACCAACGGGACTTTCGTCAATCACTGCCGCATCAACCAAGTGACCCCTGTTTGTAGCGGAGACGTCATTCATTTCGCCCACATTGAGGCGCGACTGGTGGATGAAGAAGACCGTCCGCCGACACCGACTGAGTCGACCTACTCTACGATGGTGATGCAAGGCGATCTGTCGCAGCGCATTCCTTTGGGGGCCCGGGATCTGAAGGAATTGATATCCCAGACGCTGGTGAACGCCGTCTTTCAACCTATCGTAGATATCAAAGGTAAAGCCGTCGCCTACGAACTGCTGGGACGGGGGGCGCATCCGAACCTGTTGCCCAGTCCGGGGCCGCTGTTCACCATTGCGGAGAGCGTCGACCTGGCGGTGGAGCTTAGCGAACTGTTCCGTGTCATTGGCATCAAGGACGCTGCAGAACATAAACTGAAAATGCCGCTGTTCGTAAATACGCACCCGCAAGAGTTATTGGATGGCCCGCGTCTACTGGCGACGCTGGAGCATGTGCGCAAGACGCACCCCAATGTGGAGCTGGTATTGGAGATTCATGAGCAGGCGGTCACCAATTTTATGGTGATTCAAGCCCTCGCCAAGGAAATCCGCACTATGGGGATCGGTTTGGCCTATGACGATTTCGGCGCCGGACAGGCGCGTCTGGTGGAATTGGCGGAAGCCCCGCCGGACGTCGTAAAGTTCGATATCGCCCTGATTCGTAATATCCACAAATCGCCCCAACGTCAGGAACTGTTGGAGCTATTGGTGTCCATGGTGCACAAAATGGGAGTGAAGGCGCTGGCGGAAGGCGTCGGCTCCAAAGAGGAGGCGGTGGTTTGCCAGCGCATGAATTTCGACCTTATTCAGGGGTTCGCCTTCGGTTATCCCATGCCCATCACGGAGTGGCTGAATAAGTAGTCACAGCCTCACCATCCCGCCCGCTTATCTGTGCGTCACTCAGGCTTTTTACCTGCCGTCCGGACCCTTCAAACAAGCGATACAAAGCCGGTACTACAAATAGCGTCAGTAGTGTTGAAGTGGTAAGACCGCCAATTATCGTCCAGCCCATGGGCGCCCACATGGACGATCCGGTCAACGTCAGCGGCGTCAGTCCGCCAATTGTGGTCAGCGACGTTAGTAAAATGGGAATCAGGCGGGTGCGGGCGGACCGCGCCATCGCCTCGCTCACACTGACGCCTTCCCCGCGTATCTGGTTGGCGTAATCCACCAGAATGATGGAGTTGTTGACGACGATTCCCACCAGTGAAGTGAGCCCGACGAAAGCGGTGAACGAAAAAGTATTACCTGTAAAGTAGAGCCCCAGTATCGCTCCAATGATGGCGAAGGGCAGCGCGGCGAAGATGATTAGCGGCTGGGAAAACGAACGGAACTGCATCACCAGCACCGCGAAGATGCCTACCACCGCCACCAGCAGGGCCTTCGCCATGCCGCCGAACGACTCTTTACGGTTTTCCTGCTCGCCCCCTACCGTGTAGTGGACGCCTTGAGGCCAGGAATAGGCGTCCAGTTTGTCCACAATCGCGTTGGTGACGGCTTCGGTCTGGTAACCGGGTTTTATATCCGCCGTCACCATCGCCATTCGCTCCAGGTTATAGTGCTGAAACTTAGGCACAGCGGTTTCCAGCTCGATATCCGCAACCTGAATCAGCGGCGTCAGAACGCCTTCAGTGTTGGCGACCATCATGCGCTGAAACTGATCCAGCTCCGGTTCGGCGCGCTCTCTCGCGGTGACGATGATGGGATAGTCTTCACCTTCATCATCCCGCAACGAGCCTACATTCAGACCTACCAGACCACCGCGAACAGTGCGGTCGATGGCGTCCAGACTGACATGGTGAAACGCTGCCTTATCGCGGTTGATGTTGACACGCAAATCCACTTTATGCCGACTGATCGGGGCGTCGACATTGATAGCGCCGTCGGTGTTGGCGATGATGTCGCTGACATCCTGAGCCGCCTGCCGCAGATGCTCTATATTGTCTCCAGTAACGCGAATGGTGATGGGCGCCTGCACGGGCGGCCCCTGATGAAACTCCTTGAAACGCACCTGAGCGTCGGCGAAGGTTTTGTAGTGTTCGCGCTGCTCGCTGACCCACTGTTCTATTTCCTGATAAGGCCGCGGCGTCAACTGCACCAGCAGCTGAGCGTAATTGGGCTGCTGCTTGCTGTCCATGGTGTTGTAGTACACGCGTGGATTACTTTTGCCGATGTTGGTGGCGACGGCGTTGACGCCGGGCTGCTCCATCAGGTATTGCTCCACTTCCTGAGCGGCTTTGCGGGTGGATTCGAAGGTGGAGCCTTCCGGCGTCTCCACATTCACCAATATCATCGATTTTTCCGCTTTTGGAAACAGACTTACTCCAACTTGGCCGAACAGAGACAGGGCGCCCGCCAGAAACACAGCGGAGATGATCAGCACGAGCCATGGATGGCGTAGACTCCACGCCAGGCCGCGAGCATAAGGACCTTCTGCGAAACTCGTCAGCGCGCGCAACAACCAGCCTGGCCTGGAGGATGACGCCCCGCCGCCTTTCAGAAAACGGCTGGCCAACAGGGGGGTGATGGTAAGAGCGATCAGCAGCGACGCGGCCAGCGTCAGGATCACGGTGACAGGCATGGAGCGGATAAAAGTGCCGGAACCGCTCTGCAGCAACAGAATCGGCAAAAACGCCAGTACCGTCGTGACCGTGCCGCTCACCACCGCCCAGCCAACTTGCGAGGTCCCTTTAATGGCGGCGTCCTCCCGGTTGTCGCCCTGACGCAGATAGCGCTCCACGTTTTCTGTGACGACGATGGCGTTGTCCACCAGCAATCCGAGAGCGATCACCAGCCCGACGATGGACATTTGTTGCAGACCAAAACCGGTCAGGTCCAACCATCCTAAGCCGATGAGGATGGAAAAAGGGATCGCCAGTACGATAACGAAAGCGGCGCGCGCGCCCAGAGACGTCAGTACTACGACGGCGACCAACAACAGGCCCTGCCAAAGGTTTTCGAAGAAGCCGTCGACGCGTTCATTGACGCTGACGCTTTGATCATGAGCGAGATGGGTTTGAAAGTTGTCTGGCAGCTCGGCGGCGAAGCTGTCGAGAGTGGTTTTCACGCCCGCCATGACATCGAAAATATTGCTGCCCTTACGCTGAACCACTGTGATGAAAACGGCGGGCTCGCCCTGATAGCGGGCGCTGTAGGTGGGCGTGCTGTCTTGCAGGCGAATATCCGCCAAATCGCCGATGTAAACGGCATGGCCATCCCGGGCGCGCACTACGGTGCGGGAGAGGGTCTCAATATCTTTGTAGTCGCCGCTGGTGCGAACGTTGAAGCGGCGATCGTCGCCGTTGACGTATCCACCGGGAAGATTTTGCGCGGTTCTGCGCACCACTTCCGCCAGTTCGTCCAGGGACACCCCATGGCGACGCAGTAACACCCAGTCCGCTTTCACCTGCACTTCCAGGTCCGCCAGCCCTTTCACATCCACGCGCTTGACGCCGGAAACTCTCTCCAGACGGGTTTCCAGACGCTCGGCATAGTACTTGAACTCTTTGGTGGACGCGGAGCCGGAAACCAGGGCGATCTGTAGAATATTCACGTCCGCCGGAGATAGCTTTTCCGTTTTCAGGCGGGCGAGGTCAGGCGGCAACTCGCTGCGGATGCTCTGGATGGCCCCCACGACATCTTCAAATTTATCTTCTGGATCGCTGCCGTACAGAAACTCCGTGCGCACCAGCACCAAACCGTCTTCTATCTCGGTGTAAACCGACTTCAGGTCCTCCAGCTCGTTGATGGCGTCTTCGATGGGGTCCACCACCAGACGCTCCATATCCACTGGTGTGGCGCCGGGATAGAGAACGGTGGTCAGGGTCGTCGGGAAGTCGAATTGCGGATCTTCCGAACGCGGCATAGTGAGAAAAGAAACCAGGCCGAGACCGAGCAACAATAAAACGGCGACCCAGGCGAAGGCGTGGTTGCGGATGGCTAATTCCGGCAGGCGCATGGCGGATACTCCGATGTGATAGATCAGGGATTGGCGGCTAGTGCGACGGGCGTCGCCAGCATGCCTTCCACCAGTCCGGTGGCTCCGCGGGTGACCAGAGTTTCCCCCGCTTCCAGGCCATGGGCCACGGCGACATGGGAAGAAGAAAAGTCACGTAGTACGATCCGACGGCGATGAGCGCGGTTATTGGCGTCCAATACGAAAACCTCCGCATTCTTACCGCCGGCGCTGATAATGGCGCTGAGCGGTATCATCACCAGTTGCTCCTCCGCTTTGGGCGTCAGCGTCACTCGCGCGACCATGCCTGACAACAGTCGCGCGTCATTGGGATGCAGACGCACCTCCACCTCGAAAACTCCGCTGCCGGGACTGGCTTTCGCCGCGGTTTCATAAACGTCCCCATTCAGGGCTTGACCGGGGTAGGCGTCCAAACGCACCTCCGCCTTATCTCCCTCTCTAACGCGTACGATTTCTTTGTCGCTGACGCCCACGCGAATGACCCAGCCCGCGTTCTCCTGGGCGAAGACAAATGCGGGACGCTGTGCGCTGACCAGTTCATTGGGTTCGATCAGGCGGCGCAGTACGACGCCATCGCTGGGGGCGATGATTTCCGAATGCTTGAAATTGAAGCGAGCTACTTTGAGACGGGCGCTCTCCACCCGCAAGGCGGTTTCCGCAGATTGCACTTGTTCAAGCGGCGCGACCTTGCTGGCGTATAGCTTTTTGAATCGTTCCAGACTCCGTTGAGCGTCGTCCCGGTAAGCCTCCGCCTGAGCCACTTCCGCTGCGATTTCTTCTCTGTCGAGGACGGCGATCAGTTCTCCCGCGCGGACCCGCTGTCCTTCCTTCACGGAAATATCCGCAACAATCCCCGGGGTTTTGAAAGACAGCGTCTGCTCAGACTGATTGGCGAGCACGCCGCTGGTGGTGATGGGAATCGTATAGGTTTCCAGGCGAACGGTTTCCGTATGAACGACAGGCTCGTCTGCATTGGCCAGGGGCGCGACGCCATATATCAACGTCGCCACTGAGAAGGTCAAAGCACGATAAAAGGGACGCATGGAGGTGATCCTTGTTTATGTTTTAAGTGTAAACATTTTAGGTTTGTAAAATAATCAGTGTCAACATGTGGGTGAGCTGGGGATTGATATCTGTGTAGGAATAGCCTGTTTCCAGTGAAGGTATCGCATGACGATACTTTGAGGCGGCCATTCAGCACCCATTCAGATTTAGATTCAAAAATAGCGGGGGCGACAGCAGAGTGAGCGGGACATCGGATCACACAGAGGGACAACTCATGACAGTTGCAGAAATCCAGAGTAATTCCAAAGGTTGGTTGTTTTACGTGAAGTCTTCTTTCGTCATCGCGCTCGCCGCCGTGGGCGCCGGCATTTTCTTCATGCCGGTGGATTTGCTTATCAAAGGTTATTTCAGCATCAGTACGCTGTTTCTCATCAGCTCGACTATCACGCTGTCTAAAACCATGCGCGATGAACATGAATCCCATCGCCTTATCCACAAGATCAATGAAGCCAAAACCAACCAAATGCTGCGGGACTATGCTGAGTAACCGAATGCAAGCAGGCCGCAAACCGTCCGCCAGGGACGACTTATGAATCACGAGGTGCTTTATATGTACTACATGCAAAAAATGTTGACCGCCGTGCGCGGCGCGACACGTGAGAGTGCGGAGCGGGTGGTGGATGCGAACGCCATCCGTATTTTTGAACAGGAAATATACGACTGCGAATGCGCCATGGGGCAGGCCAAACATGATCTGGCGCGGGTCATGGCGGAAAAAATGCGGTTGGAGCGAGGCATTGCCCGCCGCGCCAGATATCTGGAGGAAAAAGAGTCGCAGGCGGGTATGGCGCTGGAGAAGGGACTGCAAGAGCTGGCGCATGATCTGGCGACAGTCATTGCGGATCAGGAGAAAACGCTTGCGGATGAGCGGAAAGCGGCGGAAAAACTGAATGAGCATGAGAGAAAGTTGCGCCTGAGTCTGCAGTCCGCTGCGCAAAGTATTCAGAACTATCGACGTGAGTTGCGCATGGTGCAGGCTACCCAGAGCACGCAGCAGGCGACGGCGTCACTGACGGTGCGGGCGAACTCCATGGGATCGCGCATCAGCGATATGCAGGATTCCCTGCAGCGCATTCGGGAGCGACAGGAGCGATTCGACGATATGAAGCGCGCCATGGAGCAACTGGATGAGGGACTCAATGACGATGGTCTGGAGGATAAACTGCGTAAAGCGGGTATCGGAGCCAGAACGGAGGCGGACGCCGTATTGGACCGCATTCGGAAAAAATCCGCCTGACAGTTCGTATCAGTAACTTGGATAAACCGCGCACTTTGCGCGGTTTGTTGCGTTAAAACTTGGAAAGTTAATCAATTGCCCTTAATTTCCCGTATATGATGGCCTGACCTTTTTATGAAGGCTGAGACAGCGGCTTTACGATTGTACGGACCATGACCCACGCGTATTACCACCCCCGGGAGCAGTACCTCAAGGTAAACTCCATTCAGATTTGTTACGAAGAACTGGGCGATCCTGATGGCGAGCCTATGTTGCTTATTATGGGGCTGGCCTGTCAGATGACAGCCTGGCCGCCGGAATTCCTGGAGCCATTGATCGAGGCGGGCTACCGTCTGATCCGGCTTGATAATCGGGATATCGGTCACTCTTCGGAAATCGATTGTCCGCATCGGGTTCCGGTGCCCGTGGATTTTGTGCGCTCCAAGCTGGGGTTGCCGGTAACGGCTTCCTATACGCTGTACGATATGGCGGATGACGCCATTGCCTTACTCGACGCTCTGAATATTGAGCGCGCGCATTTGGTGGGCGTCTCCATGGGAGGAATGATCTCGCAGATTGTGGCCGCGCGGCAGCCGCAGCGGATCAAATCTCTGACCTTGATGATGACCTCCAACAACAGCCCCAAGCAGCCGATGCCCGATCTGGGCACATTATGGCGCATCAATGGCGGCGGTGTGCGCGGCCATCACCAGGAGGCCGCGCTGAGGCGGGGCGTCGCATTCTGGGAAACCGTGCAAAGCCCATCTTTTCCAACGCCGAAGGAGCGTATCCTGCAGCGCATCGCCAGGGATTATCAGCGCAGTTACCGGCCCAAAGGCATTGTTCGTCAGATGCGGGCGATCCTCGCCACCGGCAGCCTGGAGAAGCTGGCGTGCAACATCACCATGCCCACGCTGATTTTGCACGGCTCGGCGGACCCATTGATGAAGCCCAGGAACGGACACATGTTGAAGCAGAGCATCGCCGACGCCAAACTGGAGATGATTCCCGGCTGGGGGCATGATCTGCCTTTGCCCTTATTGCCCAAACTGGCGCAAAAAGTCATCGAGCATGCGCGATCTGTCGGCTAAATCCAGCCTTTTTTGCGTAGATAGACGATTTCCAGCACCAGCAGCGCCACCAACAGAATAGAAAACAGCCAGAAGGCGTTGCCATCGTCCACGCCGGGCATTCCGCCGATATTGATGCCGAACAGGCCGGTCAGCAGGCCCAGCGGCAGAGACACCGCGGCGACAATGGAAAGCAGATACAAGTGCCGGTTCAGGCGGTCGTTCATGGCCGCCGCCAGCTCATCTTTGATGACCTGGGAGCGTTCGCGTATGGCGTCCAGGTCTTCCACATAGCGGGTCAGCCAGTCCATCACCTCCGTCAATCTGCGTTTGTCGTTAGCGCTGATCCAACGCAACTCCGACGTTTGCAGTCGGGCGATAACATCCCGTTGCGGCGAGATATAGCGACGGAACACAATCGCCCGTTTGCGAGTGGAAATAATGGACTCGCGAATAGATTCATCCTGAGACACCAACACCCGGTCTTCCAGATCGTCGGTGGTTTCGTTCAATGTGGTGACGGCGCTTTGCATGTGATCATAAAGCTCCACGCACATTTCCGTGAGCCATTCGCCGGCTCCGCAGGGGCCCATGTTCTGCTCCAGCTTTTCGATGATGTCCGCCGTCGCCTTTAATTGGCGTCTCCCTGCGCTAATGACGCCGTATTCGGTGATCCAGGCGCGCAGGGACACCATATCTTCCGGCTCCGCCCCCTGGTTCATGTTGACGCCGCGTAAAATGATCAACAGCCCTTCGTTCAGCTCCATCATTCGGGGACGGGTTTCATCGGCCATCAGCGCCTCGGCGATCAACCAGTCCAGGCCGAGTTGATTTTCCAACAAGTCAAGCGCGCCCGGGTGCAGCACATTGATATGCAGCCAGGTCAGGCGGGACTTGTCCTGCGCCGCTTCAGCGGCTTTCTCAACAGGAATAGGAGAAGCGCTGCCTTCGCCGTCCAGGTGAAATGCATGAATGATGGGATGGGATTCGGTCACCGCCTCTTCCTTCTGTTGAAGTTGATCGGGATTTGTTGAGCAACGACATCGTCAGTATCGCTTTGGCTAAGACTAGATCCAGTCGTCAGCAGGCGCAATCGGCCAAGATGCCTGCGTCTTTTCACCGGGCGCTTCACCAAAGGCTGAAGTTAAGCGTGTGCGGACAGTGGCAAACCTGCTCATTGCACGTTTGGAAATGTAAAGCCAGTCGTACTGGCGAGCGCGTGGCGCGACGCAGAGTCAACTCAATGCAGCAGTGATCGTCATAGACTTCCAGGGCGTTACTTGCATTAGCGTCTGTCCAAACGCTTCCAGGAGGGTAGCGTATGTCCAGCAGGTCGTGATCGGTGTGAGACAGCAACTCCACTTGCGTGCGGCGACCGTCAGGGGCCGGGCAATTGTGGCTTTGAATGCGCCATCCCTCGCTCATGTGTATGTCCAGCTGTACTTCCAGCAAATAGTCTTCCTTGTACTCCTTCACCGTCGCTGTGGCCCACATTTGGCCGGACGCGGCGTATTGCAGGTTAACCGGGTTCGGGGACAGCCACTCGTTCAGGCCTTTCAGAAACACCGGGGCCGATAATGGATGACGATTGATCTGCCCGGTGAAAGCGGCGATCTGGTTTTCCGCCATACGTTGCACGTTGAGGTCGCCAGTGCGCAGACGCAGCGCGGCCAGCACCGACGCCAGCTGCGAATTGCCGCTGATCGTTGCGTTGTCGCTGCAATGTTTACTGCGCACCAGCAAAGGTCCTTGCGCGCTCTGTGGGGTGATGAAAAAGCCGCCCTGTTCGGCGTCCAGAAACTGTTCTTCCAGCGTGGTCGTCAAGGCTTCCAGACGCTCCAGCCAAAGGTGGTCATGGGTGTAGTCATACAATTGCAGCAGTCCTTCCATGTAATGCACGTAATCTTCCAGCAGGGCGTCGTCGCTGGGCAGGTTATCCAGGCTGATGCGATGGAACAGGCCGTCCTCGCCACGCTGGCTGCGCCATAACTGGTTTGCGGCGATGACAGCGGCGTCTCCGTACGCGCTAATGCCCGTGATGGCGGCGGTTTCCGCCAGTGCGGCGATCATCATGCCGTTCCACTCCGTTATGACTTTGTCGTCGCGCAAAGGTGGAACGCGTTGGCTTCGGGTCTGTAACAGGATGGCTTTCAGGTCCGCCAGCTGTTGCAGTAACTCTTCGTAGGTCAAACCCAGCGTCGCAGCGCTTTTCTGCAGAGGGCGGGGGAGATACAGAATATTGGCGCCTTCAAAATTGCCTTTACGAGTGACGCCGTAGACCTGCTCGGCCAGAGCCAGGCCGGGTGTATCGAGAAGTTGGCTCAGTTCCTGGTAAGCCCATACGAAATACTTGCCTTCCTCGCCTTCGCTGTCCGCATCCGTCGCGGAATAGAACACGCCTTCCGGAGAACGCATCTCCCTGAGAACGTAATCCAGGGTTTCCCGACATATCCGCAAATATTCCGGATCTTGGCTTAGTTTGTAGGCGCGGATGAAACAACGCGCCAATTGCGCTTGGTTGTAGAGCATTTTTTCAAAATGAGGGACCAGCCAGCGTTGATCCACCGCATAGCGATGAAAGCCGCCGCCGGCCTGATCGTATACGCCGCCGGCGAGTAGTGCGTCCAGTGCGGTTTTTACCACGGTCCAGGCGGGTTGCCGGTCCAGAGGCCGGGAGTCGCGCTCAATGATGTCGAGCAGAAACAGTAGATTGGGTTCCTGGGGAAACTTGGGTTCGCTACCGAAGCCGCCCCATTCGCGATCGCTATAACCAATCAGCTTTTCCATCGCCGTTTCGATCAGGTTTTCCGCCAGGGTTTCTGAGATCGGCTTTGGCCGCAGATAAACGCTGACGGCTTCCGACAGTCGGCGCCCCTGCTCCAATAAATTCTCCTGCTGTTCTTCCCACAGCTCATGCACTTTTCGCAGGAGATTAATGAAACGAGGACGAGGAAAATAAGTTGCGCCGAAGAACGGATTTCCCTCTGGAGTGAGGAAGCTCGACATAGGCCAGCCGCCGTGTCCGGTGATGATTTGCACGGCGGTCATATAAATCTCGTCCAGGTCCGGGCGTTGCTCGCGGTCCACTTTGATGGGAATGAAATAACCATTGAGCGTCTGCGCGACTTCTTCGTTGTCGAAACTCTCTTCCTCCATGACATGACACCAGTGACAGGTGCTGTAGCCGATGGAGAGAAATATCGGTTTATTCTCCGCTTTAGCCAGGGCGAAAGTATCGTCATTCCAGGCGCGCCAGTTCACGGGATTGTGAGCGTGCTGCAGCAGGTAAGGCGAGCTTTCCAGGATCAGATGATTGGTAAAGACGGGGCTTCCGTCTTGACGCCGGTAACGGGTGCGCACGGGGTAACTGCCTTGTTTGCCGGCCCGGGCGAGTTGCAACGGATCACTGGCGGACATAGGTCTTTCCTTTTTGGCGATGAGTGCTTACGGCCCTGCACTACTGAACATAATGCATATCCTTCGTTTCATGCAAAATAATCCATGATCTTTCCCCGATTTTTGAGCGTAAAAGCTGGTGCGGAGGGCGACGTTTCGCCCATCTGCTGGCAACGGGGGGTGCATGATCGCCGGGGAAAGTGAAAAATATGTGCGCATGAGCGCCATTCTGGGGGCCGCGCCACTGCTGGTTCTGGGCGTGGCGTGCATTCTCGGCGGCGAGAACGTCTCGCTGTTGCGGCCTATGTTCGACTACTACAGCATGGCGTTGTTGGCGTTCATGGCTGGCGGCGTCTGGTTGATCGGATTGCGGGGAGAAGGACCGGCTACGCCATCACGACTGTTGTGGGCCAGTATTGTCTGTCTGATTCTGGCCTGGATGGCGCCGGGTCTGCCGCCCGGCCTGCGTTCACTGACGCTGGCGGCGGCGTTTCTGTTCTTTTACGGACTGGATCGATTCGTTCTGGAAGACTACTGGCGCGCGGATTATCAGCAAATGCGCTGTCACCTGACCTTGTGCGCTGCGGTCATGCAGACGTTGGTCCTGCTCGTCTGATCAGTGATTCAGGATATCGATGATTTCCCGCGTGGACTTGATAACTTTGATGATCTTATCCTCCACGTACACGGTTTCGACGCCCTCGTCATCGGGATAAACCACACCGTGGTCATAAACGGACTGATCCAGGATCTCGCCCTTATGCAGCTTTTTTGCCAGCCCGGAGGCAGTTGGCCGCCTTGGTCCTCTTTTTTCTGTAATCCCGGCGGCAGATCACGCTTTTTGTCATCCTTGGCGTAAGCGTTGAAAGAAAGAGCGAAAATGGAAATCAGCAAAAGCATTTTGCGCATGGAGCTTACCTCATGACGGCGCCGTGAAATATGGTTGTGTCCGGGCGACGCTTCAGTATAGCGGGCCCTGGCGGATTTCGGCCAGGGCGCTGCGCAGGGTGGGGTTATTGCAAAGCGGAAATTTGCAGCATTGGCCAAATGCGGTGCCAGCGTTTACCGTACACGCGGGAGACGAATATATCCTCCGCATAACGTACGTCGGGATTCGGCCTTACTTGCATGGACCAGTTTTCCAACAGGCCGAATTTTGCAGTGAACTTGAACTTGTCCAGATGCTCCAGTCTTACGCCTACGCAGGTTGGCACCTCGACCCAGTGAGAGATGGCGTCGGCGGTGTCGCGATAAGGATCATGCTGGTTATGCAGGTGCATTCTGGCCTGATTTTTCACTTCCCATTTCACGCCGGGGACCATTTTTCTCAGTTTGGCTTCGATTTCCTTATCGCGTTCTTCGGAGGTGTCTTCGGAGTCGAAATATACTAGATCAACATCATTCAGCGGGGTGGCCTGGGCAAGCTTGTGCAGGTGATCCCAGATGGCGTTGCGCAGAAATCCTGCGGCGAGATACCAGTCTTTCAGGCCCAGCGATCTGGCGGCGGCCAGACAACGCATACGCAGTAAATCTTTTTTCAGCAGTACAATAGTGTCTTGTTCCATATGACAAACTCCATTCCTGTTTATTGTTTGATATCGGGGCGTTCGTAAAACGCGTTCTGCGAATTGTCTCTCCAGATGGCCCCGACGTCCGTGAAAGTTTCGCACAGCAGCGTGAGAAATTATCCATTGGGAACCATTGCAATCTGCGCAACCGCTTTAAAGCGCCCGCCGAGCGTCCGCCAGCACCCGATTGATTTCCTCCACCACAAAGTCCGGGTGGGATAGCGGAAGATAACGGCGGGCGTTGGCGATCACCCTGAATCGCGCTTGCGGCATGTGCCGCAGCCACTCGCGGTGGCTTTCAATCCATTGTCTGCGGTCGCGATGAGTCGGTTCCGGCGTTTGCGCCGAAGTCTCTGGCGGATTGTCGCCCACAAGGATACTGGTTGGGGCGTTATTGAGAAAGGGGATGGATTTCCGCCATTCAGTTGCGTTCTGTACGTCGCGGCTCTCTGTTTTATCCGCCGCTCCCGAGTCGTCGTAGCCGTCCACGAACACCTGGCCGACGACTTCATTAGGATATTTATGCGCGAAGTAGCGGATATGGGCGGCGCCGGCGCAATGACCGACCAGAATGTAGGGAGGCCTGATATCGGCGACCTGAAGCAGTTTGCGTAAGTCGGCCACCATGTTTTCAGCGCTTCTGGAGGAAGGGTTGGCGTCGGCGTCTTGCGGGTCGGCGCGGTCGTAGGATAGCGTGCGGGTGAAGAGACTGATCAGGGGCTGCACTCTCTCCCAGTCATCAATGCCTCCGCCCAGGTCAGATTCGAAAATGACGGTGGCGTTGCCTGAACCCTCCGCCAGATAACGCAGGCTGACTTCACCTATATCCGCATAATCATAGGATCGTTCCATCTAAGTTCCCTTTATCCTATTGAGTAGTCTTTTTTCATTTTTTTGACATGGCGCACTATCCTGACTCCGCGCCATCCAGGCCGTTGAGGTGGCTGCGCCGGTGATCTCCAGCGTACGCCTAGGCATAACGGCCATAGCGATCAGACTTGTCCTGTCCGGTCGTGAAAAGCAAATATAATCAACGGGATGCACTAAAACAAGAGCGCCCGTCCACGGGGTGTCTTTTCGTATCGAAGGACGCTCATCGGCGATTTTCAGCGGGTGGATTATCCAAGTGTTAAGCCTTTTCACTCCCGCGCTAGGCGCATTGCTCTACACCCTTTAACCGAGTGTTTTCCCTAAAGACAATCGCTATGGTAGCTCCGTGGATCAACGCCACGTAGAAACTATCTCATAGCCAGTCGCGTTCCTGGTGGCGCAGGCGGTGAGATAGTTTTTTCATCTCTCTTTTTCATCCCGCGTAGGGGGCGAACACAGTGAAGTGCTCTAGAATTCTAAAAAGACGTGCGCTTGTAAAGAAAACATCCGCTCATATTCCGGCGTTTTTAGCGTCGGTATTCGCCGCCGGTCTGTCTCTCACCGCCTATTCCATTGCACCCTCGGATTCAGCGCGTAGTTCCGCTTTTATATCCAGCTCAGGTTCCGGCGTAGTGGGAACGGCCTGGAGCCAGTCCGATCCGTTCAGCGGCTCCGGCGATTTTGCTAATTATCCTCAGTTGTCCGACTGGCGCGGCGCATTATCCGCGCTGGCCGATAAATCCTGTATTTCCAGTCTGTGGTATGGGCCCGTACGCGCCAGCGATGCGGACTGTGCGACGGAATTGAACTGGCTGGGTCGTAACGCCGGCTCCGACAGCAGTAACTCCACGCACGTATTTGACTGGGAAAGCTTGTAAGTCAGGGTATTCACCGCCAACCCTTTAATCCTGTTCAAACGAACTAAAGAAATAATAACTACAACCTCAACCAAGACGCCCCGCGGAGCGGATAGCTCCCCGGGGCGTCGCTTTTTGCGTCAGAAAGGCGTGAAGCGGTAGTAATCCACTTTCATTTCCGCATTGGCCGCCGGGTAGTCCGCCGGACCGTAGTTGAACCAGTGCCAGGGCGAATGCCACAGGTTCAGCATGAAGATGGCCGGGCGTTGTGGAACCATCGCCGCGTCGCGCATATCCCATAATGTCACTTCTTTGCCGTCCAGCCTGATATACCAGCGGATGCGGTCGGCATGCCAGTCGAAGCCGACCGTGTAATAGGTATCGGCGCGGGGAAAGTCCGTCAGTCTGACATTGGGCAGTGCGCCTGCGGGAACGGTTTCGTAAGTGCCTTCCATGCCGGCTGGGGTTTCGCGATAAGCGCCGGTGGCCATGTCGATGGCGCGACTTTTCTTGCGGAACTGGTTTTCACCGTCGCCGCCGTAATCGGTCCAGGTAGTCAGCCACAATACATTGGGCTCGCCGCACAACAGTTCGATATCGATTTCCGTATTGTCAGCCAGTCCGTTGCCGTTCTTGTCGGTACCGTCGTTGTCGTAGATAAAGATGCCGTTGACGGCCTCTTCGCCGGGACCGCAGGCGGCGAAATTCACCCGGGTTTCATAGCGGCCGTAATGGGTTTTCTGGTTATAGCCTACTTCGGATGCATAGTAAGGCGATGCATTGTCGCCGCTGTTCAGGTTCGGATCGCCAGGGAACAGCAAGGACAAGACGGCGTTATCGCCCGCGGCGGCGTCGGCGGCGCCGAAGTCCACCGCGCCATTGGGTTGCCGCCGTGAGTACCACTGGCCTTGATTGGCGGTGAATTCATCGTTGATTTGCGGCTCGCCCGGATCGGGGTCGCCATTGTCGTCGCCGTCGTCGTTATCGTCGCGGGCCACCAGGCTGATGTCCGCAATACCGTATTCCACCCCGCTTTGCAGGTGATCCGCCACCAGCGCATGGACTTTGCTGAGGTCGGAGAGCTGGAAATCCTGCAGGGGAATCAGCACTTCGTGAGCCCCAGGCTCCACCGTCACCTTGACGGCCTGTGAGGCTCCCTGACGGGTGGCGCAACTGTCGTCGCGGGTATGCAGGCTGAGTGAGAGATCAGCGCGCTGAGAGGCGCTCAGCGAGAGCTTCAGGTGGGTGTAGGGCGAAGCGTCAAAGCAAGTATCGGTGGCCAGTACGCTGTACCAATAGCCGCCGCCTCCGGATATCAATCTGAGCGCGCCGTTGCTGACCTGGTCGCTTTGCAGACTGCCGTCGTCGTCGGTCCAGCCGCCAAGCAAATTTTGATGCAGGCCTTCATAGCGTGACGCGTCGGCGAAGGCGTCGATCACTAAGTCTTCCACTGGCGCTTCAGGCTCAGCCAGCGCCAAAGGCGCTGAGTCTTTCTGACCGGGATAGAGGCTGTCGCCGTTGAAGTAATCCCCCGCGTGAATGCTGCCCGCTCTGGCGCGAATGAAATAAACGCCCGGCTCCTCGGTCTGGAAGTCGCCGTTGCAGCGGAACTGAGCGCGTGCAGCCAGCTCCGGCGTGCGGCATTGAAACCTGTGGACCGGGCTTTCCTGACCCTGTTTCATGACATCCATATACAGCGTGAAGATCCCAGGATCGCGCAAGTTGCGCAGCTCCGCATAAGGATGCAGGTTTACGCCGGTTTGCGCCGGCTCCGTATTGAATCCTGTGGCGGCGACGCCGGCGTTGTAGGCTGCGGCGAATGTGGTCGGCGAGAATAATGTGGTTGCGCCCAGGGCCAGCGCCCCGATAGTCAGTGTGCGTGTCTTCAAGGCCATCCTCCTGAATTGCTTTGCGGCGGAGCCAGTGTCCGTTATTGAGCGACCGACCCGGCGTCCTTCCGATAATTTTTGAAAGCGCTTTCATTGTAGCCGCGTCTGTCCGGGAGTGGGATTGGCGGATTGAGTTAGGCCATGTGGAATAAGGCGGAGACCAGAGTAAAGGGAAGAACTGAAGCAAGGCGCTGCTGCACGCCTTGCTCGCAGAGAGCGCTATTTTATACGCCGAGCGTAGCGCCGCCGTCGATGCACAGGTTGTGCAGGGTGATGTGGCGGGCCTTGTCCGAGGCGAGAAACGTCACCGCCTTGGCGATGTCTTCCGGAGTGGCGATGCGTTTGAGCGGGATGCCGGTGCGATAGGAATCGAGAGAGCCGTTCAACACCGCCTCCATCGCCTGATCATCTGTCCAGAACTGACGTTGCATGGCGGTGTCGGTGGAGCCGGGTGAGACTATGTTGCAGCGCACGCCGTACTCCGCCAGCTCCAGCCCGAGGCATTTGGTGAAATGGGTCGACGCCGCCTTGGACGCCGCATAAGCCGCCATTTTGGTGCGCGGGACGGCGGCGGCGTTGGAGCCCACGGTGACGATGGCGCCGCGACGACGCCCTTTCATCAGACGCCCGACGGCGCGGCTCAGAAAGAATACGCCGTGAGTATTGACGGCGAAGGTGTCCAGCCAGTCGTCGGCGGTCAGTTCCGTGGCGGCGGCCAGGCGCAGAATGCCGGCCACATTGACCAGTACATCCACTTCGCCCAGGCCGGACTCAATATCGCCGACCACCGCCTCTATGGCGGCGGCGTCGCTGATGTCGACGACGAAGGGGCGCACCTGCAAACCGCGGGCGGTCAGGGAAGAGGTGGTTTCACGCAACCCTTTTTCCTGTATGTCGAGCGCGGCGACTTTAGCGCCTTGTTCCGCCAGCGCAGCGACCACAGCTGCGCCGATGCCTTGCGCAGCGCCGGTGACAATGGCGACTTTGCCGGCGAACTCTCCGGCGGAATTGGGAGTGGAATCAGACATAAGATTGCTCCTTGCTGTTGGAGGGGGACAGGGAAGAAAAAGCGCCGCCTACCGCAGGCGTGACCACCGGATTGCCGTCGGGATCGCTGAGAATATGCGCATCGACATTGTAGAGATCACGCACCATTCGCCGGGTCAGAATCTCCCGGGGTGGACCACTCGCCACCAGACGGCCGTCGCGCATGGCGGTCAGGGTGTCGGCGTAGCGCGCGGCGGCGATCAGATCGTGCAGCACCATCATGATAGTGATGCCCTTGGCGGCCAGATCGCGGACCAGATTCAACACTTCCACCTGATGCCCCAGATCGAGCATGCTGATGGGTTCGTCCAGCAGTAACAGGTTGGTTTCCTGCGCCAGCGCCATGGCCAGCCAGCAGCGTTGGCGTTGCCCGCCGGAGAGGTGATCCAGCGGCGCGTCCATCAGATCCGCGGTGTCGGTGGCGAGCAGAGCGCGACGGACGGCGTCTTCATCGGCGCTGGTCCACTGACGGAACAATCCCTGATGCGGGTGACGGCCGTGACGCACCAGATCCGCCACGCGGATGCCCTCGGGCGCGGTGGGCGTTTGCGGCAGCAAGGCCAGACGCGTGGCGGCCTGTTTCCTGCTCAAGCTCCAGATGTCCTCGCCCTCCAGCAGGATACGGCCGGAATCCGGCCTGTGCAGACGCGCCACTGCCCGTAGCAGTGTGGACTTACCACAGCCGTTGGGGCCAACGATGATCATCAGTTCTCCCGGTCTGGCCTGCAGGCTGACTTCTTTCACTGTCGGCGCGGAGTCGGCTTTCGCGCCGCCGCCGCGCCCGTTCGCGTAGCTGAGGGAGACGTTCTGAATTGCAAGTCTTGGCTCGGACATCAATCAATTACCTTGCCTGGATTGAGGTTGAAACAGAATAACCGCCAGCAGAAACGGCCCGCCCATCAGCGTAGCGATGACGCCCATGGGCGTTTCCACCTCGCCATACATGCGGCCGATGGTGTCCGCCACGATCACGAACAGGGCGCCGAGCAGGGTGGAGCGCAACACCGGAGTCTGATCCGGGCGCGCCAGAAAGCTGGCGGTAACCGGCGCCATTAACGCAATGAAGTTGATAGGACCGGAAACCGTCACCGACAGTGCGGTCAGCACCGCCACAGTCAGCACCACGGCGATCTTCAGTCGCTCGGGACTCAGACCCAGAGACGCGGCGGTGTCTTCGCCGAACTGCAATAACGTCAGGCTCTTGGCCAGCACCACGGATACGGGCAACAACAGGCAGAGGCCAATCAACGCGGGAGTGGCGATGGCGTAGTCTCTGCCCAGCAGCGTGCCGATGCTCCAGGTGTACATGGCGCTGGCTTCATGCAGGGGCAGGTAGGTCACCAGTACTTCCGTCATGGCGCGCAGCAGGTAAGTCAGCCCCAGACCGATCACCAGAATGCGGTAGCCGTTGGAGCCGAAGCGTCCGCTGAACGCCAGTACGCCCAACAAGGTGGCGGAGGCGCCGATAATCGCCGCCCACCACGTGTCCAGTACGCTTCCCGCTCCCGCCAGCATAGCGATCACCACCGCCAGGGTGGCGCCCTGGTGTACGCCAAGAATATCCGGCGTGGCCAGACGGTTGCGGGCGAGTCCCTGCAACAGACAACCGGCGGCGCCCAGGCACGCGCCCACCACCAGCCCGGCGGCGATGCGGGGCAGGCGAATCTGCATGGTCAACAGCTGGTGGGCGGGACTGCCTTCTCCCAACATGGCCTGCCAAACCTGCGTCAGGGACAAACGAGTGGAGCCCAGCATCAATGAGGCGCAGACCGCCAGCAGAATCACCAGCAGGATTAGCAGGGCGCTGACCAGATCATGCAGGTTGAAGGTCATGGAAACCGGGCCGATGCGAACCACCCGGCTACCCGCCGGGAGGAGTGATGCGGCGTCAGGAAGCCCGATGGTGGGGGCGGCCTGTTCGACAGTGGGCGACATACGGCTCATCGCGGGTAGCTCCAGGCCTAGTTGAACATGCGGTTGGAATGAACGATGCGAATGATGATCGGCACGCCAATAAACGCGACTACAGCGCTGACCGGCGCTTCGAAAGGACGGTTGACCACCCGCGCCAGAATGTCCGTGGATAAAAGCAGAAACGCGCCGGCGGCCGCGGAGTACAACAGTTGATTGCGCAAATGATGTCCGGCCAGGGCGCGGGCGATGTAGGCGGCGATCAGGCCCAGCAGCACGATTGGGCCGGCCAGCGCCACGGCGGCGGCGCTCAACAGGGTGACGCTGAGGGACAGCAAGGCGCGAATCAGGTTGGGGTTGTGGCCCAGGGCTTTGGCGGAATCATCCCCCAACGTCAGCGCGGAAAGCGGCCGCGTCAGCGCCGCCGCCAGGGCCAGCGCAGCCAGCACCGCCGGGGCGATCTGGCTGACTGCCTCCATGGTGATGCCGGACAAAGAGCCCAGAATCCAGTAACGATATTGATCAAAGGCGGCGATGTGATCGTGCAGGAGCAGGGAAGTGAGGCCCTGGAACGCTGCGTTGATCGCCACGCCCGCCAACACCAGTCGCAATGGCGTCATGCTGGCCGCGCCCACTTGGGCCGCCAGCATGACGGCGCCATTGCCGACCAGGGCGCCGGAAATGGCCCAGATCAGCATGGAATAGGAACTGCTGGCGTGAAAAAAACTGATGCCGATGACCACGCCCAGCGCGGCGCCGGCGTTGATGCCCAGCAAGCCGGGCTCCGCCAGCGGATTACGGGTGACGTTTTGCAGCAGACTGCCGGCGACGCCCAGCGCCACGCCAATGACCAGACCGGCGAGGGTTCGCGGCAGGCGCAACTCCGTCATCACCATACTCACGTAGGCGTCGGCGTTGTCCGCCGGAGACAGCAGAAAGGCGAGGCTGTGGGCGGCGTCCAGTTGCCCGGACCCCACCAGCATGGAGACCAGTACGACGCTGAACAGCGCCAGCGTCAATGCGGCGACGGGCGCCCAGTGACGACGGCTGACAGCCGGGCGATGCGCCTGCGACATCAATACTCCTTAACCTCGGATTACCCTTGCTTGCCGAGCATGGCTTTTTCGATGTCCTCCAGCGCCGCCATGGCGGCCAAGGGGCCCCCGACGCTGGTCCACAAAGAGCCGTCGATCAACACCAAGTGTCCGTTGTTGACCCCTGACAACTGTTTGAAGGCGGCGTTGTCGCGAATCTCGGCGAAGGTGTCCGCAGCATCGCCTACGGGACTAAGAGTGCCGACGAAGATCCAGTCGCCGTCGATTTCGTGCAGGGCTTCCAGGCTCAATGGCGCGGAGTGAATGCCGCTTTCCTGTTGCGCGGGAGGGCGGGACAGGCCGACATCCTCGATGACCTGGCTGATGAATACGTCGCGCAGCATATAAGTAGGCCCTTTGGGGCTCCAGCGCACCACGCTGACCGACACATTCTCTGGATTCTCCAGACTTTCGCGTAATTTCGCGGCTTTTTCGTTGTATTTCACTAAGAAGCTTTCCGCTTCGCTTTCTTTGCCCAATGCTGTGGCGATGCGTTTAAACATGTCCCGCCAGTTTTCGGAAGTCGCGGAGGTAATCACTGTGGGGGCGATTTGCTGTAACTGGGAAATCAGCTTTTCGTCCTGGATAGTGCCGGTCAGAATCAGATCGGGCTGCGCAGCGATCACCTTGTCGATGCTGGGCTGCGCCAGTCGTCCGATGGATTCTATGCCGGCGCTGAGGTCTTTCAGATAACTCGGCGGTGTTTGCTGGCCGCGTCCGTCGGTGACGCCGACTGGCTTCATACCCAGCGCCAGCATGGCGTCCATATCGAACTCGCCCAGCGCCAGTACGCGCTTGGGCTCCACCGGCACGCTGACGCGGCGGCCTGCGGCGTCGGTAATATCTTTGGTGGCGACGGCGAGAGGCTGGTCCGCTGGCGCAGCGGATTCCGTTTGCGCGCTTTCCGTCGTGGCGTCCGGCTTCTGCATGGCCAGCGCGGTGAAGCCCAGGGCCAGCGCGGCGCTGATAGCCAGTAGTGCGAATTTCTTGGTCGGGGAGGAGTTTTTGTCTGCCATAGTCACCTGCTTCCAGCATGCTGTCGCAATCAGGGTGGATTCCTTCGGCAAGAATAAGGACGGTTAGCGCAATCGGTGGCGCGGCCTGGGAAACGAAAGGGGATTAATCATCTCTGGCGAATATTTAACCGGACTCTTGCCGTTATCGGAGCACACTCTACGATAGAATGAAATGCTTGTAAAATGATAATCATTATCGTTTGTGTTCAAATAATCAACACCTTTCTTATTTGGGTATGAACAGATGAATCAAACAGAGGGTGCGCTGGCGGAGGGAAGAAGGCGACATTCCACCTCCTTAGCGGAGATGACTCTCCGCTCCGGTGGAACTCTTAACAGGTAGGAATGTTTGATTCAGATTGAGAGAGGCCAGCGCGACGCCGGCGCTCTCCACGAGCGATCAGGATTTAGCTGTGGTTGGCGCCGGCGCCGCTTTCATACTCGCCGCCAGCAACAGCGCCGCCAGCGCCAGCGAGATGCCCCCGGCGACGGCGAAAGTGGCGGAAATACCGTAATGGTCGATCAACGGCTGGGTTAACAACGGGCACAGGAACTGACCGATAAAGAAACAGGTGGTGACGCCGCCGATAATGCGTCCGCGCAACATGGGCGGGGTATAGGAGAACAGCCAGACGATCAGGTTGGGACGGATCATCCCGAAACCGACCCCCGCCACCGCCATGCCCGCCAGGGCGACGCCATAGCTGGGAGCGAAGCCCAGCAGGCCCCAGCCGATGGCGATCAACAACCAGCCGGCGCCATGCAGAACCGGAAACGGGAACAGGCTGCCGAACTTGCGGTAATACATGGACACTGTCGCAGTGAGCAACAACATGCCGGCGATGGCGAAGCCAATTTCAGAGCCGTCCGTGACGCCGAACTGCGCCACATAGAACGGATAATGCAGCGGGGCCATATACAGAGCCAACACCTCAAACGCCGCCAGAATGTAGCACAGGGCCAGAGGGCCGCCGGGAGGCGCTGGCGCCGCGCCGCCCAGGTCGCCGGCGGAATGCTGTTTGCGCTCTGGTTCGTCCAGAAACACCATGGCGCCGGGCAATACGATGAACGCAAACAGATAAATCAGGAACGGCGCAGTCCAGTCGATATCCGCCAACAAACCCGCCATGCCCAGGAACAGCACGCCGCCGAAGCCGCCGAAAGCCGCTTGCAGTCCCATATAGCGGGCCAGGTTAGGTCCGGCGAAATAGTCGCCGGCCAGGGTGGTGCAGGCGACCATGACGCCCGCCACCGCCACGCCCAGGGCGATGCGTCCCAGCAGGATGGCGATCAGCGAATCATGCAGGAAATAGCCGGATACGCCGGACACGCCGTACAGGCAGAGCGCCAGAATCAGCACCTGCTTTTTCTTCCAGTGATCCAGCAGCCAACCCACCATGGGAGCGCAGCAGGCGATCAGCAGGCCGGGGGCGGACAGGATCATCTTGACCCAGAATTCCGCATTTTCCTCTTGCGCGAAGGCGGCCTCCATACCCGGCAGCGCCGGGGCCAGGGTGGCGCCGGCCATCACCGTCATGGTGCTGGCCAGGAGTAGAAAAAGGCTTCTGCCGTTCATGGCTGGCGTAGTCGCCGTGGGCGTCGTCATAGCGGTTTCCTTGTCTGTCATGTTGCGTTAAACGTCCTGTTTACTTGCGTTGAATGCGTGCGCGCGCCGACGCCACCGCCAGACGATAATCCGTCAACAGTTCGGCTTCGTCGAACAGGGCGCTGCGACCGTCCCGCACCACAATGCGCCCGGCCACCATGACGGCTTCCACGTCCCGGCTGCCGCCCGCCACCAGGAAGGTGCGCAGAGGATGGTTGCCCAGGCGGTAGCGCCAGTCGTCAATGCCGATGACCACCAGGTCCGCCTGCTTGCCGACTTCGATGGAGCCGATGCGGTCGCGCCAGCCCAGGGCGCGGGCGCCGTTCAGGGTCGCCATGCGCAGCGCCAGTGTCGGCGGGCAGGCGGTATTGCAGTTCTGCGCTTCGTTGTGGCCCAGATGCGCGGCGCGCATGGCTTCCGGCATGCCGCCGATATAGGAGATATCGCCGTCTGTGCTGCAGGACACATGGCCGCCGTCTTTAATGAAACGTCCGATCTGGCCGGTCTCGCTGACGGTGGCTTCGCCCAGCATGCCGTAGTGCGCCGGGGAGTGGCAGATATTGACGCCGGTTTCCAGCAGACGACGGTACTCCTCTTCACTGGCGTAGGCGGTGTGCACCGCCAACAGGCGATCGGTGAGCATGCCCAGGGCGTCGAAGCGGCCCACTGGCGTGCGGCCGAATACCGCCTGCACGGCGGCGGTTTCATTGCGCAGCGGCGCCAAATGCGTGGCGTAGGGCGCCTGATAGCGGTCGGCGATATCGCGCAGGGCGATCAACTGTTCGTCGGAACTGCCGAAAGCGCCCATGACGGAAGGCATGCCTCCAATCAGGCCGGAACTGTGATCGTTCCAGGTTTCCATCAGCGCCGCCCAGTCGTCCGCCTGCGCCTGGGTGTCGGCGATGCGGCGAAATTCTTTGGCGCCGTTGGGAATCATAATGTCCGATCCCCAGCGACTGACGCGGATGCGCATGCCCAGATCGAGCGCCGCCTGCGCCATGGCGTCGGCGGTGTTGGCGGACCCCACGTCGCCCAGCGCCGTGGTTCCAGAGCGCAGCTGCGTCCACATGCTCCAGCGCGCGATGGCGACGCCTTCCGCATGGGTCAGCTTTTGTCCCACAGTGGATATGAAGGCGAACATGGAGCCTAATGCTTCAATATCGCCGCCATTAGAGTAGGGGGTTGGCTCCAGGCCCGCATCGTCCGGGCGCTCGAAGTTAGGGGCGACAAAACTTTCGTGCCAGTGCGGATTGATCAGCCCCGGCAGCACCAGCTTGCCGGCGGCGTCGATGACGTGGTCGCACTCCGGCGCCGGCTGCTGGGCGGAGCCGATGGCGGCGATGCGGTCGCCCACCACCAGCACCCAACTGTTTTCGATCACCGTATTGGCGTCATCGCCGGCATACAGAAAGCCGCCTTTGATCAGGGTGCGCGCGCCCTCGCCGGGTTGCGGGCCGCCGTCACGGGCGCGCGGCTCAGCCGCCAATCCGTTGAAGGTTTCGCCATGCGCCGCCCCCTCCGATCCCGCCGCTTGCGCGGCGAGCGGAGTCGGACGGGAAGACTGGGACAGCATCAGCTTATGCAGCCAGGACGCCGCCACGGCGTGTTTCATGCAACAGATCATTGAGCCGCAGCCCCATCTTCCGCCTTAACGAACAGGCCTGCGCCCAGCATGGCTTGCAGAGAGGCTTCCACCGCGTTGATGGTGAAGTCGATCTGCTCTTCCGTATGTACGCCGCAGATAAAATTGACTTCACGACGCAGCAGGACACCGCGCTTCGCCATTTCCGCCAGGAAAGGCTCGGCGAGTTTTACGTGCTCGACCGGGTTTTTGGAGAACAGGAACATGGGGATAGGATCATAGCCCACCACCTGCAATGGCGTTCCCTGCGCAGCGGAGACCTTGTTGACGCCTTCCTTCAGACGTACGCCCAAAGTAGCGATGCGGCCGACGAAATCCGAGCGGCGATACTCATTCAACACGGCGTCGCATACTTCCAGGGACAGCATTTCACCGCCGAAAGTAGTGGATACCTGCAGCTCTTCCATGCGCTTCATGTGCTTGGCGGAGCCGACCACCGCGGACAGCGGCATGCCGGCGGCGATGCCTTTCGACAGGGTGACCAGATCGGCGGAAACGTCGAAGTATTCCTGCGCGCCGCCCAGAGCGAGACGGAAACCGGTGACCACTTCGTCCATCACCAACAGCACGCCCTTATCGTTACAGGCCTTGCGCACCTGGCGCAGGAACTCGCCGGTCAGCACGCGGTTGTAAGGAACCGACAGCAACACCGCCGCCAGCTTGTCGCCGCGCTCGGCGATCAGATCCAGCACCGGCTGCTCGTCCATGGGCGTGAACAGCGGCATACGGTGGGTGTACTGACGGATCACCTCCGGCACCCCGGGTGTGTCGAACATGTACTGATCGTGCCAGCCGTTGTAGCCGACGGTGATGATTTCTTCTTTACCGGTGATGTGGCGGGCCAGACGCACGGCGGCGGAGTTGGCGTCGGCGCCGGTCTTGAAGAAACGCGCCATTTCCGCGCCGGGAATGATGTCGGTCAGGGTTTGCGCCGCTTTGACCTCCACCGGGGTCGGCAGGGAGTGAATCAGCCCGTTGGACAGGTTTTCACTGATGGCGCTGACCACCGTGGGATGATTGTGCCCCAGCGTGTTAGCGGCCAGTCCGCAGATAAAATCGATGTATTCATTGCCGTCGACGTCAGTGACGATAGCGCCCTGGCCGCTCTGGATATAGATCGGGAATTGGCCAGGAGCGAACTGCTCAGGCTTTTTCATCATGGACTGGGTGAATCCCGCCACCAGTTTCTCGCTCTCTTTGGCGAGCTCGAAGGATTTGGTCAGGTTCAGTGATTCCCCGTTGGAAGTGACTGGCAATGTCATAGTTATCCTCGTGATGAGATAAAAGAGTGTTTATTCACAGCGGTCCGGTTGGCGGTGCGCAACAGGCCCGACTCAATGGCGTACTGCAGATAGCGGTGGAACAAGGGCTGATCGATGACGGGCATCGTCAGTCCCAGCTCCTCCATACGTTGTCGAAATTTGGCGTTGTCGACGCCGCCGGGCTCGAAACTCGGCGCGCCGGCGTCATGACTGCGTTGTTCAAAAAAGCCCAGGATCGCCTGATCCTCCTCCGCGCCTCTTTCTTTGACGCGCTGGCTCCATTGCGGCAGCGGCAGGGTGTCGAAATCGAACCCGTAGTCCCGCAACCAATCGAAAATGCGCCCCAGACTGATGTCTTGCGGTGGAGTGACGTTGTACACGCCGCCGCCGGGGCGGGACATGGCGTCGGCGACAATGAATTGCGCCACCGCGTCCACGGGGGTCCAGGGCTCGCTGATCGGCAGGTCCGGCAGGGCGTCGCTGCGCATTCCCGCCTGGATGATGCTCCACACCAGGTCTTTGGCGTTGATGTAGCCAAAATCGGAGGCGCCGGTGACCCGGGCGAGGCGATACAGATTGACGGGATAGCCTTTGTCGCGGGCGATTTCCGCCATGCGTTCGGACGCCCACTTACTTTGCTGGTAGCCGTCGCCCAACCCATCATGAACGGGAGTGAAGTCCTCCCGCAGGGCGGGGGCGACTGACGCCGGCGGCGCCACAGCGATGGTGGACACCAGATGCAGGGGAGCGCCCCGCACCGCCGCCAGCTTCAACAATTCGCCAGTACTCAGCGTATTGGCGGCGCGCAGGGACTGGTAATCGCGCATGACGCTGGTGACGGCGGCGTTGTGAATGACCGCGTCTATGTGTTGGGCGAGGTGCTCAAAGTCTTCCGTGGACAAGCCCAGGCGCGGTTTTTCCATATCCGCCAGCAGAACCCGCACTCGCTTGAAGCCGGTGCAGGGCAGTCCCTGCTCGGACATGGCCTGCTCCAGGCGATAGAACGCCTCTGCGTCAGTAGCGCCGCGCACGGCGCAGAGAATGTCGGCGTCGGTCTGGTTGAGCAATTGATGCAGCAACTGCGCGCCGACGAATCCCGTGGCGCCGGTCAGCAGTATCTGTTTGGGCGCGGCGTTCAAGTCGAATGCATTCACAGGGGCGGGAGGCAGCGACTGTGCGAAAGCCTCGCAGTCCGCCAGCATCTGTTCACGCAGATTGCGCGACTGCGGCTGTGCGTCATCCGCCGCGAACAACGCCTGGGCCAGCGCGGCGACAGTCGGGCTCTGAAAAATCAGGGTGACCGGGACTTCCCGTCCAAGGCGGGCGCTCAGGCGGTTGGCCACCTGAATGGACTGCAGGGATTGTCCGCCCAACAGGAAGAAATCGTCTTCCGGTTTGATTGCGCTTTGCCCCAGAACTTCGCGCCAGACGTCGATAATGATCTGCTGTTCCGTCGTCGCCTCGGTCTGAGGCGCGTCGCTTGCGGCGGCGACATCCAGGGCGCAGAGCTGCTTGCGATCGACTTTTCCCGCTGCGTTCTTGGGCAAGTGCTCATGCATCGCCAACGCGGAGGGAATCATGGCGGTCGGCAAGCGGTTCTGCAGCGCCTCGCGCAGTTCGGCGATGCTGTAGGCGCGGCCGCTCAAGTGCGCCACCAGACATTTCACGCCTTCGCCCTGAACGCTCAGTGTGACGGCGGCTTCCTGTACGCCGGGCAGGGCGCTGAGCGCGGATTCGATCTCCAGTGGATCGATGCGGTGTCCGCTGATTTTGATCTGATCGTCAAGGCGGCCCAGAAACTCCACATTCCCTTGTGCGTTGATGCGTGCGCGATCGCCGCTGCGATAGGCGCGCTCGGGTTCTCTGGACCAGGGAAAGCGGATAGAGATAAAGCTTTCCGCCGTTTTTTCCGGCAGATTGAGATAACCGTCGGCAAGTCCGCCGCCTAACAGCAGCAGTTCGCCTTCTTCGCCTCGCGGCAGCAAATCCCCCTGGGGATTCACAATGGCGATCGAACGCCCGCCCAGAGGCTGGCCGATGCTGATGGCGCCTGCGTCCACGCTGAGGTCCGCGCTGGTGGCGACCACGGTGGCTTCACTGGGACCATAGGTGTTGTACAGAGCGATGCGGTCGCCGAAACAGTCGCGCCATTGCGCTACTCGTTCAGGTAACACCGCTTCGCCGCCGATAATGACGGCGCGTAGACTGGGCGGGAGCGCCAGCGACGCGGTCACGCAGCCGAACGCCAACTCATGCCAGTACGCCGTGGGCAGATCCAGCAGTGTCACGCCCCATTGGCGGCATTGCTCCAGAAAGCGCGGAGCGGATTCCAACATGGCGTCATTGCGCAAAATAAGGCGCGCTCCCTGCGCCAAAGTGACGAAAATCTCTTCGATGCAGGCGTCAAAATGCAGCGGCGCAAACTGCAGCACGCGATCTGAAGCGGTGACGGCGTAAGCGTCGATGGCCCCCGCGACGAACTCCGCCAGGGCCTGATGTCCAATCACCACGCCTTTCGGCGTTCCGGTGGAGCCGGAGGTGTAGATCAGATAGGCGGCTCCCTGCTGCGCCCCGTCTTGCGGCCATAGTGCGGCGGCGTCAGCGGTCTGGGTTAACCCGGATAACGCCAGCGTGGGCGCCTGTAAGTTCTCGCCCAGGTCCATACCGGTTTCCTCCACCACCACTAATGCGGGGCGGGCGTCTTCGATAATCAGACTATTGCGCGTTGCAGGCGCGGCCGGGTCCAGAAAAACGAACGCGGCTTTGGCGGCCCAGGTCGCCAGCGCCGCCACAATAGCGCCTTCGCTGCGCGGTAGCGCCAGCGCGACTTTGTCGCCGGGTTTGACGCCCGCTTGGCGCAGTTGACTGGCGAGGCAAGTGACGCGTTGGCCCAGTTCAGCATAAGTCAGACAGCGTCCATTGGCCTGCAGGGCGACGGCGTCCGGCGTGGCCAGAATACGCTCGCGAATAGTTTGCAGCGTCGGTTGCGGCGAAATGGAGGGAGTCGGGCCTTGCAGCCAGGACAAGGCGTCGCGATCCGCTTGCAGCGGCTGTTCCAGATGGGCGGCGGCCTGTTCTAAAAGGTCCAGCAACTGTTGCTGGATCTGTTGCAGCGCCGACGTGTCGTAGCGATTGGGGTTGGCGTCCAGATCGAAACGCAGGCCGCCGTCTTTGTTCAGAATGAAGGCGAAGGACAAGTCCTCCACCGGACCGGCGCAGAGATTATGAGTGCGAGAGTCGCAGCCTTGGAACTCTACATGGCGGTCAAACGGCATGATGTTCACCACCGGACCGAACAGGCGTTGGTCGCCGCCCACGCGGTTGAGATCGCGACGTAACTGTTCATAGCGATAGCGCTGATGCATGCGGGTCAGACGGGTCTGCTGCGCGGCAAGCTGCACCAGGTCTTTAAAGCTGGCGGCTTCGCTGACTTTTATACGCAGAGGAATGATATTCATCACCATGGCGGGCACGCGCAGAGAGGCGGAGCCCATGCGTCCCATGACCGGCGCGCCCAGCGTGATCTCCCGCGCGCCGGTGCGGCGATGGATCAGGTAGGCGGTGGCGGCGGTGAGCGCATCCGACCAGGTTGCGCCGATTGTGCTGGCGGCGGCCTGCAACTGTTTGATCAGCGTCGCCGGCAGACTGCGCTCCACCCGCGTCGCCATGTCAGCGATGGGCGCGTTGGAGCGGCTGAGGCTGACGGGCGGCGTTTGGCCATCCAGATAGCCCGCCCAGAAATCCCGATCCTTGGTGAACGCTGGCGATTGGCGATAGCGCAGGTCTTCCTCCAGCACTTTGTTGTAATCGCCAAAGGCGCGTCCCACCGTGGCGGGGTCTGTTTCCGGGTTGGCCGCCAGGGCGTTGTAGATTTCCGCCACCCGCTGCGACAACAGGGCGAAAGCGAAGCCGTCGCAAGCGATGTGGTGAATGCGCTGATGCCAGCAATAGTGATCTTCGCCAAGCTTGATCAGCGCCTGGGTGAACAGGGGCCCCTGGGACAAGTCCACCGTGGCCGCGAGATCGCTCAACATCCACAGGCGCGCCTGCTCCAGCGGCGCTTCGAAGTGGCTGTAATCCTTGTGGATCAGCGTGAACGCCGGCGCATGCAGACGTTGCGCCGCTTCCCTGGCGCCGGAGTGGAACGTGGCGTGCAGAGCCGGCGCTTCGATCAACGCCTGCCGCAATGCGCGCTCGAACAGCTCGACTTGCAGCGGTCCGCGTAATTCCACAAATTCAGCCGCGTTATACATGGGGCTGGCGGGGTTGATCTGTTGTCCCAGCCATATCCCGGCCTGCGCGGCGGATAATCCTTTAGGCGACGTCTCTGCCGGAGTGGTCATCAATCTCAGGCCTCCGTCGTCAGGCGCGGCTCGATGGTGCGCCACCATTCATTGATGGTCAGGGACTCCGCCAGATCGACGAAAGTGATGTCGGCGCCGCGGGCGCGCCAGTTTTCCAGCAGGGACATGACGCGAATGGAGTCGAGCCCCATGTACATCAGGTTCTCTTCCGGGTCCACGTCTTCCGGGCTCATCATCAGAATGGCGGCGACGTCGCGACGCAGGGCTTCCAGACTCAAAGGCTCTGCGGCTGGCGCGGACTGAGTCGTTGCGCCCTGAAGCGCGTTCAGCACGACTTCCAGCGCATCCACATGGCCGCAGCGCTGCGCCACGTAGTTCAACGCCATTTTCTGTTCCTGCTCGGAAAAATCGGCGACGGCGTCCGCCACCACGAAAGGCTTGATGTCGAGCATGAAGGCTTCCAGTGAGGTGGCCAGCACGCCGATGTGAGCGTAAACGCCGCAGATGATGAGCTGGTCTTTGCCGTTTTCGCGCATGTAATCCAGCAGGGGCGTGCGTTTGAACGCGCTGTAGCGCCATTTCACGTATTCGATGTCGTCGTCTTCCGGCGCCAGCTCCGCCACGATATCGGTCAGGTTGGGATCGGCCGCCAGACCGGTTCCCCAGAAATCCGTCAGCAGCGCGCGGTCTTCCGGCGTCTGATCGCCTGGCTGGGCGGTGTAAACCACGGGCACGCCGGCTTTTTTGCAGGCTGCCTTCAGCGCCTGGATATTGGCGAGCAGCGGGCCCATGGGCTCTCCGTCCAGGTCGTAGAAGTTCACGAAGTAACGCTGCATGTCGTGCACCAGCAGCACCGCCCGCGACGGATCGATGGTCCAGTCCGTTTTATTGGTCGGTAGGGCGGATGCGTTCGCCAGGGAATAGTCAGCGATTTTTGGAATAGCCATTAAGGGGTCCTTATCAACCTAATTCTGGTTCTGTTTTAAGCCACGGTGGGCGGCGCAATTTTTTCCGCGATCATCTGGCGCAGGGCTTTCTTGTCCACCTTGCCCAGGCGGGTCTTGGGGAAGGCGTCGATAAACTCGATGCGGTCCGGAATCTTGAACACGGCGAGATCGCGCTCGCGCAGAAATTTGAGCAGATCCTGCGGGCGCGGGCGTTGCTCAGGCGCGGCGGCATGATTCTGCGGAATGACGTAGGCGCAGGTGCGCTCGCCCAGGTAGGGGTCAGGCATCGCCACTACCGCAGCGTCATGCACCAGCGGGTGCGCCAGCAGATGATTCTCCAGCTCGTCCGCCGCCACTTTCTCGCCGCCGCGATTGATCTGGTCTTTGGCGCGACCTTCCACCACCAGATAACCGGCGTCGGTCAGGCGCACCACATCGCCGGTGCGATAGAAACCATCGGCGGTGAAGGACTTGGCGTTATGCTCCGCCGCTTTGAAATAACCGCGAATGGTGTAGGGGCCGCGGGTCAGCAACAGCCCGGTTGCGCCGGGCGCCACTGGCTGGTCGTCTTCGTCCACGATGCGCACTTCATCCGCTGGAGATATTGGGCGACCCTGAGTGGTGACGACGGTGTCGATGTCGTCATCCAGACGGGTGTAGTTCACCAGGCCTTCCGCCATGCCGAACACCTGCTGCAGCTTGCAACCCAGCACCGGCGTGACGCGGCGGGCGGCTTCTTCAGTAAACTTGGCGCCGCCCACCTGCAATACCTGCAGGCTGGACAGATCCGGCGGCGCGCCGGATTTCTTCAGATTGTCGCAGGCGGTCATCCAGGCCAGCGCCAGCGGCGGCACCATGGCGGTCATGGTGACGCGGTGGCGGGCGATCAACGGAAACGCGATATCCGGCGCGCCGGATTCGGACAGCACCACGGTTCCTCCCGCATAGAGGACGCCGAGCACACCGGGCGAGCTGAGTGGAAAGTTGTGCGCTGCAGGCAGTACGGCGAGATACACTGTTTGCGGCGACAGACCGCAAATCTCGGCGCTGGCGCGCACGCTGTAAAGGTAGTCGTCGTGGGTGCGCGGAATCAGCTTGGACATGCCGGTGGTGCCGCCGGACAACTGCAACAGCGCGATGGCGGACGGATCTATCTCCGGCGCCGCGCCAGGCGCTTGATATAAGCCGTCGAGAGGGACGAAATCGCCTGCATCGCCGGCGATGATGACCTGTCGCACGAGTCCTTCGTCTTTCAACTTTTTACCAATGTCGCGATAGTCGAATCCGCCGGATTTAGCTGGTGCGATATAGGCGACGGCGTCGGCGAATTCGCAAAAGTAACTGATCTCGGCGTAGCGGTGGGTGGGCAGGGCCATGATCGGCGCCGCGCCCAGGCGAAACAGCGCAAAAATCACTTCGATGAATTCGCCGATGTTAGGCAGTTGCACCACGACCTTGGAACCCGGAGTAATTCCGAGGGTATTTAATCCTGATGCCAACTGATCCGCCCTGGCGTTAAGATCGCCATAAGTCCAGGAACGCTCGCCGGCGATCACCGCGGTGCGGTCGCCGAACGCCTGAGCGCCGCGGCTCAGGATGCTTCCCAGAACGTCACCGGTCCAGTAGCCGGCGGCGCGATACAGCTCCGCCTCAGCCTCCGGCCAGGGCGTGAGTTCGATTTGCGGCTGCTCCATGCTCGCGGACATCAGGCGATCTCCACGCGGACAGGCGTAGCCGCATGGCTGTCGAGGCCAATGGCGTTCAACATGGTTTTTAACTTGGTGGAGGTCTCGTCCAGCTCCTTCTGCGGATCGGAGCCTTCCACCACGCCGGCGCCGGCGTACAGGCGAAGCAGACGGTCCTCTACTTCCGCGCAACGGATGGTGACGGCCCACTCACCGTCGCCGGAGGCGTCGCTCCAGCCCACCATGCCTGTGAAAAAGCCCCGGTTAAAGGGCTCCAGTTCACCAATCAATTCCCGCGCGCGCTCCGTGGGATAACCGCACACGGCGGGCGTGGGGTGCAGCGCCTGCGCCAGAGCGTAAGAGGTAATGGCCGGATCGATCAACTCGCCGGTGATTTCCGTGGACAGGTGCCACAGCGTCGGCGTTTGCGTCAGTGAAGGCGTGCTGGGCACATCCAGATTGCGACAGAACGGCGCCAGCGCTTTGGCGACGGCGTCGATCACGACGGCATGTTCGTGCAGGTCTTTTTCCGATTGCAGCAACGCGCCGGCGCGGCGGGCGTCTTCCTTGCGGTCCGGGCTGCGCGCCACAGAACCCGCCAGCGGATTGGCGAACACGCGCATACCGCTGCGGGACACCAGCAACTCAGGGCTGGCCCCTACCAGAAAGCGTCGGGGATGCGCCGCATCCGCCAGATTGGCGGCGAAGTTATACCCCTTTGGGTTGGCGCGGCGCAGATTGGTGAGTAACTGCACGATGTCGATAGGACGGTCGGCGCGCAGCTCCAGGGAGCGCGCCAGCACCACCTTGCTGATGTCGCCGCGGCGGATATGTTCCAGCGCACTGTTCACGCTTTGCTTGTAGCCCGCGCCGGATGGTACTTCCTTCGCCTCATAAGAACCGAAATCGGTGATGACGCCGGTGCGTCCGGAAACCACGTCACGACGCCGCCAGGACCGGGTAGGAACCGTCAGCATTGGCGCTTCCCCAGGCAGGAAAGGAGCGGCGCCGACCACCATGGGATCTTCGATTCCTTGTTCCCTGGCCTCGCGCAGGGCGGCGGGGATGGCTTCATTCAGATCTCCAGCGCCCAGGCGGGCGAAAACGCCGGCGGTCATCAGGGTTTGCCGGGGTGAGGAGAAGAAAAAAGGAGTTTCCGTCAGATGTTTTTTCAGCAATTGGAGAAACGCTTGATCATCCGCCTGTGGTTCCAGATGCAACGTCAAGTCATTCATGCCTGCTCCTTAGGTGACTGGTTATCAGACAGGCTGCTCCTCAGAACCGGTGAGCCGCCCCGCGTTAAGAAATGTAAAATATAATCTAAATGAAAATAATTCTCATTTGAAGAGAAATTTTCTTGTCCCATGAAGTGGAAAATGACAAGTTCGGGTTTGGTTTATGTACCGCCGGAAGGGAGCGGCGCGCGTCGCATAGGGTGCGGACGGATTGTCCGTGCTTCGCGCAAATTCGCGTAAAGAAAATCAATGTTATTTGATATTGATTCTTGTTTGCAATAGTTCGTTAGTCGCGATCAATCATCACCGACGACTAGGATTACTGGACAGAGTGTGGCTGAAAAAGCGTTACTGGATTGGTCTATGTTGCGGCGATGGCGTTTAAAAAACGCTCGCGATGTGGGGTTGGCGGCAGGTTGGCGCGGCGGCGCATTTCAGCCAGCCAGCCCGGATCGTCTTTCTGACGAGGGAGGTGGGTGTGCTTACGGACCGAGCCGAGAAACAGGTAGCCGTCGAACAGTTCCCGCACAGGTCGCTCGACGAGAGAGGGAGCCCGGTTGCTGAGCGCGCCAAACGGCAGAGCGCCAAGCTCGCTGAACTCGGTGCGCACCAGCGCTGGCGCAGACCAACCTTCAAGTTCCCTTACCGCATCGACCTCCGGCCGATGACCAAAGTGGGGCCAGAGGTAGAAACACTGTGTGGG
The DNA here is from genome assembly GCF_000012985.1 of Hahella chejuensis KCTC 2396. NCBI lineage: Bacteria > Pseudomonadati > Pseudomonadota > Gammaproteobacteria > Oceanospirillales > Hahellaceae > Hahella > Hahella chejuensis. The sequence continues at coordinate 6,684,497 of NC_007645.1, read as the reverse complement.
ATCGACGCCGCGCAGACGACTGGCCAGGGGCGGCCCGTTCAATGCCTGCAGGCTGCCCCCAGGACAATTGCGCAGCAGATGAAACGCCCCGAAGACCAGCAGCGCGCGTCGGTTGGGGACGATGATCTCCCGCTCAATCAAATCCTGGTAATGAGCTTCCCGGCTGTGATTGGCCTCTCGCCATTGGCGCCCGGCGTCGACGGCGCGCCAGTCGAAGGGCGGGTCCGCCGCCAGGACCCGGAGGCGGGATTGCGACAGCCGTTGATTGATGCGTCGCAGCGCCTGAAAAAATCTTCGGTAAACATCGGCGAACCAGGCGCAAAAATACAGAGTATCGTGGCAAACAGCGTCGATCTTGTCCTCAAGTCCCGGCGCGCCGAGCAGATAATCATCCAGCAGCGACTGGCGCCGACCGGCGGCGAATTCCACCACGATGGTATCCAGCAAGGGCGCGATGTCGGGACGATTCAGACTGTCGGTAAGCCACTGCAGCACGGCCTCCACGCCATGGGCGTCGCCGATCCCGACAACCTGGTATTGCGTCAGCAATGACGCCAGGGCCTCGGTGGCGGGCTCGTGGACAGGGAGAGAAGAGTCGCGGTGGTTCACGAATCGTTTATATGCCTTGTGGTTACTTTGAATAGGGTCAGGCGGCTGTAGTCGCTTGTTATACGGAGAAAAGATTCTACAGATAAGACGATTTTTTGTCATTTGACAATGATTCTCATTTGCAATAGTCTGGCCCCGCTCGTAAGGACAGCGCGCCGTCATCCGCGACGCACACTTGTATGCATGCTCGCAGCGGACTCCTGACTCATTTCCAGACTTGGATAACGCCTGACCCTCGCTGTCATTCCGACGCCACCCCCGAAGACGCGCCCCGGCGCTGGTTTCTTCGCAATATTTCATTTCAGTTTTTTTATCGGTAGCAGCAGTCATGAAAAACAGTTCGCATCGTATGCTCGTTCGCTCTTTAGCGTTGTTCGGAACCTGTGGTCTCGCCGCCGCTTCCGCCACCGCGGCGGAATCCCGGGAGGGTGTCCAGGTATTGCAGCCGGTGGTGGTGACCGCCTCCGGCAAAGGCCAGGATGAAGCGACAGCGCCGGCCAGCGTCAGTGTTATCAGTGGTGAGGAACTGCAGGCGAAACCGGTGCATGATCTGGTGGATGCGTTGGGGGAGATCGAAGGCGTCACCGTCAGCGGAGCCACTAACCGCCGCACCCTGCAACTGCGCGGCCTGGATCGCGCCTATGTGTTGATGCTGATCGACGGGCGTCGCGTGGACAGCACCTCGGCGGTGTTTCGCGGCAATGACTTCGACACCGGCTGGATACCCGTCGAAGCCATCGACAGAGTCGAAGTGATTCGTGGTCCCATGTCTTCGCTGTATGGCTCCGACGCTATCGGCGGGGTGATTAACATCATCACCAAACCGGTGAGCGAACAGTGGCATGGCTCCGTCACCGTGGATACGGTCGTGCAGGAAGACAGCGCCGCCGGCGACAGCCGCAAGCTGGGCTTTTATGTCAGCGGTCCGCTGGCGGAGAAAAGCCTGGGCGTGAAGCTATTCGGCAGTGTGGATCGCCGCGAGGCCGATGGCGAAGTGAATCCAGACCCGGAGAGCGGCGGCGAACCGCTGGAAGGGTTCGCCAAGAACGACAACCACGCGCTGAACGGCGAACTGACCTGGGCCGCCAGCGATACGCAGAACGTCAGTCTGGCGCTGGAAAGCTCCTCCCGGGAGCACGATGAACAGGATCTCGACCGCCTCGGTGTGGCGCTGACCCACAAAGGCAAATGGAGTTTCGGCGATACTGAAATCAAGGTGTATGGCGACCGCATCGAGAACAACACCGGCAATATCGGCGGCCAGACCAACCCCAACAAGGCGCACAACGCCAGCATCGACGGCCGCGTGACGCTGCCCATCGACGCCTGGGCGCAAACCCTGACCTTGGGGGCGGAAGCGCGCTATCAAAAACTGAAAGATCCTTCCACGCTGACGGGCAGACCGGGGACGGATTCCTTCGGCGAGTCCGACTCCACTGACGTCAGACAACAGGCGCTGTTCATTGAAGACGAGTTCATGTTGCGCGACGACCTGTTGCTGACTTTGGGCAACCGTCTGGATCACCACGAAAACTTCGGCAACCACAACAGCCCACGGGCGTATCTGGTGTATCTGCTGAACGATGAAATCAGCGTGAAAGGCGGTTGGGGCAAGGCGTTTCGCGCGCCTACGTTGCTGCAGAACAGTCCCAATTGGGGCTCCGCCTCCTGCGGCAGCGCCACGGCGGGATGCTATATCGTCGGCTCCGACGAACTGAAGCCGGAAACCAGCGAAAGCAAGGAAATCGGCGTGCGCTTCGACTATTCAGAGTGGGGCGGCTCGCTCACCGTCTTCCGCAACGATATCGAGGACATGATCGACATTTCCAGCCGCACCCGCGATCCGGATCTGGCCCCGACCTTCGATAACTTTGTCGGCTTCCTGCCCGACGGGCGCCCGATATTCGCCTACCAGAACGTCAGCAAAGTGAAGACCGAAGGCGTTGAGGCCTCATTCCGCTACAACCTGACCGCCGACCTGGATGTGCGCGCCAGCTACACCTACCTGGACGCCAAGGACATCAGCGCGGGGCAGGACGCCAAACCCCTGCTGTATCGTCCGCGTCACTCCGGGACGGTGAAACTGGGCTGGTCCGTCAGCGATCAGTGGGATCTGGGGCTGACCGGCAATTATGTGGGAGAGCAGTACGCCTACATTTCCCGCGATGGGTCCGAGCTGATCAAGCTGCCGGAATACGCCACCTTCGATCTGCAATCTCTGTACGCGATCAACGAGCATTTCTCCGTCGGCGCTGGCGTGCTGAACCTGGCGGACAAACAGGTGGATCGCGAGCAGAGCTATGAAATCAATGAAGACGGACGTCGCTATTATCTGTCTCTGAAAGCTCAGTTCTGATCCTGCGCGGATAGATGGTCCTGCTCCAGCGCCGCCGCTGAGAGCAGGTCCGACGCCAGTTGGGTGGACGTAATGCAAAACGCCGCCGCCAGGGTTCCCGCCCGTAACCGACGATTCATGTCCCAGCCCTGAGAGTAGGCGTAGAGAAAGCCGCTGAAAAACGCGTCTCCGGCGCCGTTGCTGTCCACCAGCTCAAAGCCTTCTGCAATATCTTGCTCATACCAGTTCCCCGCCGCATCCAGGGCGGTACTGCCGCGCGCCCCGTGAGTACAGACGACAAAATCCTTGCCTGCGGCCACTTGCTGCGCCATGAAAGGACGGTAATCCGGAAGATTGTCGCTGGACAGAAACAGCGCATCCGCTGCTTGAATGAACTCTTCATGATGCGGGTTGACGCCGTCGTAGTCGTGCAGGTCGATCCATAGCGGCTTGCCTAACTCCCGCGCCCGCGCCAACACCGGCCGGGTATAGTTGAGAATGCTGACGGCGGCGATGTCGCATTGTTTCAGCGCCGGGTCCAGTTCGCTCCAATGCAGCGGCGCCTCGTCTGCGGAGGGATGGGTGAAGATGGAAATGCGTCCGCCGTCGGCGGCCATCAGGTTGGTGTGCTGTTCCGTGGGTTGATCGATCAGTTCAACGATGCAGGGCAGGTCGCGACGACGGCATTCCCGCAGAATGGCGTGGCCGGCTTCGTCTTTACCGAGAAGCATATGCAGTCGCACATCCATGCCCAGCTGCTTGAGGTTGAACGCCTTGCCGGCGCCAGTGCCGCCGACCGCCTGATAGCTGCCTTTGGCGAGCAGGGTCTGAGGCTGGGGTTGCGGGAAGTTATCCAAATGAATCAGGGTGTTGAGGGACGCGCCGCCGACGACCAATACGGACTTGGACATAGGGATACCGCCTGAAGGTAAAAGGGATGATGGATTTATTATTAGCGACGGACAAACAACCGTCGTCCAGGCAGAATAGCCCCAAAAACGACAGGTCTGCTCCTTCGTCGTCGGGGATTCGTCGGAGGAGTGCGGGGGAGGAACAGAGCGTCTTTGGCGGACATAGAAAGAATGAGGGAGAAAAGGAGAGAAAATGACCTTATTTTCTGACATTTTGGCGGTATTTCGCCGCTATCTGCATGCAGATGCGATGCTGTCCGGCTGGATTGCGGAGTTTGACGGCGCGCTGCGGGAGGAAGGGAATGAGCTGGTCTTTACTCTTCCCGGATTGTTCGAATTCTGTCTTCGCCACAAGCTCTTTAACGCCCCGGATATTCAATACCCACAGTTTCGCGCGGCCGTGTACCAGAATCCCACCAACACAGAAGTAAACGCCATGGGCGGTAACCTGCGCATCTACGCCAACGCCGGCAAAGTGGACGCCAGCCTGTATGCGTTAACGCGCCCGCCCATAGGGACGGACGCATCTCTGACGCAGACGGATTAGCGTCTCAGGCGAACCGCGTCCGCCGCTCTGCGGGCCAGGTTGTACATGAAGGAGGTGAATACCTTCAGGGTCCAGCGCAGGAAGTTCACGGTGATGCTTTCCACCTTGGAAATGGCGTAACCCACCGCGTTGAGCATCTTCAGAATCAGGCGCTCCACCAGTCCCGCCATCTCTTTACCCATGCGCACCGCCTGTTCCAGCAGCATCGCCAACTGATCCATGACGGTCAGCCCCGCCGCCAGAGCGACGTTGATTACGATACCTGCGCCGTGCAGCACTTTCTTCAATACCCAGATCAGCGCTTTGTTGATCATTTTGAAGGAGTTGACGGTGAAGGAGATGGGACCATCCGATTTCAGCCACTTCTCCACATCGTCCGTCAGGCTGGCGCCGGGTTGTCTGACTTTCAGGGATTCCCAGGTCTTGCCTTCCACCGAATCAATATAGTGATCCATCAAGTGGTTCTTGGAGGCGAAGTTCATCCCGCAGTCGATGAAGCATTCCGTTCCGGGGGTGGGCACATGATAGAACGGCCAGGTCGGTATCCAGGGCACCGGGTCCGTACTGTGGGCGACGCGATAGATATTCGCGGCGTTCACCTGGCGGGTGAGGTTGGAGGCGAAGCCGGACGAGCCTACCCGTGGACTGCCGAAGGTGTACAGCACCGGTTCCGCCACGTTGTTCTCCACCAGCCACTCCGAGATCAGTGACGCCAGTGCGCCGCCCAGGCTGTGACCTACGCAATGCACCCGCCGCGGATTGTAGCCGCGGAAGAAATTGCGCATATCCTGTTCGAAGGATTTGAAAGTGGTGTTGAACCCCGTATGCACGAAGTTGCCGCTGCTGGAGCGCTGCACGGACGTATGCGCGTCGGTCAGAATATCCCGGAAGTTGGTGGCGTCAGTGCCGCGAGTGACGATAAACGCGTCGTCGCGGAACTCGTTGCAGATATCGCTCACCCCCCGGGCGGCGAGACCGAATCCAGATTGATATTTGAAAATGGACGCGCCGGCGACGCCTTCGAAGCGCGACTCATTGGTGAGAGCGAACTTATCCGCCAGTTTGCTGCCGAAAAGACTGACGTCTCGTTCATGAATGATGCGGTACGAACGCTCTGCAGCGTACGCCGCCTCAGATGGAGTTAGAACTGCCACGACTGATTTCCCCTGTAATGACTGCTTTTGTTTTGGTTATTCGGTCATTCCAATTGGCATATGCCCTTGACTACATAGGAGCGACCTTCCTTGACGGACTCCTCGTCGGCGAGGTCGCACTTAAGACGAATCTTGACGCCTTTGCCGAGTTCGGAATCTTCATCGAAACTTAATTTGCTGGTCGTCCAGGCGAGATATTCCTGACCGTCATGACGAATGATCATTCTTTGATGGATGACGGGTTGACCAGGTAAGTATTTGGATACAGTGCGGGAATAATAAGCGGGAAATTGGAAGCGGCCCTGAGCGTCGGTGGCGGTTTCTTCAACCGCGGTTTCATCGCTCCCCCAGGTCAGCGTGCGCTGCACCTGCGCGTCGGCGACAGGCTCGCCGTTGAGGGTGACGACGGCCGACATTTCTGAAGCGAGACAGACCTTTCCGATATCGAAAATAGACATAGACCATCCTTTGCTAGACAGACATATCGATAGAACGGCAACCATCCAGATAATATTTTTGGTAGTCACGACTCTGTGTTCTTCTTATTAGTTTAGTTTCTCAATGTGCGCTGACGATAAAACAGCCGGCAAACATTGGATATGCGTTCCCGCGGGACAATGCAATAGTAAGCGCTGACTTTTTATGAAATGCGTCAAAATATTCCGTATTTTTTTACGAGGAAATATAACTGATTGATTTTTCAGAAATATGAAAAAAGAAATATTTTTTGACCAGTTAGATCAATAGTTAGACAGGCGGTTTTTTTCAGATTCAGGAGGCGAAGACGCTACCTCTCTGCTGGACTACGAACTAAAAAACTTAGCCAGCAAAATTCGAATTGGCGTCTAGATTAATAGCCTGAAAGTCCGGGTTACGCTTCAAAGGATCACTGGTATAAGATGTGAGAACGCAAGTAGTGTTGTTATTGGGGGGGCTAATGGCGGATACGAAAGAGGCTAAAAAGAAGTCTAAAAATGCTCTGACTGAGTTTCAAATGGAGCAATGGGCGCGGGAGCTGGATACGACTGAGGGACTGGAGCGCTTAGGGCGTGAAGCTGCTGAATGGGCAAAAAAGAAAAGCCAGCAGCACCAGGAAAAGAGCTCTCAGAAACCCCTTCCTGTTACCCGGTAGAGTGAACGTATGAATCAGAATGTTTAAGCCAAGCTTTCTCTTCTGTCGCTGGCAAATCTACTCATACAGAAATCATGCGTCGTTGATGGACAAGTAGCGCTCCCGTCGACAACAGGAGCGGGGATAAAAGAAAGGGCTTTACAAATTCTCCCGAACCCATTGGACCAGTTGCGGACCCTGCAGCGCTCCGGAAATGCGGGCGACTTCCACGCCTTTTTTGAAGATCGCCAGGGTGGGGATGCTGCGGATCTGGAATTGTTGAGCCAGTTGCGGGTTGCTCTCCGTATCCACTTTCACGCAACGCACGGCAGGCTCCAATTGCGCGGCGGCCTGCTCGAAAATCGGCGCGAACATTTTGCAGGGGCCGCACCAGGGCGCCCAGAAGTCCACCAGCAGGGGCAGGTCGCTGGCCTGCAGGTGCTTGCCGAAGTTATTCTGTCCGAGGGCGACGGGATGTCCTGCGAACAAGGGGTGTTTGCAGCGGCCGCATTTGCCGCCAGCGGTGAGTTTGGCTGCGGGAACCCGGTTGGTGGTGTCGCAATGGGGACAGACAACCTGTAATGTATCGCTCATTTCTTTATCGCCCTGAATGTTTGAACTCCATGCTAGATGGGGGAAGGACGAGGGTGTTTCAAGCTATTAATATGGCAATGGTATTGGCATGTTAATCATCAGGCGCATGGATGCGCCTGCGCGGCGACAATCCGCAGGAGACAGGGCCTGACCTGTGCAGGCCCTGTCGTTGCAGACAAATAGAAGGAAGCTATTTGGCTGCCTGATTAAGAGTTTGGGCGCATGCGCCGCCCGTAAGAGATGATATTGGTTGTATGGCAAAGGTTCCGCTGGTTTATCACCCCGAATACAGTCCTGAAATTCCCGCCGGTCACCGTTTCCCCATGGAAAAGTTCCGCCTGTTGGCGGAGTTCCTGCGCGCGGAGGGCGTGCTGACGGACGCCAACCTGTTTACGCCGGAAGCGGCGACCCAGGAAGACATCGCCCTGGCGCACTGCGCGGATTACGTGCGCGATTTTCGCCACGGAGAACTGTCCGCCAAACACATGCGTCAGATCGGTTTGCCCTGGTCGGAAGGCGTCTGCACGCGGACTTTCCGGGCGGTGGGCGGCACCTTGCTGACCGCGCGACTGGCGTTGAAATACGGCTTGGTGGCGCACCTGGCGGGCGGCACCCATCATGCGCATTATGATCACGGCAGCGGCTTTTGCGTGTTCAATGATCTGGCGGTGGCGGCGCGAGTGCTGGTGCGCGGAGGCGAGGCGTCGCGGGTGCTGATCATCGACTGCGATGTGCATCAGGGTGACGGCACGGCGCGCATCCTCACGGACGATCCGGATATCTTCACCTGCTCCTTTCACTGTCGGCAGAACTTTCCCTATCGCAAGGCGCACAGTGATTTCGATATTGAGCTGGACCGGGGCTCCGACGGCCGCGCCTACATGCAAACCATGGAGCACTGGCTGCCTTATATCTTTGACCTGACCCAGCCGGACTTTGTGCTGTACGACGCCGGCGTCGACGTGCACGACGATGATGTGCTGGGGCATTTGCATCTCAAAGACGCGGATATCGCGGAGCGGGATGAGTATGTCATCCGTCAGTGCCTGGAGCGCGGCGTCCCGGTGGCCTGCGTTATCGGCGGCGGTTACGACAAGGACCGCAAACGTCTGGCCGCCCGTCATGGCGTCATGCATGGCGTGGCCAACCGTCTTTATCAGGAGTATGCGTTATAGGGGACGGCCAGGCCGTCCTTAGCTTCCCTCGTCCGTCACCTTCTTCCTGCCCGCAGCTCTAATCATATCTCTCTTAATCCTCTGATTTTCCAGATAGTTCGTCACATTTTTGTCATCTGTTTCGCGTAAACCTGTCACCGGTTTCCTGTTTCATTAGACAGGTTTTCCCGGAAACGACTTCCTCCCCGACGGTTCGATGATTTCCAGGCTGGAGCGCCTGACGGTCGCAACTATCTGCGTCCGCGTCTCAAGGTAAATATCCGGAATCCGGATCAGATCGCATAATCAGCGTCCGCCGATAAGCTAGACTAAGCCTGCCCGTTAGAGAAAACGGGTGGGGATAACTCGATAATAAATAAAGTAAAAAGGGAACAAACATGACTACCAAGCCAAGGTTCAGGGTATCCGCGCTGTTATTGGGCATGGCGATGCTCCATACCGGCGCGGTCCACGCAGCGGCGGACCTCTTTTTCTCTGAGTATGTGGAAGGCTCCAGCAACAACAAAGCATTGGAAATCTATAACGGAACCAGCGCCGACGTTGACCTGAGCGCCTATGAAGTGCAGATGTATTTTAACGGCTCCTCCAGTGCGGGCGTGACGTTGAATCTCAGTGGAACCCTGGCGGCGGGAGACGTCTACGTCATCGCACACAGCAGCGCCGATCCGGCGATTCTGACGCAGGCGGATCTAACCAGCGGCGGCGGCTTTTTCAACGGCGATGACGCCATCCTGTTGCTGAAAGGCGGCGCAGCGGTGGACTCCATTGGCCAGATCGGCGTGGACCCCGGCAGTGAGTGGGGCAGCGGCGACGTCAGCACCGCCAATAACACGATGCGTCGTAAATCCGACGTGGAAGCCGGCGACAACGACCCCTACGACGCCTACGACCCCACCCTGCAATGGGACGGTTATGCCAACGACACCTTTGACGGCCTGGGTTCCTATGGCGACGGTCCCACCGATCCGGGCGGCGAACCCGGTGAAATCGGCGAGTGCGGAGATCCCGCCACTTTGATCAGCGCGATTCAGGGCGACGGCGCAAGTTCGCCGTTGAATGGC